>CAIXWQ010000399.1 GCA_903923175.1 uncultured delta proteobacterium | reverse complement strand
GAGGCGCCCGCAGGCCCTCGCCGGCGTGTGGGTCTCCAAGTCGAGCGGCCGCGCGCTGCGCGCCACGGTGCTCGCCGATCGGATCGAGCTGCGCGTGCTCGACGCCGCGCGCTGGGAGCGCGCCTACGTCGAGGACGAGCTGCGGCTCGTCCTGTGGCCCACGAAGGAGCCAGGCCGCTACGAGGTCCAGGATCTCTATCGACCGTGGGCCCCCGCGGGCGGCTACGACGACGCCGGCCTCGCGGGCTGCCTCGTCGACGCGCGCGAGGCCGAGGGGCGCAAGCTGGTCGCCTTGGTCGTCGACCACGACACGCTCGACGTCGAATTCGCGCTCGTGCGTATGGCCCTCAAGCAGACGCCGGCCGGCGAGGTCACCGGCTGCGCGCCCGCCGTCGTCTCCGGCATCCTCCAGCGACGCTTCGAACGACGACGCGCGACGCCCCGGTGAAGGGAGACGTCGCGCGCCGCACGAACGCGAGCGCTCGTTCAGTTGTCGATGCCGATGCCGAGCTTCTGCCGCAGCGCGAAGTAGTCCTCGCTCGCCGCGAAGAGCGTGAGCTCCTTGATGCGATCCTTCACGGAGACGGGCGCGTTCGGATCCTCGCCCGCCTTCACGATGGTGAGCGCGGTCTCGAGGTCGTGCGTGAGCAGGAAGCCCGCGCGGTCGGCCGTGAGGTCGCACGCGCCGTTCCACTTCTTCAGGTCGATCGACGTGCCGCTCTGCAGCAGCTTGCCGGTCTGCGCGTTGAGCTGCTCCTTCTGGTTCGGGTGCAGCGCCTGGAGCGCCTTCACCGCCTCGGCCACGGGCCCTTCGAGCTCGGGCGCGATCGGGAAGTTCGGCGACGCGAGCTTGATCGCGCCGAAGAGCCAGGCCTTGAGCCCCGCGCTCGTCGCGACGAGCTGCCGCACGTACTGCCCCGGCGTGAAGTACGCGAGCTTCTGCGCCGCCACGAACGCAGCTGCCTGCGGCGGCACGTTGGCGTCGAGCGCGGCGCGTCCGAGCGCCACCGCGCGCGGGCTCGCGTGCACGAACGCGAGGCCGCCCGGCAGGTTCGGGTTGTGGAAGACGATCGGCATCTCGAGGCCGAGCACCCCGCAGGCGTAGTAGAGCGTCTGCGACATCGGGTACTGGTCGTTGGCGACGTCGACCGCGTACTGGAGATCGTACCCCTCGGCCTGCAGCGTCACGCCGCGCGACGCGATGATCGCGGGCTCGATGAGCGCGATCACCGACGTGAGCAGCGGGTCGCGATCGGGGTGGCGGATCAGCGTGTTCCAGTCCTCGTTGTTCAACGCGGACTGCGCGGGCGCCGGCCCCTCGGCGCGGTGGCGCTTGAAGAATCGCTCCTCGTCGGGCTCGGCGAGCTTCAGGTTGGTGAGCACCTGGCAGACGCACCACGCCGCGTCGGCGCGCTTGCTCTGCGTGTACAGCTTGCGGAGCAGCTTGAACGACTCGGCGCGGTACGGGTTGCGCTTGAGGATGGCCGACTGCGCCTTGACCGCCTTGTCGAGCCAGCGCGAGGCGTCGCTCGCGTAGATGTTCGCGAGCGTCTCGGCGCGCTCGCGCCCCTCGGGATCGAGCGCCTGCGCGGCCTCGTAGGCCTCGATGGCGTCGTCGACCTTGTCGAGGTGACGGTGGCGCACGTCGCCGAGCGCGTCGTACGCGGCGATCTGCGCCGCCTTGTCGGCCGCCGTCTTCGCGCGTTCGAGCTTGATGAGCAGGAGGCGCTCCGTCGCGGCGTGATCGCCCTCGGCGCTCCGCAGGCGGATGGCCTCGGTGAGCGCCTTGTCGTTCTTCGGATCGACCGCGACGACCTTCTCGAAGAGCGCGGCCGCCTCGATCGGGTCCTTGATGTGGCGGTCGGTGACGATCGCCGCCGTCGTCAGGTACTTCGACTTCGCGACCGGATCCTCGGCGAGCTCGCCGAGGCGCAGCACGACCTCCACCAGCTGCGACCAGTCCTCCGACTCGGAGTACATCTGCATCAGCTTGAGCATGATGCCGCGGTCGTCGGGTCGCTCGTCGAGCGCCGCGACGTACTGCTTGGCCGCGCCCGCGCGGTCCTTCAGCTTGCCCGCGAGGATGTCGCCGATCTCGAGGATCAGCTTCACGTGCTCGGCGCCCTCGGCGATGTCGAGCCGACGACGCTTCACCGTGACCACGTCGGCCCACTTGTCCTGCGCCTCGTAGATCTTCACGAGCGAGTCGAGCGGCGCGACCGCGAGCGTGTCGAGGTCGGCCGATTCGTCGAGCGGCGCGATCGCGGCGTCGAGATCGCCGATGCGCCGCAGCCCCTCGCCGAGGCGGTAGAGCACCGCGCCGCGATCGGCGCCGGTGAGCTTGTCGCCGAGGTGCTCGACCAGCTCCTTGTGCAGATCGACCGACGCCTTGGAGTCGCCGTGCTCGAAGAGGATCTTGCCGACGCGCTCGAGCGTCTCGCCGTCCTCCGGCGCGAGCTGACGCAGCTTCTCGGCCGCCTTGATCGCCTCCTTGCCGTTGTCGACGTGGATGAGCGCGTCGACGTAGCGCGAGAGCACCCGCACCGCGTCGGCGTGCGGGATCGACTCCGCGCGGTTGGCGACGGGCTCGAAGCGCCCGGCCGCCTCGACGTAGCGCTCGGCCTCGAACGCGGTGTCGCCGAGGATGATGAGCGCCGCGATGTTGGTCGGGTCGGCGTCGAGCGCCTTGAGCGCGGCCTCGCGCGCCTTGTCGTCGTCCTTGAGCTTGTCGCGCGCGACCTGCGCCATCTCGGCCCACAGCTTCGCTTTCGCCGGCTTGCTGTCGGCGATGGCGACCTCACGCTCGATCATCGCGATCGCGGCCGACACGTCGCCGCGCGCCGCGTACGCCGCGCGCAGCGCCGCGGCCGCCGACTTGTCGTTCGGGTTCGCGTCGAGCGCGAGCTTGTAGCGATCGATGGCGCCGTCCTTGTCGCCGCGCCCTTCGAGGAGGCGCGCCGCGCGGATGTACTGCTCGGCCTTCGCCTCGGGCGTGGTGGCCTTGGCCGCGAGGGCCTCGACCGCCGCGACGGCGCTGTTCGCGTCGCCGGTGCTCTCGCGCAGGTGCGCGAGCGCCTCGAGCGCGCCGGCGTGCTGCGGCGCTGCCTCGAGGACCTTCTCGTAGACCGCCATCGCGCGCTCGGGCGAGCCGATCTGCTCCTGCAGGACGCGGCCGCGGGCGAGGAGGACCTCGACCCGACGCGTCGGGTTCTCGATGATCTTGAGGTGCCGCTCGTAGAGCGCCGCGACGTCCTCCCAGCGATCGAGCGCGCGGTAGTGGCGCACGAGCGCGGTGAGCGCGGAGTCGTGCGCGCCGTCGATCTTGAGGATCTGCTCGTACGCATCCGCGGCCGCCGCGTGATCGAGGAACTCCTCGTCGTGGATGGCGGCGATGCGCTCCCACAGGCCGATCTTCTGGCGCGGCGTCGCCGCGGCGTCGATCTGCGCGTTGAGGTTCGCCAGCAGCTCCTTGTAGTTGCCGCGGCGGTTGTAGATGCGGTCGAGCCCCTTGAGCGCGCCGAGGTGGCGGGCGTCGAGCGCGAGCACGGCGTCGTAGCGTCGGATCGCCTCGGGGAGATCGCCGAGCTGGTCCTCGAAGATCTCGCCGATGCGGCAGAGCGCGTCGGCCTTCTCGCGGCCGCGCAGCGCTGCCGCGCGCGCCTCGACGACCTTGACCATCGCGGCGAAGTCGCCGGTGCGCTGGCAGAGCCGCTCGAGGCCGTCGACCGCGGCGGCGTGGCCGGGATCCTCGTTCACGATGGCGTGGTAGAGGTCCTTGGCCTTGTTCGGATCGGAGAGCTTGTTCTCCAGGATCTCGGCGGCCTGCGCCCGCAGATCACGGGCCTTGGCGGCGATGGTCGAGGCGTCCGCGCGGCGCATGAGCACCATGCCGAGCTCGGGCCACTGCTGCGCGCGGCGGTAGACCTCGCACAGCCCCTCGAGCGCCACGTCGTGCGCGGGGTCGATGGCGATGGCGGCCTGGAACGACGGCAGCGCGAGATCGAGCCGGTTCACCTTCGCGATGAACCACTTCCCCATCTGCACGTAGAGCGCGAGCTTGTCCTCCTGCGAGACCCCCTCGACCTGCGAGCGGTGCGTCGCCTGCCCGAGCGCCTCGTCCCAGCTCTCCTCGTTCGTGCCCGCGAGCCGCTCGACGTCGCGGCCGTAGTCGTTCTCGCGCGGCTCCTCGCAGAAGGCCTGCACGTACGCGACGAAGGCGTTCTCCGCGTCCTCGAGCTCGGCCTCGTAGAGCCGACCGATCTCGGCGTAGACGCTGGCGCGCTCGCGGCCGTGCGACACGTTCTCGACGCGCGAGAGGAGCATCTCGACGACGTCGGACCACTGGCCCGTCGACTTCTTCAGCTCCTCGATCGCGGCCTGGGCGATCTCGTCCTCGGGGTCGAGCTCGAGGAGGCGCTTGTAGGCCGCCTCGGCGCGGTCGGGGTTCTTCGCGGCCGTCTCGAAGATGCGCGCCGCGCGGAAGAGCATCGAGCGGCGGATCTCCTTCTTCTCCTCGCCCTCGAGCCCCTCGGCGATCTGCTGGAAGCCGTCGGCGATGCGCTCGGCGCTGCCGCCCTCCTCGATCGCCTTCTCGAGCGCCGCGGCGGCCTCGCTGTCCTCGGGGCGCTCGACGAGCTCCGCGATGCGCAGATCGACGTCGTCGTCGGAGAGCGTGGGGCGGTCGGCTTCGGCGGTCTTCTCCGGCGCGACGTTGGCCGCGCGGCCGAAGCGATCCAGCGACTCGAGCACCGCGCGTGCGTCGGTCGGGCGGGCGGTCGCCTCCTTCTGCAGCAGCTCGAGCACGAACGCGTCGAGCTCCTTGGAAACCCAGCCGCGCGGCGCGTGGGCGCTGGGGGGCTCGGGCTTCTCGGCCAAGTGCGCGAGCGCGACCTCGAGCGAGGTGGAGCCGGGCTTGGAGAACAGCGCCTTGCCCGTCAGAACCTCCCAGAGGAGCGCGCCGAACGCGTAGACGTCGCTCTTCGCGTCGGCCACGTGCCCGCGCACGAGCTCGGGCGCCATCGCCTTCGCGCTGCCGTACACGGCGAGGATGCCCGTCTGGTGGAGCGCGGTGCGGCCGCGCGCGCGCAGACGATCCGTGCCGAAGTCGATCAGCACCACGCGCGGCGGCGCGCCCGCCTGCTGCACGTCGGCCTTCGCGATCAGCACGTTCTCGGTCTTGAGATCGCCGTGGCAGAGACGCTTCTCGTGCAGCGCCGCGAGCGCCTCGAGGACGCCGCGCAGGAACGGGCGCGCCTCGTTGACGTGCATCGGGCCGGTGCGGCCGAGGCGCGCCATGAGCGTCTGCCCCTCGATGTAGTCGTACGCGACGAACATCTTGCCGTCGGCGAGCGAACCGGACTCGACGTTGCGCGGCAGCCCCGGGTGCTGCACGGCGCCGACGAGGCGGTTCGCCGTGAGGAAGCGCTGCAGGGCGCGCAGGTCGCGCGCGGCCTCGCGCTTGACGATCTTGAGCGTGACCTGCCGGTGGTGCCCCTCGTCGTCGCGCGTCGCGAGGTAGACGACGCCGACGCCGCCCTCGCCGAGCTTCTTGGTGATGGTGAAGGGGCCGACCGTGACGCCGGCGGCGAGCTCGTCGGCGTGCGCGAGCCCGTTGGCCGCGATCTCGCGGACGCGCGGATCGACCTCCGCCTTCTCGATCAGCACCGCGTCGACCAGCGCCTCGAGGGCGTCGTGCTCGGCGCAGTAGTCGACCAGCGCGCGCGCGTAGGCCCCCTTTGCCGTGGAGCCGCCGAGGCTCTCGGGGGCGATCCCGAGCGAGCCGGCCGAGAGGTTGAGCAGCTCGTCGATCGAGAACAGGCGCTCGAGCTCGCCGCGCACCACCTCGAGGACGGGGTGCCCCACGGCGGCGGGGGCGGGCGGGATCGCCGGCATCGAGGTCGAGTGCGGCCCCGTCGCACGAAGCGAGGTGGGGGTGCTCAGCGGGGCGGCTTCGGAACCGGAGTTTTCCATCGAACGGGCCTTCCTCGGCGGCGAGGGAATGGACGTCTTCAAAAGACCGAGACGGGCACGCGGGCGCAGGCGCGGCGACGCGGCGGCGGGTACTCTACAGGTAAACGAACCGTCTACGCCGCCCGTCTCGTGCGGGCGAAGGACCACATCGGCGCCAAAGGGTAGAGGGCCCGCTCCGGCCTGGAAAGGCGTCGTTCGCGCGGTCGCGCGGCCGCGCGCTCGACGCGGGGGCGCGGCCGACGCATGGGACCGGCCATGGCGAGCCGACGACGATTCGCCCGCAGAGGCCGCGGCGATCCCGCGCCGATCGGTACCCTCCTGGAGCACTCGGAGGCGGGTCGTGCGCTCGCGAAGGTGGCCGTGCCGCGCAAGACCTGGGAGGAGGTCGCCGGGGTCGCGTTCGCGCGCCGGACCATCCCGGAGCGGCTCGAGCGCGGCACGCTCTGGGTCGTCGTCTCGTCGCCCGCCTGGGCGCAGGAGCTCGCGCTGCACGCGCCGCTGCTCCTCGAGCGGCTGAGGGCCCGCGGCGTCGACGCGCGGCAGCTGCGGTTCCGCGTCGGGGTCGTCGCGCCGATCGATCGCGGCGGCGTGGTCGCGCCGGCGGAGCAGGAGCTCGCGCGGGTCGGCGACGCGGCGGCGGCCAGCGATCCACGCGGGAAGCCGCCGGCGAGCGTCAAGGACGAGGCCCTGCGCGAGTTGATCGCGACCGTCGGCCGGAGCCTCGCGCGCGCCGAGGCGATGGAGGCCGAGCGCGAGCGCCTGGCGAAAGAGCACAAGCCGCGCGTGCCCGGCAAGCGCTGAAGCGCCGCCGTGCGCCTGCCGCTCGGAGACAAAAAGGCGCGAGCCCGCGCCTCCTTCGAGGGCGGGCTCCGGCCCGTGCGCCCGGCGTTCCCGGCGCGCTCGGCGTCCAGGGCTCAGCCCTTGCGGGCGCCCTTGATGGCGAGCTTGATCACGACGTTGTCGCGGATCAGGTCGTTGGCCTTGCCGGCGTAGTTGATGCCGAAGTCCTTGCGGTTGATGTCGAACTCCGCGGCGACCGTGACCCCCTTGGCGTCGACGGTGATGGTCGCGGGGAACGAGATCGACTTCTTCACGCCGTGCAGATCGAGGTTGCCCGTGACGTCGTACTTGTCGCCGCCGCCGGCCGCCGCCTTGACCTCGGTCGACTCGAACGTCGCCGCCGGGTACTTCGCGGTGTCGAAGAAGTCGGGGCCGGAGAGGTGCTTCTTGAGCATCTCGGGCTCGATGGTGAGCGTCGTGTCGTCGATGGTGACCTTCACCTGAGAGCCGACGGCCTTGCCGTCGACCAGCGTGATGGCGCCCGCGAGCTTCTCGAACTTGCCCTCGTGCGAGCCGGTGACCTTCGAGCCGACGAAGCCGACCGAGGCGCTCTTCTCGTCGAAGGTGAGCGTCTCGATCTTGTTCGCGGCCGCCGCGCCCGGGGCCGCCGCGCTCGCGCCGCCGCCCGCGTTCGCGTTCGCGCTCGCCGCGGTCGCGGCGGCGATCGACGGGACCGGCTTCGGGTCGGAGACCGTCGCCTGGGGCTTGCCCTCCGCGGGGTCCTTGGAGCAGGCGGCGAGGGCGAGGGCGGAGAGCAGCAGGAGCGACGCGGCAGAGGCGAATTTGCGGTTGTTCATCGGGGTGCGTGAGAGATGCGAGCACCTCGCGCGCGGGTTCCGCGCCGGCGCGGCAACAATCCGTTGCGTGCGCGCCGCGAGTGCCGCCGATCTCGTCAGCGCCGTTTCGCGCCCGCCTCGAGATCGCGCAAGCGCGGCAGCTCGCTCGCGAACAGCGCCTCGCGCGGCGCGCGCGTGACCACCGGCGGCGGCCCTGGCGGCCCTGGCCGGCCGGATGGCCCGTCGGAGCCGCGCGCGCCCGGCGCGCCGTTCGGCCCCTGGGCGCCGCTCGACGTGCACTG
>CAIXWQ010000398.1 GCA_903923175.1 uncultured delta proteobacterium | reverse complement strand
TCGACGCCACCGCGATCCTGGGCTCCGTCCTCGCGGCGCGCGGCGACCTGGCCGCCGCCGAGCCCCTTCTCGTCGCTGCGCTGGAGGCCCGAGAGCGCGTGCTCGGCGAGGTGCACCCAGACACGCTCGTCTCACTCAACAACTTGGCGGTACTCCGGACGAAGCAGGGCCGCCTCGACGAGGCCGAGCCGCTGCATCGGAAGGTCATCGCGCGATTCGAGCGAGCCCTCGGCGCGGAGCATCCAAAGACGCTCACCGCGATCGACAACTTCGTCACGACGCTCCGCGGACTCGGCAAGATCGAGGAGGCCGAGCTACTGTGTCGCCGAGTCGTGGCGACGTACACGCGAACGCTGGGCAGCGAACACGACGAGACCCTCGGGTCGCTGTTCAGGCTCGCCACGATCCTCGCACGTCAGCGCCGCTTCGTGGACGCAGAGTCCACTTTTCGAGGGCACTTCGACGCGAGGGCACGTGTCCTCGGGCGCGACCACCCCGAGCTCGCGTCGTCGGCCCAGTGGATCGCGTTGGTGGTCGACGCGCAGGGGAAGCTCGACGAGGCTGAGCTGGCCTATGAGCGCGCGATTGAGCTGCAGCGGCGGGCGCTCGGGGCGGAGCACGAAGAGACGCTCGAACTCGAGCTGAAGCTGGCGGGGGTGCTCCGACGATTGGAGAAGCTCGGACCGGCAGAAGCGAGACTGCGCCGGCTGCTGGCCATTCGTGAGCGCACGCCCGGCGTCCGGGACGGCGCCGCGCGCGAGCTGCTTTCGGCGCTCGCGTGGCTCTCGCTGGATCGGGGCCATTCAGTGGAGGCGCGCGCGCTGTTCGGGCGGCTCGCGGGGACGACCGCGAATCCCGTGGAGGAGCTGCGCGGCCCGCGCCTCGGCGCTGCTCTCTGCGAACTGATCGAGTCGGGCTCGCGCGCATCTGCAGAGGCGGTCGTCGAGGAACTGGCTCACCTCGTCGGGACGGAGCACCCCCGCGTGGCGTCGGCACGGGAGCGCCTGGCGCGCGCCGAGAAGCTGGCAACGGGGGGCTCAGGAGGCCAGGCAACCACGCCTCGATTCTACGAGCCACGCTGAACCCGACACGCGACAAGACGTGGACCTCACGCCGTAGCGACGGCGGCAGCAGTACTCGGCGGGTGCCGGTCGCCGCATCAGGAACTACCCCAGTCGCCGCTCGATCTGCTGCACGATTGCGCGCACCTCGCCGCGACGCCCTTTCGGTAGCCGGCCATTCGCTCCACACGCGCCCCGAAGGCTCTCGACTTGCCCAAGGACGATCGCGGCTTCCGCGGAGACCGCAGAGAGACCGCGCAGGAGCTCCGCGAGCTGGTCGAGCGTCGCGAGATCGGCGGCCCCGTGCTCGTCGAAGACCACGGGAGCGTCGCGACGTCGGGTCTCGCGCACGAATCGGGCGAGCCAACGCGCGGTTGCGTCAATCTTCGGGTAGTCGAGCTTCTCGGGCGTGTCGTCCGGAGTGTGGTAGACGATCGAGCGTCCGGCGCTGAGGAACAGGAACGGGATTCGGGCGCGCCAGAAGGCGTCGTAGTCGGAGAGCGGCGGGATGATGTCGGCGTCGGCCGGGCGGAGGACGACCCCCGGCTCGGCGCGCGCCATCGACTGCAGCGTGGCGAGCGTGCCGGCGCTGCGCTCGGCACCGAGCGCAAAGACGGTCTGACCGATCTCGTCGGGGAGGCCCGCGGGGCCGAGCCGGTGCCCCACGAGGTCCATGCACACCATGAAGTCGATAGTCTCGCGCGCCACCGGGGGCTCCGCGACGAACGCCTGCGAGCCCATGGCCGCGCTCAGGAAGAACGGGGGCTCCTCGCCGTCGAACGCCGCGAAGATGACGCCGCGCCCTTCGTGATCCGCGCGAAGCGAGCGTGCGACCTCGACGAGCGCGGCGACCGCAGCGGCGTTGTCGTCTGCGCCCCAGAAGGTGCGGTCCTCGAATTCGCCGAGGTGATCGAAGTGGGCCCCGACCACCACCCAGCGGTCGACGGTCCCTGCCACCGTCGCGAGCACGTTCGCCCCACCGCACGCGGGAACGGGCTGTTCGTACGGATCGAGCCCCGCCTCTCG
>CAIXWQ010000397.1 GCA_903923175.1 uncultured delta proteobacterium | reverse complement strand
TCCTGCGCGCGCCCGCGCCGGCCGCGCCGGCCGCGCCGGCCGCGAGCCCGCGCGCGCTGCGGCTGCGGATCGATCTGCGCGTGCAGGACGCGCGCGCGTTCCTCTTCGACGCGCACGCGGACGCGCGCGTGGACGCCGACGCCGGAGACCAGGCACCGCTACGCCGCGGCGTCGCCGAGCTCGGCTACTTCCGCGACACGCGCGCCGCCGCCAAGGCCGGGGCGGCCAAGTGACGGCTGGCCGTTCGCCCATCGAGGCGACATCATCCACGGGCTCGACATGACGCCCGCCGGCAAGCCGATCCCCGTCTACCCGTTCCACCCGCCGCCGCTGCAGGCGACCGGCGTGGTCCGGCAGTCCGAGGACGACGACGGCTTCTACTTGCCGCTGGCGCTCGGGCTCATCGTCGAGGCGGTGCGCAACGATCCCGATCTGGCGCCGCGGTTCGATTTCTCCGAGCCGGTGCTCTTCTCGGAGGAGGCGCTGCTCGAGGCGATCCGCACGCGCGGGCCAGGCGTCTGCCTGTTCTCGAGCTACGTCTGGAACTCGGTCGCGAACCTCGCCGGCTCGCGCGCCGCCAAGGCGCTCGACGCGCGCTGCTTCACGCTCCACGGCGGCCCCTCGACCCCGAAGCACCCCGAGGTGGTCGGCCGCTTCCTCGGCGAGCACCCGCACGTCGACGCGGCCGTGCGCGGCGAGGGCGAGCGCACGGTGCGCGCGCTGTTCGCGCGCCTCGCCGAGGTGTTCGAGCACGAGGCCGAGGCCCGCGCGGGCGCGCTCGCGGAGGTGCCGGGGCTCACGCTGCGCACGCCTTCGGGCGAGGTGCTGCGCACGCCGGACGCCGCGCGGATCGAGGAGCTCGGCGAGGTCGTCTCGCCGTACCTGACGGGCTACTTCGACCGCGTGCTCGCGGCGCGCGCCAAGGGCGGGCGCGGCGTGCAGCTCGTGATGGCGACGCTCGAGACCAACCGCGGCTGCCCTTACCAGTGCACGTTCTGCGACTGGGGCTCGCTGACGCTGCAGAAGATCCGCTCGTTCCCGATCGAGCGCGTGCGCGCCGAGCTCGAGTGGATCGGGCGCCACGGCATCCACGCCATCTTCATGGGCGACGCGAACTTCGGCATGCTCGCGCGCGATCTCGAGATCGCCGAGGTGATCGCCGAGGTGCGCCAGCGGCTGGGCGCCCCGCGCGAGGTGGTGGCGAACTACGCGAAGAACGGCTCCGAGCAGCTCGCGAAGATCTTCGCCTGCTGGCAGCGCTCCGACGTCACCTTCGAGCCGACCATCTCGATCCAGACGCAAGACGCGGCGACGCTCCGCACCATCCGCCGCTCGAACATCAAGCAGGAGCGCTACCTCGAGCTCAGCGACGTCTACCGCTCGATGGGCCGGCGCTCGCGCATCCACCTTATGATGGGGCTCCCCGGCCAGACGCTCGACTCGTGGAAGAACGATCTGCAGTTCGTCTTCCAGCGGCAGGAGGAGGCGCAGATCTTCCCGACGCGCATGCTCCCCAACAGCCCGATGGCCGACCCTTCGTACGTCGCCGAGCACCGGCTGCGCATCGACGACTCGGACACCGTCATCGAGAGCGCGACCTTCACCGAGGCCGAGTGGCGCGAGATGGGGCGCCTGACGTGCGCGTACCTGATCCACCAGAACTGGGCGATCTTGCGCTACTTGCTGATGCACCTGCAGTGGGAGCACGGCCTGCGCGCCGCCGACGTGATCCACGCGCACACCGAGGCGGTGACCACGCGCCCCGACGAGCTCCCCGAGGCCGCGGCGCTGCTCGGCCCGCTGCTCGCCGTGCCGCCGGCCCAGCTCTGCGGCGCCGACGTGACCCCCTTCGCGCGCTTCCACGCGGGCGGTTGGCGCCCGTTCCTCGACGAGGTCGCGCGCTTCGTCGAGGCGCGCTACGGCGTCGCGCGCACGCCGGCGTTCGAGGCGGTGCTGCAGGCGCAGGAGGCGGTGCTGCCGCGCGCGGGGGCGCCGGTCGGCCGCGCGATCGAGCTCGCACACGACGTGGTCGAGTACGTGCGCGAGGGGTGCGCGGCGATGCTCCGCGGGGAGGCGCCCACGCGACGCCTCGCGGACCACGGGCCCGGCGCGCTGCGCGTCGCGGATCCGCACGGGCGCAACCGCAAGTTCGAGCCGCTGCGGCTGCGCGCGGTGACGGGCGGAGATCCGGGCTGGGAGCTCGAGTCGGCGCTCGCGGCGGCGACGGGCGGGGCGGGGTGAGGGGCGGGGTGGGGTGAGGCGCGGAGGCTGCTCGGGCGGGTGAAGCGAGGTGGCCGCGCCGCGCGCGGGCAGTCGCGCCGGGGTGCGCGAGCGGCGGGCGGGTGCTCCGCAATCGGCCGCGTGGGGCGGCGAACGAGCGGCTCGGTGCTCGGATCATAATGGCTTGATGCACCAAAGCGGCGGCTGCGTGCGCCGAAGGTGTGGATGCATGGTCTGATCGGCGAAGCATGGTGCTCCGAATCGATGGCTTTGTGCTCGTACGTGGTGGCATCGGGTCACCTGGAGCGTGTATCGCTCCTCCGAATCGTGGGCCGGCGGCGCCGAAGCGGCCGCCCGGTGCTGTGCACCCCCGACGCGACCTATCCTCGGCGGCACAGGCAGCGCAGAAGGGCGAGGAGGAAGAGCGTGCGACTCGGCTTCGACGGCGGTAATCGGCTTCGAGGTCGCGAGGCTCGGCGGCTTCGCGCCGCCGGGGCTCGTCGAGGGAGCTCACCCCGAATCGTCGCCCCAGGAGAACCAACGACCCCATGTCGACGAAGGACGTCCGCAGGCCCGCCGAAGTGACGGCCGACTTCCACGCGCGGCTCGCGGCGGAGCTCGCGGACGCCGGCTTCGTCGGCAAACGGAGTGGCAAGCTCCTCGTGCGCGCAGGCGCGCTGGGCAAGCACCGCATCGAGCTGAGCTCCAGCCACTGCAATTCGCCGGGCGACGTCACGTGCTGGGTCACCCTCTGGTTCACCGACGCGAAGGTCGAGAAGCTCGACCCCACGTGGCGCGCAGGCGGAGGGCTCGCCGTCGAGCCCTTCGCAGACGAGCCGCCGATGAACGTCGCCGACGCTGCCGAGGCGAGCGCGCTCGTCGCGCACGTGCGATCGCGACTGTCGTTCTTCTCGCTGCTCGAAGACCCGAGCGCGACCCTCGAGGCCGCCTGTCGCCGCTTCGTGCCGGGCCTCCTTCACCCCCGGCAGGTCGCCCCGTACCTGCACGCGCACGGCGGCCTGACGGCGATCGAGCGCTACGCGCGGGCGCTGCTCGCGGGGTGCCCTGAACTGTGGCCCGCATTCGCGAGCACGGCGAGCGGCGCTCCGCCGAAGGGCTCTGCACAGCTCGACGACGGCTCCGAGCTGGCCGTGATGCTCGCCCGCCACGCGCCCGGCGTCGAAGTCGAGGCGCCCATCGACGTGGTGCGTACGGCCGATAGGCGCGCGGCGAACCTCCGGTGCTTCTACGGCCTCGAGCTCCGCGCGTGGGGCGAGGCACCCGTCGCGGCTCGTCTCCGCACGCTCGACGACGAGCGCGTCCTCGAGCTGTCGCGCGCGCACACGCGGTTGAAGTTGCCTATCGATTCGCCGGAACACGTGCACCAGACGCTCGCCGCGCTCGGGGTGGAGCGTCGACCGGCGCGCGATCGACCTGACCCGCTGCGCTTCCAGTACCACGCGCGACATGCACCGTTCGCCTCGTGATCGCCAACGTCCATGAGCTTCCTCTGTACCGCGCCGCGCCTCAGGCGATGAAATGGCTTTCAAGGCGCATGCGCTCGCCGCTCGTCGTCACCAACGCGCGGGTGGCTTCAGCGGACGATCGCCCTTCTCTCCTGGCGCAAATCCCGGTGCGTAGAACTCGCCTCTGCGCAGATGCTCGATCTGCGCGCGGTAGAGTCGCTCGTGTGTCGGGTCCGCGAGCAATGCCGCCACGTAGCACTCGAACGCTTCTGAAGGCCCGTGGCGCGCGGTCCGAATCGCCATCCGGAAGTCGTCGGCGATCGGCCGGCGGCCGACCCGCACGCCCGCGAGCACCTGACTGCGAATCGCCTCGTCCGACGGATACGGTGCGACGCCGGGGACGACGTGCTCGAGATGTCGGCGCCAGCGACCATCCGCCGAAATCTGACGAACTCCGCTCGGCGTGATCGCCCCACGTCGTCGCTGCCGCCGCCGCCGATGACGACGTAGATCGCGACGCTGGAGAAGGTGAAGGCCCGGGTGGTGGAACACCCGAGCCTTCGCGGCAGACGCGCAGGAACGCGTCCGCCGATGGAAAGCGTGTCGCCGGTCGCCGCGTGCGTCCAGCCGCTCCGTGAGGAGCGGCGGCGTTTTGGACGGGCGGTTCGGTTGGTGCGTGGGCTGTCGGGGGATGGTGCCGCTCTGCGCCGTGTGCGCGTCGGTGCACGCGCGCTGCCGGTCGTGCGCGCGGACGCGGCGTCTCGAGACGCACCGGGCAGCCAACCGGAAGTGGTCGCGGTCGCCGGAGGGGCAGGCCTCAGGTCGGCGTCGGCAGGCCGATTTTCGAGCTCGTCGTCGTCGCGTAACGGACCCGATCTCGACGGAGGGAACGGCCTCGCCGACCTCATCGTCGCCGCCGCGCTCCACGCCGGAGCCGGCGCGCAGCGAGGAGAGTCGAGTCCATGCGCCGAAGTCGTTTCAGGATCGCAGCGCCACCCGGTGCGCGCGTTGCGGCCGCATCGTTTCAGGCACCTTTCGACCGAGCGAGCGAGTGCCCGCGCGCTGGCGACGGGGGCCCCGGCTGCCGCGGGCGCGCGGCCCGTGAGGCGCGGTCGTGAGCCCGTCGCACAAGCCGGTGAGCGCCGACGAGAGCGCGAGGATCCTGCGGCTGCACCACGTCGAGCGTTGGCCGGTCGGCACGATCGCCGACCAGCTCGGTCGACACCACGACACCGTCGAGCGCGTGCTGGTCCACGGCGGCCTGCCCGTCGCGAAGCAGACGGCACGGAGCCGGCGCGTGGATCCGTACGTCCCATTCATCGAGGAGACGCTCGCGAAGTATCCGCGGCTGCGCGCCAGTCGGCTGTGGGCAATGGCTTCAGCGCTCGCGAGAATTGACCCGCCTCTGCTCGCGAGAAGAGGTCCACCCAAGTCCGCGTCGGTGTAGCTGACGTCGCCGCCGCGCACTCGGGGGCGTACCGCCCCCGCTCCCCTGGTTGCTCTCCTCGTTCGCGCGC
>CAIXWQ010000396.1 GCA_903923175.1 uncultured delta proteobacterium | reverse complement strand
TCGGCGCCGTGATCGACGGCCCAGGCGATGCCCGGCGGATTGCAGTAGGCCCGGTCGCCGATCACCAACTGGCGCTCGTCCCACTGGAAGCGACGCAGCGTCTCACCGTGCTCGACGCCGAGCGCGGTGGCCTGCACGACACCGAGGTCGGCCAGCCGGAGCACCGCGTGAATGCGCGCGTCGGTCCCCGTCGCAACGCGACCGGAGAACGAAGTCGCGTCGACCAGCATCAGCGAGTAGCCGTCCCACAGCTCCGGCGCGCACTGCGACCGCCAGCTCGTCATTCGCCCGACCAGCGCGGAGAGGTACCCGCCCGCCGCGCGCATCCGCGTGTGCAGGCAGTAGGCCGAGACCTTCGGACCGCCGCTCTCGGCGAACCACGCGACCGTCTGCCGAAGCGGGAGATTCGCGCCGACGTGAAGGAAGATCATCCGCAACAGGTCGTCCGGCTCCGTGATCTGCACGTTCGCGTAGTGCGGCTTGATCGCCTTCGTCTCGAACGCCAGCGACTTGTAGTCGGACGGCAGCTCGTTGCGGATCGACTCCCAGTTGCGGCGGACGTCGGGCGTCATCATGGCGCCCCTGGTGCCGGGGGCCGCTACGAGCGGACAAATTTCCTGCTAACAGCGATGGCCCCACCACCCCTACTGCGTCACGGCAGATCCAAGGATTGCCGCACGCCAGTGATCGAATCTTCCTCGACGGCGGTGGGCTTGGGCGCCGGCGGCTGGTCGCGCGGCTGACCCCGCGCGCCAGTGCTACGTGTCGAGCGCCCTACGCGCGAGGTCCCCACCAAGAGGTCATCCAGCTTGACGGAAGGACGCTCGAGGTGAGCCTCCTCACCGCGAACTGTCCTTGGCCCTCTCGTCCATGCCCTCTGCGAGGTCCGCTTGAGCGAGGAACGAGAGAGCTTGCGCGCCACGCGGGCGCCGAAGCGGACCCGCACTGGCCGAGGCGCCCCTCGTACCATCGACGGCCACACGTTTCCCACCGACGCTTCGCGAATGCGCATCGGCACCTGGAACGTGGAGTACGCCCTCGGTGTCGAGAAGAACTCACGCCGCCTCCGTCGGCTCGTGGCGATGGATTGCGACGTCTGGATCCTGACGGAGACACACGACGACCTCGCGCTCGGCCCCGAGTACGCGTCGGCGTCGACCGCGCAGCGTGAGACGGGACGCGCCGGTGCGCGTTGGACGACGATCTGGTCGCGGTACCCGATCGAGGCAGCGGTGCCCGTCGAGAACGCGCATCGCACGGTCGCCGCGCGCCTTCGCACGCCCGAGGGTCCGCTGCTCGTGTTCGGCACCGTGCTCCCTTGGCATTCCGACGGCGGTCCCGCGGGTGACGCGCGCAACTGAAGCGAGTTCTACCGCGTCGCTCCTGCGCAGGCCGCGGAATGGGCAGCCCTGCGCGCGGGGGCCCCTGGCGCCCCGCTGTGCGTCGCGGGGGACCTGAACATGAACCTCGGCGGCCCGCACTACTACGGCACGAACAAGGGGCGCGAGCAGCTACGTGCTGGGCTTCGTGAGGCGGATCTCGTATGCACGACGGAGACCGAGCGCGTGCCCGCGGGGTTGCTCGCGTACCCGAATATCGATCACGTCTGCCTCAGCTCGGAGCTCGCTGCTCGTGCACGCGTGAAGCACGCGTGGCGAGGGACCGATGACGACGGCGTGCGGCTCAGCGACCACAGCGGGCTCGTGGTGGAGATCGGGCCGTTGCGCGCCTGACCGCC
>CAIXWQ010000395.1 GCA_903923175.1 uncultured delta proteobacterium | reverse complement strand
GTGCGGCGCGGTCTCGGCGCGGCCGAGCCTGGCGAGCGCCTCCGCCGCGCGGCGCCGGAAGCCGACGTCCACGTCGTCGAGGAGCGGCGCGACGTCGAGCGCGGCCTCGGCGTCCCCCGCGAACGCGCGGCGAAGCGCGTCCGGCCAGGCGTTCGCCGTGGCGCCCGAGAGCTCGAACCCCTCGAGCTTCGCGCTCGCGGCAACCAGCCCCCCCATCGCGCGCCGCATCGCCTCGACCTTCGCCGGGTCCGCGAGCGCGTGCTCCTCGCGCGGATCGCGCGCGACGTCGTACACGGCGCACGCCGCCGCCCGCCGCAGACACACCAGGCGATCCGCGCCGCGCGCGAACATGCTCGCGTCGTCGACCTCGGCGAACGCGACGCCGTCGTCCGCAGGCGGCTCCGGCGCCGCGAGCCAGGGCCCGAGATCGCGCCCACGCACGCGCGGCGGCCGGGGGATGCCGTACGCCGACAGCACCGTCGGCATCAGATCGACGAGCTGCACGGGCTGCGCGACGCGGCGCTGCGCGACGAGCCCGGGCGCCGACACGATCAGCGGCACGCGCACCTGCTCCTCGTACACCGTGGTGCCGTGGTAGCGCGCGCCGTGGTCGCCGAACGCCTCGCCGTGGTCGGCGGTGACGATCACGACGCCGCCCGGCCGCGCGGCGCGGAACGCGCGCACCATCGCGCCGAGCCCGGCGTCGGCCGCGCCGATCTCCGAGTCGTAGCGATCGACCTCGCCGTCGCCGAAGTCGTGCCCGGCGTGCTTCAGGTACGGCTCATGCGGCTCGAACAGGTGCACCCAGACGAACAGCGGGTGGTCGTTCGGCGCCGCCTTCAGGTACCCCTCGACCTGCGCCGCGCGCAGATCGGGCGCGGCGAACTCGACCTTCGCGTACTCGAAATCGAGCCCTCGCTGCTGCAGATCGGCGAAGCGCTCTCCGTCGACGAAGAAGATGGCCGGCGGGTAGAAGGCCGCCGTGCGGAAGCCGTACGCGCGCAGCAGACCGGCCCACGTCTCGTCCGCGCGGCGCGCGCCGCCCGCAGCCGCCTCGAGCTGCAGGATCGGCTTCATGTACTTGCCGGTCATCAGCGACGAGATCGCGTACGAGGTGTGCGGCGTCGGCGTGTACGCGTGCTCGAAGACGACCCCCTCGGCGGCGAGCGCGTCGATCGCAGGGGTCGTGCCGCGGGCGTAGCCGTACGCGCCGACGTGATCGGCCCTCAGCGCGTCGATCGTGACCAGCAGCAGATCCCGGCCGTTCGCGCGCAGCGTGCGCGTCGTCGACGCGGCGAGCGGGTCCGGCGCGGCGCCGTCCCCCACGAGCGGCTCGAGCGGCGGGGGCGGCCACCTGCGCGCGGCGAGCGCGGCCGCGCGACCTAGGAGCGGGCTGCGCTCGTCGACCACGCGGCGCGCGTTCTCGTACGTCGCGAGCCCCTGCCCCGCCCACACCACGCGCCCCTTCGCGCTCACCAGTCGCCAGGCGCCCCAGCACGAGGCCACGTCGACCACGAACGCGAGCACCCACCACGCTCGACCGATCACGACCGCGAGCTCGGCGATCAGCGCGACGCCGACGGCCATCGTCGCGACCAGCGCCGCGTGAAAGGCAGGGTAGAGCCGCGGCAGCACCCGCAGGTCGGCCTCGAACGCCGCGCCGAGGACCACGACGCCGATCAGCGGCAGCACCCAGCGGTGCCGGCGCCCGAACGCGACGGCGTGCGGGAGCAGCCACCACGCGAGCGCGCACGCCGCGAGCGTCACCCCGGCGACGAACGGCACGCGCACGGCGAGCGCGCGCGCCTTGCGTCCGGTCGAGAGCTCGACCGCGAGCGGCAGCGCGATGAGCGCCGCCGACGCGGTCCACGCCGCGCGTCCGGCCTTGCGCAGCGCGATCGGCAGCAGCGTCGCGAACGCGATCGTGAGCAGGAGCGCGGGCGCCGCGGCGAGCAGGCCGATCGCCGTGACGCCCCGCGAGACGAGCAGATCTTCCCAGCCCCCCGCGAGCTCGCTCCCAGCCGCCCTCATCGTGCGCGCCGCCTCGAGCCCGATCAGCGCCTGCGTCAGCGCGATCGCCGCGCCGAAGCGCCACACGAACGGCCGCGCGCCCCAGAGCTCGTGCTCGACCCGGCGCATCAGCCCGCCTCGCCCATCGCGAGCCCGAGATCGCCCGGGGCCGCGAGCGCGTCGAAGCGCGCGAGCGCGCGCCGGAACCCGCGCAGCTGGGCGCCCTCGAGCGTGGGGTTCTCCGCGAGCAGCGCGCGCATCGCCTCGTACGCCGCGCCGATGCGGGCCTCGTCGGCCAAAGGATCGAGGAAGCGGAAGCCGCTCGCCTCGCCCGACTGCCGCGCCCCTTCGAGATCGCCGGGGCCGCGCAGGCGCAGGTCCGCCTTGGCGACCTCGAGGCCGTCGCGCGACTCGACGAGCGCGACGAGTCGCGCGCGCGACGCGTCGGCCAGCGGCTCCGGGTGCACGAGCAAGCAGGCGCCGAGGCGATCGCCGCGCCCGACGCGGCCGCGGAGCTGGTGCAGCTGGGCGAGGCCGAAGCGATCGGCGCCGTCGACGACCATCAGCGTCGCCTCGGGGACGTCGATCCCGACCTCGAGCAGCGACGTGCCCACGAGCACGCGCGCCTCACCGCGCCGGAACGCAGTCAGCGCGCGCCTGCGCGCGTCGTCGTCCATCGCGCCGTGCACCAGCGCGACGACGTCGTCGCCGAGCGCCCTGGCGAGCTCGGCCGCGCGCGCCTTGGCGCCCGGGCTCGCGAGCGGATCGACCGTGCCGTCGTCGAGCGTACGCGCGTCGACGTTGGCGCACACGACGTAGGCGCGCCCCCCCTCGGCGAGGGCGGCGCGCAGGCGCTCGAGGGCCTCGCCGAAGCGCGGGCGCGGCAGCAGCGCGGTGGCCGGCGTGCGTCGCCCACGCGGACGCTCGTCGAGGTGCACGGCCTCGATCTCGCCGCGCAGCGCGAGCGCGAGCGTGCGCGGGATCGGCGTCGCGGACACCGTGATCAGGTGCGGCGCGAGCCCCTGCGCGCTCGCCGCGCGCCCGCGCTCCACGACGCCGAGACGCTGCGCGACGCCGAGCCGATGCTGCTCGTCGACCACCACCAGCCCGAGCCGCGAAAACGCCACCTCGTCGGCGAGCAGCGCGTGCGTGCCGACCACGACGTCCACCTCGCCGGCGCGCGCGAGCGAAACGACGCGCTGGAAGCCCGCCCGATCGGCGCTCGCCCGCGGCAGCAGCACGACCCGCGCCTTGAGCGCGCGCGCGAGCGGCCCCGCCGCGTCCACGTACTGGTCGGCGAGCAGCGTGGTGGGCGCGAAGATCGCGACCTGGCTCCGCGCCGCGATGGCCTGCGCGGCCGCCGCGAGCAGCACGGCCGTCTTGCCGGTGCCGACGTCGCCGGTGAGCAGCGTACGGCTCGGCACGTCGCTGGCGAGCCGCGCGCCGATCGCGTCGATCGCGCGCTCCTGGGCCTTCGTCGGCGTGAAGCCGAAGGCGCGGACGAGCGCCGCGCGCCCCCGCAAATCGGGCGGGAGCTTCGGCGCGCGCAGCGTCGAGAGCGCGCGCTCGCGCTCGAGCCGCCGCGAGACGAGCCAGCACGCCTCGGCCGTCGCGAGCCGCGCGCGGACGGCGTCGCGCGCGAGGAGGTGCGCGTCCATCGCATCGGGCGTGTGCATGTCGTGGAGGAGCGAGGCCAGCGGCGGCGCGTCGCCGAGCAGCGACGTTGGGAGCGGCTCGAGGTCTTCGAGCGGCAGGCGACCGAGCGCGTCGCGGATCGCCTGGGCGACCTTGGCGTTCGGCAAGCCGCGGAACGGGTAGATGGCCTCAATCCGCTCGTTCTCGCCGGGCCCCCCCGCCTTCACGATCCGCGGGTGCGCGATGCGCACCGTGCGCTGCCTGCGCGAATCTCCGAGCGAGACGCTCGGCGTGCCGATCGCGACGATCTCCCCCGACAGCGCGCGCGCGCCCGCGGCCATGAAGAACCACCAGAGCTCGACGAGCACGTCACCGGAGCGGAGCGCGACGCGGATGGCGCGACGCCCGCGCAGCGGCACGATGCTGACCTTCTCGACGACGCCGCGCACCGCGATCGCGCGCCGTTCGGGCGCGAGCGCCGCCGCGAGCACCGCCTCGCCGGACGCGGGCGCACGCAGATCGATCGCGGCCATCGGCGGTGAGAGCACGAGATCGCCGACGTCGCGCACCCCCTGCTCGGCGAGCACCTTCGCCGTGGAGGGGCCGAGCCCCGCGAGCGCCGAGACGCTGTCGTCCGCCGCGAGCGGCTTCGTCTTCGGCGCGCCGGGCGCGAGCGCGCGAAACGCAGCGCAGGCCCGGATCAGCCCCTCGAGACGGGCACAGCGGCGCTCGGTCGGCTCCTCGCGATCGAACCCACCGAGGAGCGTGCGCCAGTCGTCGCGACGCGCGGCAGGCACGAGCTCGCTCGCCGCCCGCGCGCGCGCGACCAGGGCGCTCGTCGCGGCCTCACCGAGGTCGCCGGCCCCCAGCAGCGTCTCGGCATCTCGCGCGATCGCCTCGAATTCTCGGGCGTCGGCCACGGACGGCTCAGAGACTGGCGCCGAACGTGAAGTCGAGGATCTCGTACACGCGCATGCCGGCGGGCATCTTGATGCGAACCTCGTCGCCGATCTCACGGCCGATGAGGGCGCGGCCGAGCGGCGACGTCACCGAGATGGTCCCCTGGTTGAGATCGGCCTCGTCGGGACCGACCAGCCGGTACTTCACCTCGGCCTCGAGCTCCTTGCCCTTCTCGTCGGCGACGGAGACCTTCACGCGGGCGCCGAAGGCGATGCGCTCGCCCTTCAGCTTCGTCGGGTCGATGACCTCGGCTCTCGAGAGCTTGTCCTCGAGGTCCTTGATTCGCATGTCGATGAAGCCCTGCTTCTCCTTGGCCGCGTGGAACTCCGCGTTCTCCGAGAGGTCTCCGTGGTCACGCGCCGTGGCGATGTCCTGGATGTTCTTGGGACGCTCCACCGACTTCAGGCGCTTCAGCTCCTCCTGGAGGCGCTGCTGCCCCTCGGGAGTCATGGGGACCTTCATCGACATGCCCGTGTTCGTACCACATCCGCAGCCGCGGAACGGCCGGAAGCGTCGCCGCAGGCCCGGTAGACGCCGCTGCGCCTGCGCGGCGCGTCGCCCTCAGCCGCGCGCAGCGCGCACGCGCTGGACGTCGGCCTTCGACGGGTTGAGCACGACGAGACCGTGGTCGCCGTCCACGAGCGCGAGGTCGCCGTCGGCCGCCCAGCGGAACAGCCCCTGCACGCCGGTGACGCACGGGACCTCGAGCAGCGCGGCGAGCGAGCGCGTGCGCGCGCCGGAGCCCGCGTCGCCCAGCGCGATCGCGGCGGGCTTGTGCCGAGCCGTCACGAGGAGATCGTAGACGGTCAGCCGATCGCCGATCACCACCGCCTTGGTGGGGAGCTCCGCGCGCGGGTCGCCGGCGGCGAGCATCGTGATGGCGTCGCAGAGATCCTCGATGTCGCGCGACCGCCGCTCGCTGAAGGCGTCGCCGGTGAGGCGCGCCGCCCGCGTCGCGTCGCGCGCGACCTCCGCCATGCCGCCGCCGACCGAGCGCTTGAGCTCGATGAGCTCGATCGCGCGCTCGCGGAAGCGGTTGTCGTCGAGGATCTGCTCGTAGGTCTGCAGGAACGAAGCCTCTTCGCCGAGCCCGATCTCGAGCCCGCGTCGATGGAGCGCCACCACCGCGCGCTGCGCGACTTCGAAGGCGACCGAGACGAGCTTCACCCCCTCGCCCAGCGCAGCGTCGCGCGGGCGCGAGGCCGGGCGTCGCAGCGCGGCGATGGCCCCCAGCGCGCGCCCCGGCACGACCGGCCGCCCCGGCAAGGTCACGCGCCGCGTGCCACCGCCCGGGCCGCGCACCACGGGCTGGTCCCGGAGCTGATCGAGCAGATCCGCGCGCAGGATGCCGTGCGCCAGCGCGGACGCTAGGGCCACCACGAGCTCGACGTCGCGCGCCGAGAAGGTGCGCGAGGCCTCGCGCTGGAGCGTGATGGCGCCGAGCGGCCCCGCGGGCCCGAGGATCGGCGCGCAGAGGAACACCGGGTAGCGCTCCTCGCCGAGCTGCGCGAAGTGGCGGTAGCTCTGGTGGTGCGAGGCGTCGGAGGTGGAGATGGGCCGCCCGAGCGCGACCGCCATGCCGGTGATCCCCTCGCCGAGGTGGAGCCGCACCTCGCCGAGCGCCATCGCCGGGAAGCCGACGTTGCCGCGCATGACCAGCTCGTGCGGGACGTCCTCGGCGCGCTCGGACTCGAGCGGGCGCTCCGGGGCGCGCTCGGGGCCACCCGAGGGGGGCAGGTCGTCGCTCAGCTCCGGTTCGAGCAGATAGAGCGAGCAGATCGGCGACTCGAAGATGGCGCCGATCCGCGCCGGAGCCTCGTCGAGGAACGCCGACAGCGCGAGCGAGCGCGCGGCGAACGCCACGAAATCCACGACCGAATCGAGCCGAACGTCGCCGCGCCCGTGCACGACCGGGCCGGGCGTCGGCGTGAGCGTGGGCGTCGTGCCGGTTTCGTCGTTGCGTTGCTCGGTCACCGAGAGCTCCTGCGCCGCGTGCGGTGCGACTCGTAGCACGACTCCGCCGTCCTCCGCGCGCGTCGTCGCACACGCGCTCCGCCCCGTCTCGGCGCCGACGGCCCCTCGCAACGCCCGCGCCTCGGCCGATCGGCTCCCCATGCGGTCCTCTTTGAGGCCTCGACGTTTCGCGAAAGTTACCGAGAATCGCGCGGAATCCCGGCGACGGCGCGCACGGCTCGGCCCGAGACCGTTGCCCCGACGCTTCGCGAGCGCTACCTGCCCCGCCATGTCCCGCTCCACGCCCGACCCCGCCGCCCTCACCTCGACCTCGGACGCGGAGCACGACGACGAATTCGACCCCACGCCGAGCCTGCCGCCGCCGGCGCCGATCGAGGGGCTCAAGTACCGCCGCGTGCTGCTCAAGCTCTCGGGCGAGGCGCTGTGCAACCCCGAGGGGACGTCGACGCAGTCGTTCGGCATCCAGCCGGAGACGCTGACCGAGATCGCCCGCGAGCTCGCCGAGGTCCACGCGCTCGGCGTGCAGCTCGGCCTCGTGATCGGCGGCGGCAACATCTTCCGCGGCCTCAAGGGCTCTGCCGCCGGCATGGACCGCGCGCAGAGCGACTACATGGGGATGCTCGCGACGGTCATCAACAGCCTCGCGCTGCAGGACGCTCTCGAGCGCCAGGGCGTGCCGACGCGCGTGATGACGGCGCTCGAAATGCGCCAGATCGCCGAGCCGTACATCCGTCGCCGCGCCATCCGTCACCTCGAGAAGGGGCGCGTGGTCATCTTCGCCGCCGGCACGGGCAACCCGTACTTCTCGACCGACACCGCCGCCGCGCTGCGCTCGATGGAGATCCACGCCAACGCGCTGTTCAAGGCGACGAAGGTCGAGGGGATCTACGATCGCGATCCGATCAAGCACGCCGACGCGAAGCTCTACACGGAGCTCAGCTACGACCGCTTCCTCGCCGACCGCATCGGCGTCATGGACGGCACCGCCGTCACGCTCTGCCGCGACAACCGGCTCCCGATCCGCGTCTTCAAGCTCACCACGCGCGGCAACATCCAGCGCGTCGTGATGGGCGACTCGATCGGCACGATCGTACGCGATCCGAAGCCCTGAGGCTTCGCGCTCACACGCGCGGATCGACGTGCCGCGCGGTGATCGTGGTCACGCCGTGGAGCAGCCGGCCGCAGATGGCGAGCGCCGCCGCGAGCGCGACGCCGAAGGTCGCGAGCTGGACCGCGTTCGCCGCCCCGCGCGACGGGTGCCACACGAGCCACCCCGCGGTGGCCGCGAGGGCGAGCACGAGCGCGGGCGCCACGTAACGAGCCAGCACGCGGACGAGCGCGACGCCCGGCAGGCGCGGCAGGGTGCGACGTAGCGCGCCGACCGCGAGCGCGACCGACCACGCCTTCGCGACGAAGAGCGCGCAGCCGAGCGCGAGGTAGCCCCACCACGACTCTCGCTCGGAGGTCGCGACGCCGGGGATCTCCCAGGCGCCGAGGAACACGGCGGTCGCGACCCCCGCGAAGGCGTAGCGGCTCGC
>CAIXWQ010000394.1 GCA_903923175.1 uncultured delta proteobacterium | reverse complement strand
GCTCGAGGCCTCCGACGCGGCCCCCTCGAGCCGCGCGTTCGCCCTCGCGGTGCTCGCCGAGCTCGCCGTGCGCCGCCCCGAGCGCGCCGGCGAGGCGCTCGGCTACGCGGGCGAGGCCTATCAGCTGCTCACCAAGCTCCGGGGCGTCGAGAGCGGGCAGCTCTACATCCGGCTGCAATTCGCCGCCGCGCTCGAGGCCAACGGCCGCGGGATCGAGGCGCGCGCCGTGATCGAGGCCGCCCGCGATCGGCTCGTCGCGATGGCGAACCGCATCAGCGACGCGCGAAGGCGCGCGAGCTTCCTCGACGACGTGCCGGAGAACGCCGCGGTGCGCGCGTGGCTTCGGCGCCTCTCGGGGAGCGTCGCGCCACCGCTCGCGTGAGGTCCCCTGACGCGCGCGTCACGCGCCGTGCGCGTGAGCGGGCGCGCGCACCTCAGCTCCGCGCCACGCGATCGGCGCAGAGCTCGGCGAGCGCCATGATGGCGATCTGCGGGTTCACGCCGAGGTTTCCAGGGAAGACGCTCGAGTCGGCGACGTAGAGCGCCTCGGTCGCGTGGTGGCGGAAGTCCGGGCGCACGACGCTCTTGGCGGGGTCGCCGCCCATGCGCGCGGTGCCGAACAGGTGCGTCATCGACATCGCGTAGTCGCCGGCGACGAGCGAGCCTTCGGCCTCGAAGCGCGCCATGTGGGCGGGGTCGCGCACCACGGCGTCGAAGCCCGGGACCCCCGGGTAGACCTCGCGCGCGCCAGCGGCGAGCAGCGTGTCGCCGAGGATGCGCACCGCGCGCCGCGTCGTGCGCACATCCTCGTCGGTGAGCGAATAGCGCACCAGCGGCCGCGTCGGCCCCGGGCGCACCGAGCCGAGCGCGCGCGCGCGGATCGCGGCGCCCCACACCGCGTAGCGATCGAGCTCCGCGAGCCTGCGCGCGAAGTCCTGGCCGACGCCGGGCACGCGCGTGGCGAGCAGCGACACGTCGAAGCCGAGCGCCTCGAGCTTGATCCCCTCGTGCCGGTGGCCGGTGACCTCGTGCCCCTGCGTCGCGCCGCGCCAGTTGCGCACCGGCGCATCGAAGCGCCCGGTGACCGACACGCCGGGGTGGGCCGAGAGCCCGTCGCCGACCGGGCCCTGCGTGAGGCCGCTGCGCCGGAGCAGACACGGCGTCTGGATCGCGCTCGCCGCGAGCACCACCGCGCGCCGGGCGCGGATCTCGAAGCGCGCGCCGGCGGCCGTCTTGCCGGTCACCGCGCGCGCGCGCCCGCGCTGGTGCACGACGTGCTCCACGCGCATGCCGGCGAAGATGCGCCCGCCCGCCGCGACGGCGTCGGGGAGGAAGCTGCGATCCATCGAGAGCTTCGCGCCGTGCGGGCACCCTTGCAGGCAGCGCCCCTCGCCGACGCAGCCGTCGACGTTGCGGCGGATCGGCCGGTGCGCGACGCCGAGCGCCTCGGCCCCCTTGCCGAGCAGGAGGTTCTTCGCGCCCGCGATCGCGGGGTCGGTCGGCCGCACATTCAGCCGCTCCTCGACGCGCGCCTCGGCGGCAGCGATCTCGTCGTAGGTCAGCGCCTCGCCGAGCGCGCGATCCGCCGCGCTCCACGCCTCGACGATCTCGCGCGGCAGTCTCCAGCTGATCGCGCCGTTCACCACCGACGTGCCGCCGACCACGCGCCCCTGCAGGTACGGCATCGAGACGTTGCCGAACGCGATCGAGGTCCCCATGTCGCGGTAGAGCGCGGCCATCGCGCGCACGCCGCTCGCGACGAAATCCTTCGGCTGCGCCTCGTGCCCCTCCTCGAGCACGATCACCGACACGCCCCGCTGCGCGAGGGTGCGCGCGACCGTCGCGCCCGCCGGCCCGCTGCCGACGATCACGACGTCCGCCTCGGCCTCCAGCGTCGCGCGCACCTCGCGGCCATCGAGCTCGCAGAGCCGCGCGCTCACGAGGCACCGCCTTCGCGCGTCATGAGCGGCGCGAGCGGCGCGATCGGTGCGATCGGCGCCGCGTCGAAGCGCGCGCGCACTTTTGGATCGTCGAAGTACGCGAAGCACGCGAGGGTCTTCAGCGTCACCAGCGACTGCCGCACGAAGTAGCGAGAGTCGCCCGCGACCTTCGCGAGGAAGCGCGCGCGCTCCTCCTCCGAGAGGAGGAAGAACGGCTTGCCGAAGCCGCTCACCACCGGCAGGAACACGAGCGTGTGCAGCATCGGTCGCAGCCCCGCGCGCACCATCGGCGAAGGCGCGGTCGCGAACGCGTGCCAGAAGGCGGTGCGATCGATCGACGCGAACGACGGCAGCCCCTCGTCGCCGCCCGTCGCGAGGATCGCCGCGAACAGCTCCTCGGCCCAGCCACGCTCGAGCGCCGTGAGTTTCAGCGGATCGAGGCCGCGCGCCGCCTGCTCCGCGTCGGCCTCGTGGGCCGGCGCGAACACCTCGGGGACGAAGTCGATCCGGTGCTCGCGCTCCAGCGTGAAGTACGTCGGCGTCTCGAGGCAGCGCCCCGCGACCACGAGGTAGCTCACGCCGAGCAGCTCGTCGGCGCTGCCGGGCGAGAGCGCGACCAGCGGATCCTTGGTGACGCGCATCGGCCCCGGCGCGTTCTTGGCGCGCGAGTAGTCGATGATCAGCCCGCGATCGAAGCCGCGCGGCCGCGGCACGTCGGCGCTCGGCGCGATGACCTCGTAGTTCCACTCGGTGACCGGCTTGCCCCGCCGCAGCTTCGGGCGGCTCGGCGCGTCGAGGCCGTCCTGCTCGAGCCGCACGTTCCACCCGAAGAGGCGACCCGAGCGCGGGTCGCGCCAGAAGGTCTTCTGGAACGTCTTCCAGGTGAGCTTCTCGACGACGGTCGGCAGCCCGAGGCTGGTGCCGCGGTAGGCCCAGCCTTCGAGCTGCGCAGGATCGACGGGGTGGCCGTCGAGGATCCGTTCACGCAGGACGCGGTGAGAAGCGGTGCGGAGATCGCGCGCGGTGGGCATCGGGGATTGCCCGATGGTAGTCGCTGCGCCGTGGCTGGAACATCGGCGTGCCGCGCCGCCCGACGCGCGAGCGGCCCCACGGGAGGCGCGGCGGCTACGGCGCGGCAGGCTCGTAGCGTGGCGGCTTGGTCTTCGCTTCGGCGGTGGCCTGGGGCGGCGTCGAGCTGGGTGCGAGCGCAGGCGAAGACGAGGCTTTCGGCGCGCTCGTCGTCTTCAGGCCGCGGACCGGGGCCGACGACGCCGCGGCCAGGGCCGAGGCGGTCGCAGGCACGGCCGCCGGCGCTCTCGACGGTTCGGACGAGGGCGAGCCCTCCCCGTCGTCCCCCCTCGCGGGCGAACCGACCGCGGCGCTCGCACCTCCCGATCCGCGCGCCTTGGGCGCCGCGGGCTCGGGCTCGATCGACGCGGCGGCGGCGCGGGTCGAGGACGCGCCGCGTCCGAGCTGCACGCCGACGATCGCGCCCGCGAGCGCCAGCGCGCCAAGCACCGCTGCGATCCAGGCGCCGCGCCTCGAGCGCGTCGGTGGCGAGGCGATCGCCGACTGCGCGAGCGGGCCGGCCGTGGTCTGCACACCGAGGGCGGCCACGTCGGGCGCGCGCGCCGCCGGGTTCGGCGCCGGCGCGAGGAGCGTGGCGGCGTTGGCCAGGCCGTCGTGATCGACCGCGAGGACGCTCGCGAGCGCCGCGACCTGCTCGCCGACGGTGCGGAACCGACGCGCCGGATCCCGATCGCAGCTGCAGGCGAACCACGCGTCGAACGCCGCCGGCAGCTCGGGCGCGCGCGACGACGGCGCCGGCATCGGCTCGCCGAGGATCTGCACCATGAGCTCGGCCAGCGTGTTCGCCTGCCAGTAGAGCCTACCGGTGAGCAGGCGATACGCGATCAGCCCAAGCGCCCAGATGTCGGTGGGCGGACCAACCAGCGCCGTGATCCCGCGCGCCTGCTCGGGCGACATGTACAGCGGAGTCCCCATCATCGCGCCCGACTTCGTGAGCCCCGCGCTGGCGATGTCGTTCACCCCCTCGCCGGCGAGCTTCGAGATGCCGAAGTCGAGGATCTTCACGATCGACTCGCCGCTCTCGCGACGATGGAGGAAGACGTTCTCCGGCTTCAGATCGCGGTGCGTGATGCCGAGCGCATGCGCCTTGTCGAGCGCGCTCGCGAGCTGGCGGAAGATCCACACGACCTCGGCCGGCGCGAAGCGCGTTCGACGCGCGAGCTCCTTCTCGAGATCGCTCCCCTCCAACAGCTCCATCACCAGGAACGGCGCCCCCTCCATCTCGGGCGCGACGTCGGCGTCGGTGACCTTCACCACGTGCTCGGACTTGATCCGCGCCGGCGCGCGCGCCTCGCGCTTGAAGCGCTCGATCACCTCGGCGTTCGCCCCGCGGTTCTCGAGGAGCAGCTTGAGCGCGAGGTGATCGCCGGTGTGGACGTGCTCGACGAGGTAGACCACGCCCATGCCGCCGCGGCCGAGCTCGCGGAGGATGCGGTAGCGGGAGGCGAGGAGGCCGGTCGAGGGCGTCACACCGCTGCGTCCCTTCGCCCCGCGCGCGTGGCCGAACCGGGGACGGTCATTGGCACGTTCCGGCGCTGCCTGACCCCGTCCGGACGCACGTGAGCCCGCTGCAGCAATTGGCGGCCGTGCCCAGGGTGCAGCTGTGACCGGTATTGTAGCAACTCGTCGGCTTCGTGCCGCACAGGGCCGTCCCGGTCGTGGTCACGCAGGCGAGGGTCCCCGCGCACTGGAAGTCGTTGGTGCATGGAGAACCGGAGCCGAGCAGTGCCACGCAGCTCGTAGCGTTGCAGTACGCACCTGCGCAGCATCCGGTCGAGCCCGCGCCCGAGCACGCGGAGCCGAGCGCATAGCAGCACTTGCTACCCCCGCACGTCGTCGTGTGACCAGCGTTCGGGCAGCAATCGCTCGCGGCGGTGCAAGGGGATCCCAAGGCCAAATGAGCCGGCTTCGACGCCGGGTCCTCGCAGGCGTCCTGGCCGAGGCAGCTCGCGCGGTGGTTGGCGTCGTAGCTCACCGTTTGACACGGCGTCGACGTGGCCGTCGTCGAGCAGTAGCCATCGCCGTCTTGGTCGTAGAAGTAGGTCTGAGCGCTGCTCCCCGCCGCCACCGGGATGAACGTGCAGCCTGCGCCGTTGCAGCTCTGCGAAGCACACGCGGCGCCGTGTGGATCCCCCGGCACGCTGGCGGGCAAGCACCCGGACGTGCTCCATCGTTGGTTGTCGACCTTGCCGTCAGCCTTGCAGAGCGTGTTGCTCGTGCCAGAGCAGTCGATGATCGCTGCAGGAACGACGGGATTGGGAGCGTCGCACTTGTCCCAGATCGTCTTGGTATGGCTCTTGTCCGTGGGATCGTAGATGCACTTCTGCGAACCCGCCTTGCAGGTGCCCGTGCACGCATACGTGTAGTGGCCCGTAGCCGGATCGATCGCCGTCGACTCGGTGCAACCGGCGGTGCCCACCGGATAGCAGGGTTGGGTGTCGTCTGCCTTGCAATTGCAGTTCTTGCTCACGTCCGGCTGCCCATCGCAATCTCTGTCGGGCACCGTACCGCTGCAATCGGGGGTCGCCGGCGCCGTCGCACCGACGCAGGGGCCGGTCTGCCCGGTCCCGCCGCAGGTCTCCTTGCCATACGTGCAGCTTCCGACCGGCGATCCGGTCGGCCACATGATGGGATTGCCACTGGGTGCATATCCACCGTTTGGGCGCCTACGCCGCCCTCGGCCGGGTCACGTTCGCGGCGTAGCCCTCGGAGAGCACGGACCAGAGGGTGTTAAAGCGTCCTGACTTGTGGGCCGCGAGCAAGGTGAGGACGGTCTG
>CAIXWQ010000393.1 GCA_903923175.1 uncultured delta proteobacterium | reverse complement strand
GCCTGCGCGCGTGCGAGCGAGCCGGCGCCATCGTCGACGTCGCGCCGCGCGTCCTGGCCGTCGACGCCCGCGTGCCGCGCGGCGCGCTCGGGCTGGTCGACCCGCTCGTCGAGACGGCCTTCGCGCGCGCCGACGAGCTCGGCGCGCTGTTGCCGATCGACGCGCACCCCGACGTCGAGCGCGGCTTCGCGGTGCTCGCGGCGACCGAGAACGCCGGCGCGCGCCCCGAGCGTCGCGGCCTCGGCGAGCTGCGCGAGCTCCTCGAACCTCGCTGGGACGTCGTGATCACGAACCCGCCGTACGTCGGCTTCCGCAAGCTCGATCCGGCGCTGGCCGCGGTCGTCCGGCGCGACCCGCGCGCGGAGATCGATCTCTCGGTGGCGTTCCTCTCGCGTGGGTTCGCCCTGCTGCGAGAGGAGGGCGTGCTCGCCGCGATCACGCCCGCGGCGTGGACCACGAGCTCGCGCTGCGAGCCGCTGCGCCGCGCGATCCTCGCGGAGGGGGCGCCGCGCCTGCTCGTCTCGCTCGGGCAGCGCGTGTTCGACGAAGCGCCGCTGCTCTTCGTCGCGCTCTCGCTCGTGCAGCGCGGCGCCGTCCACGAGGACGAGGCGCTCCTGACCCTGCGCTTGCCGACGGGCTCGGGAGGGCGCGAGCTCGCGCGTGCGGCCGCGCGGGGCGGGCGGCGCTGGCGTCGCGAGGACGTGCGCGCGCTCCCTGGCGCGCCGTTCCTGCCCACCGCGCCTCCCGCGCTGCTCGAGGCGATGGCACGGGGCGCGCGCGGAGAGCAGCCGACGATCGGCGCGCTCTTCGAAGCATGCGACGGCGTCTGGGGGGGCTCCAACGCGCGCGACGTGCGCGAGGCGTGGGAGCTTCCTCGCGCGAGCGCCGACTGGGTGCCCGCCTCGGGTGGACAGGGCTACGCGCGGGCGCTGGCGCCGACGTCGCGCCGCGTTCGGCGCGCGCTCGTCGAGGGCTGGCGCGGGATCGCGCTGCGCGACGGCCTCGCGTTCGAGTACGCGCGCGTGGCCGGCGGCAAGCTCTCCGCCCGCGTCGCGGCGAAGGGGAGCGCGGCGATCGCGGGCGTCGTCACGATGGCCGCGCGCGCGGGCACCTCGGAGGCGCGCGTGCTCGAGGCCATCGCCGTCTTCGACGCGCGCGCGGGGACGGCGCTCCTGCGCACGCTGACCAGCGGGCTGAACTTCAACCCGGGCTATGCGGCGCGCATCCCGCTCGGCGAGGGGGAGCCCGACGCGCGCCTGGTCGCGGCGATGCGAGCGCTGCTCGCCGCCAAGGGCGCTCTCGCCTCGGCCGACCCGACCTGCGACGACTACCAGCCCGAGCACCACGCGCTCGCGCGGGGCGATGGCGATCTCCTCGCGCTCGCGCGCCGGCGCGTCGACGCCGCGCTCGCCCTGCGCGCCGACGCGCTCGCGCGCGAAGTGGAGCTCGACGCCCTCGTCTCGGCCCGGCTCGGCGTGGAGCCCGACGACATCGACCTCGGCGACGACGGGGGCGACGACGAAGCGGCGGACGGAGCGGACGCGAATCGTGCGCACGGGCTGCCGATCGAGAGCGCGCTCGAGGCGCTCGCGCAGCAGACCGGCAGCTCGGCTTCGGCGCTGCTCGCGTCGACCGACCCCGCGCTCGTCGCCCTCGTCGAGGCGCTGCGCGCGGCGGCCATCGGCGAGTTCGCGCGAACCTGGGCCGTGACGCGCGTGCTCCTCGCGTTCGGGCACGCTTGGCCCTGCGCGCCGAGGGGGCTCCGCGAAGCGCCGGCGCTCGAGGTCGCGACGCTCGACGACGGGCCGGGGTCGCTGCTCGCGGTGCTCGCCGAGGCGCCGGGGCTCGCGCGCGCGTTCACGGTCGCCGCCGGCCTGCCGCTCGGCCGCTTCCTCGCCCGCGATCTCTTCCGCGAGCACGTGCAGCGCTTCCGCCGCCGCCCCGTGCTGTGGCAGCTCGCCTCGGCTGGGCGGACGCCTGCGTTCTCGTGCTTCGTGTACGCGCATCGGTGCGATCGCGCCTCGCTCGAGCGCATCGCCGGCGAGCTCGTCGCGCGCGCGAAGAGCCAGGCGCACGCCTCGCGTCACATGGAGCTCGAGGACTTCGCCCGCGCGCTCGAATCGGTCGCCCGCGCCGGCTTCTCGGGCGCGCCGTACGAGCCCGACCCCGAGGACGGCGTGCGCGTGAACGTCGCGCCCCTGCAACGCGCCGGCGTGCTCGCCGTGGACGTCCTCGCCCCCGGCGACGTCGACGAAGCGCTCGCCGATCGCGGGCGCTGGCTGCGTGCTCGCGGATCTGCTCGAGTGCGCGCGGCCGACGGAGACGACGGAGCCGACGGACGAGAGGGACCCGCATGAAGACGAACGCCGCCCGCATCCTCGACTCGCTCGGCGTCCGCTACGAGCTGCGCGAGTACGAGGTCGACCCCGAGGATCTCCGCGCCGAGACGGTCGCGGCCAAGATCGGCCTCCCCGCCGAGCAGGTGTTCAAGACGCTCGTCGTGCGGGGCGATCGCCACGGCGTCGCGCTGGCCGTGGTGCCGGGCGACGCCGAGCTCGATCTCAAGGCGCTCGCGCGGTTGACCGGCGACGCGAAGGTCGACACCGTCCCGCTCAAGGACGTGCAGCCGCTCACCGGCTACATCCGAGGCGGCGTGACCGCGTTCGCGTGCAAGAAGGACTACCCCGTCTTCGTCGACGAGACCGTGGAGCTCTTCGACGTGGTCTCGATCTCGGCGGGCGCGCGAGGCACCCAGATCCTGATCGCGCCGGCCGACTACCTGCGCGCCGCCAAGGCGAAGGTCGGCGCCATCGCGCGGGACAAGCGCGGCTGACGCGCTCTGCCGGCCGTCTTGATCGGCGCTTGACGCGCGCTCGGGGTCGCAGTCGTAGGCCGGCATGCGCCGCGCGCTCGCCCCGGTCTTCGTGGTCCTCACTGCCTGCGCCAGCAACGGCGCCGACGCCCGGCGCCTCGTCGAGGCGGGCGTCGACGCGATCGCCGAGGTGCTCGACAGCGGCACTTCCGACGCCGGCGCGCCTGACGGCCCGACGCTCGACGCTTCCTCCGAGACCGACTCCGACACCGCCGTCGACGCGGCGCCCACCGACGCGCCCATCGCCTCCGATGCGCCGAAGGGGCGTGACGGCCAGTGCTACTCGGACGCGCAATGCCAGAGCGGCCAGACCTGCGCGGTCGAGGCGCCCGGCGGCATCTGCAACGGCTGCAACGTCGCCGGCGAATGCCCCGGCGGCAGCGCGCTCTTCTCGTGCACGGTCGCCGGCGCCTGCTCGCGTGACTGCTCCACCAGCGCCGACTGCGCGAACGGGATGGAGTGCAAGCTCTCGGGCATCTGCGGCCTCAAGCCGTGCTCGGCGCAGTCCGACTGCGCGGTCGGCACCGAGTGCCGCGCGCTGACCGGCGGCGGCTCGAAGTACTGCCAGCGCTACGCCGGCTGCACTGCGACCTCGTGCCCGACCGGGTACACCTGCCGCGCGACCGGCAAGTCGTCGCCGGCGAGCGTGTGCGTCGAGGACGCGCTCGCGTTCACGCCTTGAGGCTCATGCGCGTCACTGCGCGTCGCGACAGAGCACGAACCAGTTGTCCATCCACTTGCCGGCGCGCGCCGCGCGGCCGATCGACACGTGGTGGCTCACGCCACGCATCGTGTCCTGCGTGCCGTAGTAGACGAAGCGGCTCAGGCGCGCCGAGTTCGGCAGGATCTCGGGCCACGCCGCCGGCTTCGAAGGCGGGCTGAGCGTGTAGTCGATGAGCACCTCGTCTCGCTCGATCTCGCGCGTCACGAAGTAGCCCGGCCCGGTGAAGAGCCGCATCGCCTGCTCGTTGTAGCCCCAGAGCTCCTGCTTCGACGCAGCGTTCGGCCGGCAGAAGCGCTTCTGGAAGGTCGAGAAGAGCAGCAGCGAGTTCTTGCCGAAGTGGATCACCTCTTCGAGCGGGCCTTTGCTGGCGGGGACGAAGTCGCCGAGCTTGGTCGGCTTGAAGCCCTTCGCCGCCTCGAACAGGCGCGCCTGCTCCTTCGCCGAGAGGTCGCACGCCTCGCGCACCCGCGCCTCGCCCGAGAGGTCGTCGAGGTAGCGGGACAGCGCGGCCACGTCGAGCTGCTCGTTGGCGAAGAAGTCGTGCACGCTCATGGCGCTCGAAGGTGTCATGGCCGAGTCGCGGCGCAAAGCGTCGCGCCGCGCGACCCGTGCCGAGATCGGCGCCCGTCAGCCGCCGCGCGCGACGGCGAAGCCGGCGAAGCTCTGCGCCGTCGGCATGATCTCCAGGCGGTTGATGTTCACGTGCGGTGGCAACGAGGCGCACCAGACGATCGACTCGGCGATGTCGTCGCCCGTCAGCGGCGTGAGCCCCTGGTAGACCGCCGCCGCGCGACCGGCGTCGCCGTGGTAGCGCACCTCGGAGAACTCGGTCTCGACCATGCCGGGCTCGATGTTGGTGACGCGCACGCCGCTGCCATGGAGATCGGCGCGCAGCGCGAGCGAGAACTGCTCGACGAAGGCCTTGGTCCCCGCGTACGCGTTGCCGCCGGGGTAGGGGTAGGTGCCCGCCACGGACCCGAGGTTGAGCACGTGCCCGCGTCCGCGCGCGACCATGCCCGGCAGCACGGCGCGCGTGACGTAGAGGAGCCCCTTCACGTTCGTGTCGACCATCTCCTCCCAGTCGTCGAGACTGGCCGCCTGGGCAGGCGCCAGGCCGCGCGCGAGCCCGGCGTTGTTCACCAGCACGTCGATCGCGGCGAGCTCCGGCGGTAGCGCTGCGATCATCGCCGCGACCGGCGCTCGCTCGCGCACGTCGAGCACGACCGGGTGCAGGGCCTCGCCGAGCTCCTCGCGCAGCGCCGCGAGCCGATCGAGCCGGCGCGCCGCGGCGATCACCCGCGCGCCCGCGCGCACGAAGCGCCGCGCCGTCGCCGCGCCGATTCCAGAAGAAGCCCCCGTCACGAGCACGATGTTCGCCATCGCGCCAACCAACTCGACGCGCGGCGGCGTCGCAAGACGCTCGATGGGTCGAGCGTTCGGATGACCGAGCAACGCGGAAAGATTCGCGAAGAATCGTCGCCACGGCTGTGACCGTTTCCAGGTTGCAGTGATCCAAAGCCTGCGCTGGGTCGTAATGCGTATGCCGGGTATGGGCCTGACACGCGCGGGCCCCAGAATTCAAGCGCTGCCGCTTGCGTCTGTTGAATGTTTGTCTAGGGTTTGAGCGCTTCATGTCCATCCACGTGTCCGTTGCCGCTCCTCGGGGGTCCACGATGCCGCAAGCTGTCTTCGTCGACGTCTCTCCTGCCGCACGCGCTGCCGTCGATCACGCTCTCGAAAGCCTCGGCTGGTCGCGCGGTCAGGCGGCCTCGGTCGCCGAGGCTGGCGCGCTGATCGCGAGCCATCAGTCCGATCTGCTCTTCGCGCCTTCGTACGAGGTCGCGCGGGCCGCGCTGACGGCGTCGGCCAACGGCGTCGCGACCACCGTCGTCGGCGGCGCAGACGAGCGACCCGCCGCCGCGGCCGCGTAGCGAGCGGGCGCCGACGGCACCGTCGACGCGCGCGACCCGGTCGAGCTCGTCTCGGTGCTGATCCAGCGCGCGATCGAGCGCGGGCGCGGGCGAGTCCCCGCGAGCGTCGCGTCG
>CAIXWQ010000392.1 GCA_903923175.1 uncultured delta proteobacterium | reverse complement strand
CCACGCGCCTCGCGGGGACCGCCACGGTCGGGGCCAGCGCGGGCGCGCCAGGCACGCGGGCGGCGCGCGAGGCACGCGCGGGGATCGAGATCTTCGACTGGACCTTCCCCGACGATCACGGCGACGCGCGACGCGCGGTCGCCATCGTGCCGAAAGGGATCTCGGCGGGCGCGGGCGAGAAGCTCCCGGTGCTCGTCGCGCTGCACGGCATGGGCGAGACGCAGAGCCCCGAGCGCGGCGCGCACGGCTGGCTCGACTGGTACGCGATCGACGCGGCCATCGCCGCGCTGCGCGCGCCGCCGCTCACCGAGGCCGATTTCCAGGGGTTCGTCAGCGCCGAGCGGCTCGCGCTGGTGAACGGCGAGCTTTCGCGGCGCGCCTACGGCGGCGTGATCGTGGTCTGCCCGTACGTGCCGAGCGGCATCGGCTACGCGATCACCTTCGACGACTACGCCGCCTGGCTCGGCGGCGTGCTGTTGCCGCGCGTGCGCAAGGAGACGCCGGCCTCGGGCGACGTGCGCAGGACCGGCATCGACGGCGTGTCGCTCGGCGGCATGAGCGCGCTGCAGATCGGGCTCGCCCACCCCGAGCTGTTCGGCGTGGTCGGCGCGCTGCAGCCGGCCATCCGCGGCATGGTGACCGACGTCGTGGAGCTGGTCTCGCAGAAGCTCGGCGCGCGCCCGCTGCACCTGGTGACCTCGACCGAGGACTACTTCCGCGACTCGGTCGGCGACGTGAGCGAGCGGCTGAAGACCAAGGGGATCGCGCACGACTACCTGCTCACGCAGGGGCCGCACGACTACGCGTGGAACAAGGGGCCGGGGGCGATCGAGATGCTGATGTGGCAGGACCGGAAGCTGCGGGGGTGAGGCGGGCGGGGGAGCGAGCGCCCGCGTCGAGCGTCGCGGCGGCGCGCTCCCATCGCGCGCGACGCGCCGAGCCGCTCGGCCCGCGTCGCCCCTTCGCCGTTGCCGGCCTGCCCCCCCGCGCGCTACGCACGGCGGATGCGCGCCTCGCTCTCCTTCGCTCCGCACGTCGGCTGGTTCGTCTCCGCTGACCGCCACGCGGAGGGGCTGCTGGCGATCTGCACCTCCAGCGGGCCGCGCGGCGCCCAGCAGGTGCGCGTCCTCGACGAGCGTCGCGGCTTCGCGCTCGTCTGCGAGCTCGCGGTGCCGAGCCGCGCGCGCTCGGGGATCACGCGCGTGCTCGCGACCGACGCCGCCTGGATCACCGGCGACGATCACGTCGTCGAGGCGCACGCGCTGCGCACGGGGGCGCTGCTCTGGCGTCGGGCGTTCGGCGCGCCCGCGCTCGCGAGCCTGCTCGACGCGAACGGCACGCACGTGCTGCTCCGCGAGGTGCGCGCCCCTGGCGACGTGGTCACGCGCGTGGTGCGCGCCCACGACGGCGTCGACGAGCGGACGCTCGACGCCCGGTTCGCGGGCAGCGCCCCCACCTGCCTCGGGCGTGACGGCTCGGTCGCGATCGCGTGGATGCGCTCCGTCGAGCTCGCGCGCCCAGGCGAGCCGCCGCGCAGCCTGCCCATCGCGCCGTCACGCTTCGGCGCAATCGACGCGGTGGCGTTCGACGTGTCGTGCACGCGCCTGGCGCTCGGCACGCGCGCGGGCGAGGCGCTGGAGCTCGACTTCGCGACGGGCGAGACGCGCCTGGTGCTCGACTCGAAGGAGCCGATTCGGGCCGTCGGCTTCGTGCACGGCGCGCCATGGGCCATCGACTCGAGCGGCCACCTCGCGTACGTGGACGCCACGGGCGTCGCGCGGGCGATCGAGCTCGCCGCGGAGACGCACGGCGGCCTGATGGCCGAAGACGGCGCCTCGTTCGCGATGAGCGACGCGGCGAATCACGCGCTCCGCGTCCGCTCGCTCGGCGAGCTCGGCGAGACATTTGCCACGTCACCGGGCTTCGTCTGCTCCGCGGTCGGCATCGCCGACGACGGCGCTCTGGTCGTGGGCGGCGCGGGCCTCACGCTGCGCCTCGGCCTCGAGCCGGGCGCCGCGCGCAGGGTCGCCTCGTTCGAGCCGCGCGCGATTCGCCCGCTCCCGGGCGGTGCGCACTGGCTCGACGCTCCGAGCCCCGCGGTGCTCGCGGCGGGCGGCGCGACCTGCGCGATCGTGGGTGGCTCGTTCGACGGCGCGGAGCTCTCGAGCGACGGCGCGCGGCTCATCGGCTCGAGCGACGGCGTCGTGGAGGAGTGGGACCTCGCGACCAGCACGCTACGGCGGCGCGTGGATCTGGCCGCGGGCTGGCTCGGCGAGACGAACGAGGCGATCCGCACGGCGCACGACGGCCCCGACGGCAAGCTCTGGGTCCATCTCACGAACGGGTGGGTCCACGCGCTCGACGGCGACGAGCTCGATCCCGAGCCGGTGCGCGGCTTCCCGAGCGACGGCAACCTCGTGCTGCACCCTTCGGGGCGCGCGCTCTTCCACACGCTGGGGCGCACCATCACCGAGCTCCCGCTCGACGAAGCGGAGCCTCGCTCGGTGCGCGCGACGCCGGTCGACGCGGACGTGATCACGGTCGCCTTCAGCCCCTCGGGGCGGCGCATGGCGGCGTTCCACCGCAACGGCCAGGTCGCGTCGTTCGACCTCGAGAGGCCGAGCGCGTGCGTGCTCGACGCGCCGGCGACGTCGGCGGCCGAGCGGGCGCCGAACGAGGTCTTCGTGATCGACGTGATGGTGCCGCTCGCGTGCGCGTGGAGCCGCGACGAGCGGCGGCTCGCGTGGACGTCGGCGGGGCGTTTGCGATTCGCCGACGTGGACACCGGCGCGACGGTCGGCGAGGTCGCGCCGGCGACCGATGGCGGGTGGTTGGTCACGGATGGCGCGTCGTTCGACTGGGGCCCTGCGCTCGAAGCGCCGTCGACCGAGCTGGTGGCGAGGGAGGGCGACGTGGCGCTGTCGGTCGACGCGATGCGCGCGCGGCGCGTGCCCGGGCTGCTCGCGACGCTGACGTGAGCCGCGAGCGCGACGTCCGGACCTCGCGCCCCGTTCGCGGCCCTGCGGCGAGGCTCACTCGATCCCGGCGTCAGCTCGATCGCAGCGTACGGGATCGCCCGGTGCGGACCGGCGAGGTCTCGATCGTGCGCGCCGCCTGCGAGGGCTCCGCGCAGCCATCGTCGTCACCCGTGCGTCCGCACGCCGCGACGCGCGCCCGGAAGAACGCGAGCTCCATGTCGCTGCGCGCGAGCGACGCCGCGCGTTCGAAGTGGCCGCGCGCGGCGTCGCCCTCGCCCGCGCGCAGCGAGAGCTCGCCGAGCGCGGCCTCGTAGAACGGATAGGACGCGAGCCGCTCGCGCCCTTCGATCGCGCGGAGCTCCGCGAGGCCGCGCGCAGGGCCGTCGACCTCGGCGATCGCGACCGCGCGGCTGAGCGCGACGACGGGCGACGGGCGCATCGCGTACAGCGCGTCGTAGAGCGTCACGATGGCGCGCCACGGCGTGCCGGCGCGGCTCGTCGCCGTGGCGTGCTGGGCGGCGATCGCCGCCTCGAGGTGGTACTCGCTGACCACCTCGCCCTCCGCCGAGCGCTCCAGGAACGCGAGGCCGCGCGCCACGAGCGCGGCGTCCCAGCGCGCGCGATCTTGCTCGAACAGCGAGCGCAGGCGCCCCTCGGGGCTCACCCGCGCGGGCAGGCGGGCGGCGTGGAGGAAGAGGAGCGCGGCGAGCGCGTGCGTCCGAGGGCGCGCGGCGTGCGGCTGCTCGGCGAGCACGGACACGAGCCGCAAGGCCTCGCCGCAGAGATCGTCGCGCACCGCCGATTCGGGCGAGGCGCCGTGGTAGCCCTCGTTGAAGAGCAGGTAGATCGCCGAGTGCACGGAGGGGAGCCGCGCGACGACGTCGGCTTCGCGCAGCTCGAAGAGCGACCGCGTCTCGGCGAGCGTCTTCTTCGCGCGGGTGAGGCGCTTCTCGATCGCGGCCGGCGAGGCGAAGAACGCCGCGGCGATCTCCGGCACCGAGAAGCCGCAGCAGAGCTGCAGCACGAGCGCGACCTGCGCGTCCTCGCCGAGCCGCGGATGACACACGGTGAACATCATCCGCAGCTCGTCGTCGGCGAGCGCGCCGGGCGCGAACGCCGCGTCGAGCTCGGCCGAGCGCGTCCACTCGCTCTCGAGCCAGCGCGCGAGCGCGGGCGCGTACGTCCGCGCGGTGCGATCCCTCCGGAGCGCGTCGATCGCGAGGCGCTTCGCCGTCGCGAAGAGCCATCCGGAGGGATTGGCGGGCGGCCCCTCGACCTTCCACACCTCGAGCGCGCGCGCGAGCGCCTCCTGGGCGACGTCCTCGGCGAGCGCGAGGCCTTGCACGCCGAACACGCGCGCGAGCGCCGCCACGAGCCGGACGCTCTCGTGGCGAAAGAAGTGGGGCTCGAGCGTCGTCGAGGTCACATGCTCAGCGTAGGTCGGATCTCGACGCCGCCGCCCACGTCGTAGATGGGGCAGCCCATCGACAGCTCGACGGCGTGATCGAGGTCGCGGGCCTCGACGAGCGAGTAGCCGCCGATGACGTCCTTCGCCTCGGTGAACAGGCCGTCGGTGACCGTCCGCTTCGCGCCCGAAACGAGCCGCCCGCTGCGCTCGAGCGGCTGCCCGGCGCTCACGAGCAGCCCTTTCTCGCCGAGCGCCTTCAGCCACGCGACCCACTTGCCCATCTGCAGCTGCATCGTCTCCGGGGACATCTTCTCGCCGTTCCGATAGAGGAAAACGAACTGGCTCATGCGAAACCTCCTGCCCTCCGGGGATCCCGTCGGGCTCATGTCCGAATGACGTGCGAGGCGGTGCGCGACGGACATCTATCTTCGACCGAGGCCGCACGCCCGACGCGAAGTTCTGCCAGACCTCGCCGGGCCGAGCGGGGCCCGGGCGGCGCACGTCGGAGCGCGAATCGCGCGCCCGGGGCTTCGACCACGGCGGGCGGCGTGGAGGATCCGGCGAGCGCCGGCTCGAGCGTCGTGCACGGTCGGGTCGCCGACGCCTTGCGCAGTGGTCGCGAGGCGCCTGCGAACGGTCGACGGAAGTCGGAGCAGCCGTGAGTGGGTCGTTGCGCAGGCGCCGCTGGGTGGTTGCGCCCCCGCCGCGAGTCGGCTGCTCACGCCTGGCGAGGTCGCTGCGCAGCCTTCGCGAGTCGGTCGCTCACGGTTCGCGAGGTGGCTGCGCAGGCTCCGCGAGTCGGTTGCGCAGTCCTGGTGAGGCGGGTGCGCAGCATCGAAGGCGGCCGTCTCACCCCTCGAAGGGGCGCTGCGCAGCGTCGCAGAGACCGTCTCACCCTTCGATGGGCGGTTGCGCACCCTCGAAGGGGCGCTGCGCAGCGCTGGTGCGCGTCGCGACGGATGTGCCAAGGAACGCATTCGGAGCTGAGCAGCCGCGTGACGGCTGCGACGCGAGGCGCCGAGGAACGGCACCGCCGTCGCCGATCATGACAGCCGATCAGCAGCACGATCGGACGGCAAGGCTGGCCGTGAACGCGCGCGGGGCGGGGCGCGGATGCCGTGAACGGTTACGTCCGGGTCCCGGCGAAGGAGTCGGGACCTGCTGGCCTATCCATCCGATCTCTGGCACGCTGCCGCCGAATCTCGACCACTCGTCCGCCCGATCGAAGGCACCGAAAGTACCGATGACTCCGACCGTCTCCAACAATGAGAGTGTCAGCCGCGTGCTGGCGGACCCGGCGCTCCCCTGGCAGTGCCCTCAGTGCGGTCGTCCGGCTCGGGTCACTACCGAGCACGGAGGTTGGCAACTCCTGTGCGAACGACATCACTCCTTTCACGCGGAGGGGGGCATTCCGGTCCTTTGCGAGACCGACAACTATGCCGAGTCTTTCGGCAAAGAGTGGCTCGCCCACTGGGTGCATATCCACCGTTTGGGCGCCTACGCCGCCCTCGGCCGGGTCACGTTCGCGGCGTAGCCCTCGGAGAGCACGGACCAGAGGGTGTTAAAGCGTCCTGACTTGTGGGCCGCGAGCAAGGTGAGGACGGTCTG
>CAIXWQ010000391.1 GCA_903923175.1 uncultured delta proteobacterium | reverse complement strand
GAGCCGCTCCAGCGCGCCTGCCGCGAGGCGGGTGCCGATCCCGACGCGGCGCTCGCCGTCGTCGCCGCGGAGCTCCTCGTGCTGAAGCGGAGCGAGGCGTCTTCGTGCGTCGGCCGAGATCTGCTCGCGGTGTGCAAGCGCGCCGAGGTCCGCGCCACGTCGCAGGAGGTCGGGCTGCTCGACGTCCTCCGGGCCGCGGTCGCGAGCGGCGCGAGCCAGCTCACCATCGCCGACCTCGACGAGGGGCTCGGCTCCGGCGAGCACGCCGGCGTCGTCCGAGCGGTCGCGAAAGGGCACCTCGAGCGAATCCTGCCGACGCCCTAGATCGCCCCGCGGCTCGCAGAGGGGCGCGTCGGCGCCCCGACGCCAACGAGCGAAGCGTCCGCTCTACGCCCAGTGCCAAAGCCCTCGCCGGCCTCGCGGGCCGAGCGCGAGGCGCTGCGTGCCTCGCCTTCGCCGCGGGGCGACGAGCGCCGGCTCGCACGCCGCAGCCTACGAGAGAGACCGAGCCGCCTCCTCAGGCCGGCGGCGTGGCGCGGAACATCGGGCCGCCCATCGGCAAGATCGATCGACCCGCGGCCGGGTTGAGCAGCATGCCGAGCGCGATGTAGATGGCGATTCCAGCGAGCAGCACGGTCGCCACGCCGACGCCGACGCCGAGCGTCGCGCCGAGCTCCTTGCTCGCGAAGTGCTTGGCGATGCGCAGCAGGTAGAGCGCGTCGATGTCGAGCAGGAAGACCACGAGCAGCTTCGAGAAGAAGCCGAACGCGTAGGTCAACACGAGGAAGATCACGACGAACGTCACGTCGACGGCGAGGCCGACGTGCGGGTCGACCGCCTTGCCCTGCGAGGCCTGATCGAGCGCCCACCAGTTGAAGACCCAGTTGAACGAGAAGGTCGTCAGCAGCGTGCCGCCGAGCGTGTTCTTGTTGGCGAGCGACATCACCCCCGCGAGGAACTGGCAGCCGCCGCCGAACAGCAGGCAGAGCCACGCCGCCGTCTTCAGCATCATCACGACCTTGCCCGGCTCCGAGGGGAGCCAGCCGAAGGCGATGGGCACGAGGGAGGCGCAGCCGATCGCGAGCCCGAGGAGCCCGAGCGGGGTCGGCTCTCCGAAGACGGGCGGAGCTGCGGCGGCGGAGTGGGAGGTCGAATGGGGCTCGCTCATGCGGGGCGCCTCGTTGCCCGTGCGGGGCCCGGGAGCAAGGCCCGCCGCGTCTCGAGCGCGCAAACGAAGGGCTCACGCGCTTCGAGAGGCGAGGCGCGCGGGCGGGCGCGGACCGCGGGGACGCGCGGTGAAGACGAAAATTCGAGCGAATTCTTCGCCGTGGCGCGCGCGAGCTCGCGCGAGGCCCCGGGGCGCGCGCGAGAGGTCCCGACGCGCGCCTCGGCGCGTCACTGGGTATGCCTCGCGACACGCGCAAACGTGGCGTGCGTTCGAGGGGGTACGCGCAACGTTCGGTGCAGGCGCGGATCCTGGCCGCGCGACCGGTCTTCGCCGACGTGGATAGAAGAGTGGACAGGGCCGGACTCGGCAGTACTTCGCCTCGTCGATACGCGCGCTCGGTATCGAGAGAAATCCGCGTCTGCCCTTGCAATCGCCGATCGGACGCACTTACTGCTCGAACATCGTGAGATCGCCGCTTCGCCCAGCGTGGGCGATCCGACCGCGGCGACTGCCAATCTCCTTCCTGGAGGTTCCGAGTTCGGAGTCATGTGATTCGACGTTGTGCGATTCGCCCAACAGGCGGGCGTCGAGCGCTCCACGATCACTCCGATCGCGTCCACTCGCACCGGCACGTTCGAGCCCACGCACAGGCGCCGGCGGATTCGAGATCGGGACCTCGCGGCTCCGGTCGGACGCACGGCCCGAAAGGAGGCTCATTGCCATGAAGTGCTTCAACCGGAGTCTTTCGTATTTCGTCCTCGCCACGCTCGCATCGATGGGCGGAGGCTGCACCGGAGCCGACGGCACGCCGTGCTCGGTGGCGGCCAATCAGGACGGCACCTCCACGATCAGCTGCCCCGACGGCACCAAGGTGAACGTCTCGAGCGGCAAAGACGGCAACAACGGCAACAACGGCACGTCGTGCTCCGTGAAGGACAACGGCGACGGGACCGAGACCATCACCTGCTCGGACGGCACCTCGGTCGTCGTGAAGAACGGCGACGCGGGCACGCCGGGGCCGACGGGCGAGGCCGGGGCTCCCGGCGAGGCCGGCCTGACGGGCGAGACGGGCGCGCAAGGCAACCCGGGGCCGACCGGCGGCAACGTGCAGGTCGCGAACTTCCACGGCACCGACCGCATCGCGAGCGACGCGTACGAAGCGGCCGGGATCTACTTCCCCGCCGCGTCGATCACCGGCGCCACCGCCGACGCCACGGGCCTCGTGACGGTGAACTTCAAGGTCCTCGACGCGGCCGGCAAGCCCGTCCTCGGGCTCGGCACCGGCGTCATCAACGGCAAGCCGGTCACCGGCATCGGCGCCGGCGTCGTCGGCGTGAGCGCCAACATCGCCAAGCTCGTCCCCAGCGGGACGGGCGCCGACGTGTTCAGCAAGTGGGTTCCGTACATCCAGACGCTCGAGACCGTCTCCGGCTCGGCGAGCCAGCCCGCGGCGACGGCGTGGCCGAACCCGGACGGCACGAAGGCCGCGCAGGGCGCGTCCGAGAGCGCCGGCACCGGCGCGACGAACGGCACGCTGACCGACAACGGCGACGGCACGTACAAGTACGTCTTCAAGAACAACATCTCCGCGCTCAAGACGCCCGACACGATGACGGCGATCACGTACGAGCGTAACCGCACGCACCGCGTGTCGATCATGTTCGGCGGCCACTTCGGCCCCACCGGCACCGCGACGTTCGACTTCGTCCCCGACGGCTCGGCGCTCACCGAGAAGCGCGACATCATCGACACCGCGACGTGCAAGCAGTGCCACGGCACCTACTTCAAGGCGCACGGCGGCAACCGCCTCACGGTCGAGAACTGCGTCACCTGTCACGCGCCCGGCTCGGCCGACGCGAACAGCGGCAACTCGATCGACTTCAAGCAGATGATCCACAAGATCCACGCCGGCGCGGAGCTCGCCAGCGGCAAGCCGTACGCGATCTGGGGCTACCAGAACGCGAAGCTGACGTGGCCGGAGGTGATGTTCCCCGCGCTGCTGTCGAACTGCCAGAAGTGCCACCAGGGGACCGGCTCCAAGGTCGACAACTGGAAGAACGTGCCGTCGCGCGACGCGTGCGGCTCGTGCCACGACAACGTCGACTTCAAGAACGGCATCGTGAACCCGCCGAGCGTCCTCGGGTGGGCGAACTGCACGGCCGACACCGACTGCACGGGGCCCTACGGCTACCTCTCGACGTGCGACACGGCGTCGAAGTCCTGCGTCCTCGCGCAGCACCCGACCGCCGTCGACGACTCCACCTGCAGCGCCTGCCACACGGGCACCGCCGCCAAGGAGGTCTCCAAGGTCCACGACTGGACGAAGGGCGACTCGCGCCTGCAGCCGGAGTACTCGGCCGCCGTCACGGTCACGAACCTGCCGGCGAAGGGCTACTTCGACGTGGGCGACCCCGCGCCGATCATCAAGATCGCGCTGACCGACGTCGAGCTCGCGACCCCCGCGGTCATCGATCACTCGACGTTCAAGGAGGACCCGACTCCGGAGGGCTGCCTGAAGAAGGCGTGCCCGCCGAAGGACGGCCTCTTCACGGGCGCGACGTTCTACTTCGCGGGTCCGCGCGCGCACCGCAGCCCGGTGCTCACGTCGAACGCGCGCACGACCGTGCTCAGCGCCGCGGTCGGGCCGTGGGATCTCACCGCGCTCATCGCGGCGAAGGGCACCCTCGAGCTCGTCGTCGACGGCAACCTCGACGTCTACGCGCCGCTCACCATCAACGCGACCGACGCCGGCCGCGCGCGCATCAGCGTGCCGTTCACCACCTTCGCGCCCGCCAACAAGGCAGCCGTGACGGTCGACGAGATCGTCACCTGGCTCAACGCGAACCCGAACTTCCAGGGGCGCGCGATCGCCGAGAAGGATCCGGTCACCCTCAAGCTGAGCGTCCGCAGCCGCAACCTGGGGAACACGTTCTCCATGCAGCTGCTCGCCTCGAAGGTCACGACGACCGTGTTCGGCGTGGCGCAGGTCGGCGGCGTCGACGTCGACGGCGCGCTCAAGTTCGTCGGCAGCGGCGCGAACGATCTCCGTCAGCGCACGACGGCGGCGAACGATCCGAAGGTCACCTGGAAGACCGACGGCATCTACTACCAGCTCGATCCGGTCGACGACCTCGAGCCGGGCACCTACGTCGCCAGCATCCAGATCGCCGATCGCGGCAGCGTCAGCGGCCAGGCCGAGAACTACAAGCGGCAGACCATCGCGGTCGCGACCGTGAACGTCAAGACGAAGACCGAAGAGAAGCCGATCGCGAACAACTGCAGCACCTGTCACTCGCAGAGCCCGAGCGACTCGTTCACGACCTACAAGGGCTTCGTCGACGATCCGATTCGCCACGCGAAGACGTTCGCCTATCAGGGCGTCGATCAGTGCGGCGCCTGCCACGACTACCAGTCGAGCGCGCTGGTTCCGACGCGCGCCGGCGAGTGGCCTGGCGGCGGCGGCTGGCCGATCTCGCAGCGCGTGCACTCGCTGCACTTCGGCTCGAAGCTCAACACGCCGGTCCTGACGGTCGGGCACGAGGATCCGGAAGCGACGCGCTTCTGGGACATCGAGTTCCCGAACATGGACCTCGTGAACAAGTCCGGCATGCGCAACTGCGAGACCTGCCACGACAAGACCGCGACCAGCGGCTCGTGGCTCACGAACCCGGGCCGCCTGGCCTGCAGCGGCTGCCACGACAGCCTCCCCGCGCAGGCGCACATCAAGGCGCAGACGTACGACCCGACGCCCGCCTGGCCGTACAGCGGCGACGAGCGCGAGTCGTGCACGACCTGCCACTGAGGGACTCGCAGACTCTCGGCCTCCTCGCGAGCGCGCGGAGGCCCTGAGTCGACCGCTCCTCGATCCCGGCGGGCGCTTCGCGTGAACGCCCGCCGGCTCCGCCAGACCGGAACGTCGCCCCCGCGCGAGAGGGCGACCCAACCGCCGACTGTCGCCTCCCCCTCCCGTGCGGCTGCAGTCGGCGCAGTCTTTTTTGTCGGGCGGCGCCGCGACGCTCAGGGCGCGAGCTTGGCCGAGAGCTCGACGAGCTGCAGGTAGTGATTGGCGAAGTCGTCGGTGCCGAGCCGGCTCGCGAGCAGGCGCAGGTAACGCGCCGAGACCGGGCTCGCGAAGGTGCGGTCGAGGGGCGCGGTGGGCGCCGTCGCGCCGGTCACCGCCTCGCCCGGGACGTCGCTCCAGGCCCCCCACGCGGTCGCGACCTGGAGGCGGTAGTCGACCGGGAAGCCGAGCCCGCCGCCGCGCGGGACGAGGACCGCGCCGCGGATCGAGCGCGCCGCGCCGAGATCGATCGCCACCCACTCCTCGGCGAGCGCGGTGGCGCCGTGCGAGACGCTCGACCACGCCGTGCCGAGATCGCCGTCGAACGCGCGCGGCCCCGACCAGGACCAGTCGCCGCCCGTGCCGTCCGCGGCCTGGCCGACGATCGACGAGACGCCGCCGCCGACCGCGCTGCCGGGCGGGCGCAGCTCGAGTCGCACCGGATCGAGGAACGTGGGCCAGTCGCCCCAGCTCTTGCCGGGCGGCTGGTACGCGTACGAGACGAACGTCGCGCTCGCGGGGTCGAGGTGCCCGAGCGCGTCGCCGCTCACGCCGACGTTGTGCGCGCCCGGCTGCGCGCGCGCGCCGAGGTACGGCGTCGGCGTGAACGCGAGCCCGTCGAAGCTCTCGTAGACGCCGACGGTCGCGTTGGGGCCGAAGCGATCGACGGTGGTCACGCCGACGAAGCGCCCGAGCGACGGCGCCCACTTCACGTCGGTCGAGTCCTCGCCGTTGGTGCGGCGGGTGATCGCGTGCCCTTTGGCGACCAGGTGCGCCGGCCAGTCGGCCGCGCTGGCGTCGGGCGCGACGGCGAGGTCGGTGTACCCCGCGGCGTCGACGTACGAGTAGAAGAGGTAGAGCTGGCCCGCGCGCTCCACGAGCGAGGGCTCGCCGGCGCCGTACTTCGAGGCGTCGCCCGCGTACGTCGCGATCGGCTGCGGCGCGCCGCCCCAGCCGGCGCCGTTCCACTTCTCGTAGGGCCCCGCCGGCGCGGTCGCGCGCGCGACGTAGACCTGGTTGTTGGTGCCGCGAGAATCCTCGGTCGAGGTGTAGCCGACGTACCAGTAGCCCCCGAGCTTGATCGCGCCCGGATCGCAGGTCGAGAACGCGTCGCGGCTCCCCGCCGTCGGCTGGAGCACGACGGCGTCGGCGCTCCAGTTCTTGCCGCCGTCGGCGGAGCGCCGCCAGCGGATGACGTCCCACGCGCCGCCGGAGCCGGGCGAGCAGGTCCACATGTCGATCGAGCCGTCGCCTTCGACCAGGATCGAGGGGCCGTAGCGGTAGCCGCCGCCCGGGAAGATCGCGAAGCCGCCGCCGAGCGCGGTGAGGGACGAAACGCCGGTGGGCGCGCTCGCGTCGGCGTCGGGCGTGGCGTCGGCCGCATCGACGAGCACGTCGGAGAGCACGTCATCGGGAGCGTCGAAGGACGCGTCGGAGAGGGCATCGGAGGGCGCGGCTTCGGGGCCGACGTCCTGCGGGTCGCCAGCGGGGGGCTCGGTCTCGCCCTTCGCGCAGCCTCCGAGCACGCTCCCCGCGCTCGTGGCGCTCGTGGCGCTCGCGGCGCACGCGAAGAAGGCGAGGAGCCTGCGATCCACGGCGAAGGACGTTACCACGCGCGCGCGATCACGCAGCGCGTCTCGACCTCGACGCGATCGTGAAGATTGGCGAAGCCGCGCTGCGTGACTGCGCTCCGCCCCGCGCTCCTGCACACTGTCCCGATGGCCTGCGTGCTGGTGGTCGACGACGATCGAGGCGTGCGCGAGGTCCTCGCGACGATGCTCGGCCTCGACGGCCACGACGTGGTCGCCGCCATCGACGGCGTCGAGGCCAGGACGCTCCTCGAGGGCGGGTGCCGCCCCGATCTGATCCTGCTCGACGTCATGATGCCCACGATGGGCGGCTTCGACTTCCGGGCCTGGCAGCGCGGCTCGCCGCACGCGCACGTCCGGGTGCTGGTGGTGACGGCGGCGCCGATCGCGGAGGACGAGCTCGACGCGCTCGCGGGGTGCGAGCTGCTCCCCAAGCCGTTCGGGTTCTCCACGCTGATCGGCGAGGTCAGACGGTGCCTCGAGGGGCTCGTGACGTCGGCGCCGGTCGAAGAAGAGGCGTGAGCCGGTTGCGCCAGCGCACCCCGCGCGGCGCGCTCGCGGCCCGCGCGCTGGCCCTCGGCGCCTCGCCGCTTCATCCTCTCGCCATGCGGGGGAGCCGACGTGCCGTCGTCGCGATCGGGCTGCTCGTGGCCGGCGCGTCGCTGCCGGCGTGCGACCTGATCGTCCACTCGTGCGCCGAGATGGACTGCGTGGACGGCTTCACGCTGAACGTGGCGCTGAAGAACGGCGCGCTCGTCTCGAGCGACGCGCTCACGGTCACGCTTGCCTACGGCGCGCAACAGCGCACGTTCACCTGCCGCGCGTCGTCCGGCTCGTGCGATGCGAGCAGCACCGGCGTCGGCTGGATCGACGGGAGCATCGCGGCCGACGGCTCGATGCGGTTCTACGTCGAGCAAGGCGCCGCCCCGAGCGTCGACGTGCGCGTCGAGCTGCGCGGCGCGACGATCGCGTCGGCGCACCTCGCGCTCTCGTACCAGCCGTTCCAGCCGAACGGCCCGAGTTGCGGCCCCACGTGCCTGGGCGCCAGCGCGAACGTGGTCGCGGACGTGTCGCTCGCGCCCGCGCCGACGACGAAGCCCCCCGCGACGAGCTGCGCGCGCGGGCTCGACGCGTGCGGCGACGCGTGCGTCGATCTGCAGTTCGATCCCCTGCACTGCGGCCGTTGCGACGCCGTGTGCGGCGCCTCGTGCGTCGACGGCGCGTGCCTCGGCGGCTCGCGGGTCGCGACGTCGATCGCGGTCGGCGCGCAGCACGCGTGCGCGCTCATGACCGACGGAGCGGTGTGGTGCTGGGGCTTCGGCGAGTACGGCGCGCTCGGCTACGTGCCGCCGACGCGCTGCTCGGAGTCGGGGATCGACTGGCCTTGCGGCTACGTCGCGCGCGTGGTGCCCGGCGTCGCCGGCGCGACCGCGATCGCGGCCGGCGGCGGGCACGTCTGCGCGCTCGTGACGGGCGGCCAGGTCGAGTGCTGGGGCGAGGACGACGCGGGGCAGCTCGGCCCGATGTCCGCGTCGACTTGCGGGCAGAGCAACGCCGCGGGCTACCCGCTGCGCCCGTGCAGCGTCACGTCGCTCGACGTCGGCGTCTCGGGCGCGGTCGAGATCGCCGCGGGCGGCGCCAGCACCTGCGCGCGCCTCGGCGACGGGCGCGTGCGCTGCTGGGGCGACGACACCTACGGCCAGCTCGGCGCCGGCGCCCCCGGCGGGGGCGGGAAGAGCGCGCCGACCCCGACGAAGGTCAGCGGCCTCGACGGCGTCGTGCAGCTCGCGCTCGGCGGGCGGCACGCCTGCGCGCGGCGGATCGACGGCAGCGTCTGGTGCTGGGGCGACGACCTCACCGGCCAGCTCGGCGGCGGCACGACGGCGGCGCTCGCGCGCACGCCGGTGCGCGTGCCGGGGATCGACGACGCGATCGGCGTGACCGCCGGCCTCGATCACACCTGCGTGCTGCGCGCGTCGGGCGACGTCGTGTGCTTCGGCGACGACGAGCAAGGCCAGCTCGCCCGCGGCGCGAGCCCGTCGGGCGGCGGCTCGTGGTCGGCGACGCCGGTCGCCATCCCCGTCACCGGCACGGCGATCGCCGTCGCGAGCGGCCCCGGCGCGTCGCACACCTGCGCGGTGCGCGGCGACGGCACGCTCGCCTGCTTCGGCGCCAACGAGTCGGGGGAGCTCGGATGGCCCTCCGGCACCTGCCCGACGACGGCCCCTTGCGACGTCGGCGCGTCGACGCCGCCCGACCCCCGCGAGGCGGCCGAGGTCGCCGCCGGCAACGCCTACACGTGCCTGCGCACGAAAGCGGGCGCGGTCTCGTGCTGGGGCTACGGAGAGTCCGGGCAGCTCGGCGACGGCAAGCACCTCTCGGCCAACCGGCCGCAGGCGGTGGTGTTCTGACGCGCCCGACTTCGCCGAACCGCGGGACGTCAGGCCGCCTTTGAGGCAGTATCCGCCCGTGCGCAAGATCGCCCTGCTCCTCGCCTCGCCGTGCGTGCTGCTCGCCTGCAGCTCGAGCTCCTCGCCTGCATCGCCCGCCGACACGGGCGTCACCGACGGCGTGGTGCTCGACGCGACCCCTGACGCGCCCGCCGACACGACCCCGCCCGACCCGCTCGCGGTGAAGCGCGCAGCCTGCACCTTCGCGCTCGGCGCGACGGTCGCCGACACCCTGGGCTTCCAGGCGGCCGACCGCGCCAAGGTCCCCATCTCGCACGTCATCGTCGTGATGAAGGAGAACCGCTCCTTCGACCACTACTTCGGCAGGCTGCCCGCCGAAGGGCGCGCCGACGTCGAGGGGATCCCGGCCGGCTTCACCAACCCCGACGCCACGGGCGCCGCCGTCGCGCCGACCCACGAGACCAACGCCTGCTTCCCCTACGACCCCGATCACCAGTGGAACGCGATGCACGCGGCCTGGGACAACGGGAAGATGGACGGCTTCGTGAAGAGCGCCGCCGCCAGCTCGGTCGACAAGGACGACACGACGCCCGTCACCACCGACGGCCACTTCGTGCTCACGTACCGCGAGCGCACCGACCTGCCGTTCTACTACTGGCTCACCGACCAGTTCGCGATGGCCGATCACTTCCACTGCTCGGCGCTCGCCGGCACGTGGGCCAATCGGCTCTACCTCTACGCCGGCAACTCCTACGGCGTGAAGAACACGGCCTCCGACTTCATCAAGTCCGACGTCGTCACGATCTTCGACGGGCTCGACAAGGCCGGCGTGACCTACGGCATCTACAGCGACGACGTCTATCCGCTCGACGGCGCGCTGCTGACCGGCGGGTTCGGCTCGGATCACAAGGGGGTCGCCAAGGAGGCGGCCTTCTTCGCCGCCCTCGCCGACGGCACGCTGCCGCAGGTGACCTTCATCGACGCGGGCCTGAACACGATCGACGAGCACCCGCCGTCCGACGTGCAGAAGGGCGAGGCGTGGACGAAGAAGGTCTACGACGCCGTGACCTCGAGCCCGCTCTGGCTGAAGGACGGCAAGGGGATCGCGCTGGTCTTCACCTACGACGAGTCGGGCGGCTTCTTCGATCACGTGCCGCCGCCGAGCGCCTGCCTCGCGGCGCCCGATCAGGCCGAGTTCGACCGGCTCGGCATGCGCGTGCCTTTCGTCATGATCTCGCCGTTCGCGAAGAAGAAGTACGTCTCGCACAAGACGTACGACCACACCTCGGTCACGCGCTTCATCGAGATGCTCTACGACCTGCCCGCGATGAGCGCGCGCGACGCCAACGCCGACGGCCTGCTCGACTTCTTCGACTTCGCCGCGACCCCCAACGCGACGCCGCCGACGGCGCCGGCCGCGGGCACGGGCGGCTGCAAGTAGTTCGAGGCGCGCCGGCGCTCAGAGCGCGGGAAAGATCCCGCGCTCTTCACTGCCCACCGCGGCGGTCGGCACCGCCCCGCCCCGTCTCCGTGAATCCGCCGGGGCCCCACCCCACCGGAGAGACGGTTTCACGGTCTCTCAGGCGTCGAGCAGCGCCGCCATGAAACGCACCAGCTCCGCCTTCGCGCCGTCGCTCGCCGCGCCGACCTCGGCGTGCCCGATGACCTCCGACACGAGCAGCGTGCACGGCACGCCGGCCGCGCGCGCCTCGGCGGCGATCCAGCGCGACTCCGAGGGGGGCACGACGTTGTCGGCCGCGCCATGCAGCAGGAAGATCGGCACGCGGATCGCGCCGATGCGCCCGCGGGGCGAGGCTTCGGCCATCGAGTCGGCCCAGGCCGGGAGCGACGTGAGCACGCGCTCGCGCAGCGCGTGCCGCTCGCGCTGATAGACGTGTTGGTAGAGCGCGGCCCCCTCGGGCGACAGCGCGAGGGCCGCCTGCGCGGCGGCGCCGTAGCTCTCGTGGAGGAAGCCGCGCACCGACGCCCGCAGCGCAGGCACGTCCGCGGCGCGCACGAAGCGCTCCGGAGCGTCGTAGACGAGCACCGCGAGGCCGTAGTCGTGCGCGGTCCACGCGAGGTCGCCCTCCGGCGCCTCCACGCGATCGGTGACGAAGAAGCGCGCGACGCGCGCGAGATCGTGGTGTCCGCCGATCGAGCCGACGAAGGCGAGATCGCCGTCGAGCGAGCGCTCCTCCGCGACGCGCAGCGACAGACCGCCGGCGAAGCTCACGCCGAGGAGCCCCACCCCGCCGCCGCGCACCAGGTCGTCACGCCGCGCGAGCCAGCGCACCGAGGCGCGCAGCGTCTCGCGGTTCTGCGGATCGTCGATCCGGTAGTCGGCGAGCGGCGCGAGCTCGGGCGTGAGCACCACCAGGCCCGCGCGCGCGAACGCGTACGCGAGGTTGCGCAGCCGCGGCTCGTCGATGCCGAGGTGGTGGACGCCATGGGCGAGCACGAGCCCGCGCGGCCGACCCCCGTGCGCGGGGCGGTAGAGCCGCGCGCGGACGGCTCCTCCCGGCGCGGCGATCGGCGCGTCGTCCACGAAGACGTCGTCGCGCACCGCCGAGAGCGCGGGCGGATACTCGCCCGACATCGCGAGGAGCATGGCCGCGGCGCGGGCGTGCCGCTCGAGCGGCCGACCGACCAGGAGCACGAACAGCGCGGCGACGAGCACGAGCGTCAGCGCCGCGCGCGCGCGGCGACCACGGAAGAGCCGGCGCAGGCGGGAGAGGTCGAGGCGTCCGGGGGGCTTCATCTCCCCCTGCAACGCGCCGACGCCGCGCCTTGTTCGTCCCGCTCGGTCACGAGCGAAGCTTATTTTCCAGGTTGTTTCGGCTCGTCGGCGCGCGTGCGAGGGGCGTCGGAGCGGTGTCGCGCGAGGTCGTGATGGAGCCGTAGATCGTCACGAGCTCGTCGACGATCGTCGCGCCGGGGGAGCCGGGCACGACGTCGGCGAGAACCAGCCTCGGCGGCAACGCGGCGCGCGGCCGAGTCGATCGGGCGACGCGCCGGCGGACCGACCGCCGCGAGACCGACGGGCACGCGCGCCGCGGCGAAGCCACACCCTTCTGGTTCGACCAGTCGAACGAACGCGGATTGATCGTCGAATGCGGAGACAAATGCCGATCTCCGGGAAGGAAGGACGAACTCTCCACTCGCCCGACTGGCATGCTCGGCGCATCGAACGTGACGCCTACTTGTCATCGCGCTCCGCTTCGCCCACCATCCGCGCGGCTCGAAGCCGGAAGAACACGCGTTGAATGAACGACGCGTGGCTCCGTCTCTGCACCCGGAGGTTCACGCATGCACACTCGCACCATTGGTATCGGCTTCGTTGCTTCCCTCGCCGCCGGCATCGGCGCCCTGCTGCTCTCGTCGGCCCCCGCCGCCGCCGGCACCGGCGCCGATCTCAAGATCCACAACGAGACCGGCACGAACGTCGAGGTGTACATCTTCGAAGACGCCTCGGTGCACAAGGACAAGGCGAACGGCCTCCACTCGGGCGATCTCAAGAACCACGAGACCGGCGTCGCGCACGTGAAGGCCTGCAAGTTCTCGATCGTGCTCTTCCACGACAAGGACGCGTACCACAAGGAATTCACGGACTGCTCGATCACGGACATCACGATCACGGCGTCGAACAAGTAGTCGAGCGCCCGAGGGCCCCCGCCGTCAGGCCGTCGCGCGCGTCGCAACCCGACGCGCCGCCGACGTCTCGCGCACGGCGCCGCCGATGAGCGGGTGGTTCTCGGGCACCGTCCAGCCGAGCGCGCGCGCGGCGTCGTCGCAGTAGGCCTCGAGCAGGTGCGGGTCGAGCCGAGGCCGCACGCCGCCTAGCACGAGGTTCAGGAGCAGCAGCTCCATCGGCGCGTTGCCCACGCGCTCGCCGATCCCGAGCGCGGTGCCGTGCACGCGATCGGCGCCGTGGCCGATGGCCGCGAGCGCGTTGTCGAGCACGAGCCCGCGATCGTTGTGGCCGTGCCAGTCGATCCCGACGTCGAGGACGCCCAGACCGGCGACGAGGCCCCGCGTGAAGTCGATCAGATTTCGCACGCCGTCAGGCGTCGCGTGGCCGACCGTGTCGGCGAGGCAGAGGCGGCGCGCGCCGTGGTCGATGGCGAGCGTGAACAGCGCGGCGAGCGTCTCGGGGCGCGCCCGCGTGGTGTCCTCGGTCACGTAGCAGACCTCGAGCCCCGCCTTCACCCCGACGTCGATGGCCTCGGCCGAGGCCTTCGAGAGGCGCGCGAGATCCCACGCTTCGGCGTACTGGCGGATCGGCGAGCTGCCGATGAACGTGCAGACCTCGACGGCGATCCCCGCGCGCTGGCTGATCTCGACGATCGCCTGCACGTCGGCCGGCACCGTGCGCCCCGCCGCGGCCGCGCGGATGCGCAGGCGGCTGCGCGCGATCTCCAGGCAGAGCGCGAGGGAGTCCTCGCGGTTCTTCGCCGAGGCGGCCGGCAAGCCGACGTTGATCACGTCGATGCCGATCGCCTCCATCTGGTGGAGCATCGCGATCTTCTCGGCGAGCGACGGATCGCGCGCCGACGGGCTCTGGATCCCGTCTCGCAGCGTCTCGTCCTGCACCGTGATCGGGAACCTGCGCCCATGGCTGCGCGACAGCGCGTTCCAGTCGAACGCGCGCTCGTCGGGGTCGAGAATCGGCACGTGATTAGCGGTCCACATCGGCTCCCCTCCCCAACGCGCTCGACTCGCCCAACTCGCCCAGCACGCCGAAGCCGGCGCGCGTCATGCCTGCCCACCGAACCCGAGTTCGCCCAGCGCGCGGCGCACCAGGACCGGAATCATGTCGCGTCGCCACTCGGTGTCGTCGCCGAAGGTGCTGAGCGGGTGGAGGCCGTCGCGGCAACGCGCGCCGATGGCGGCCACCACCTCGCGATCGAGCCGCTTGCCGACCGCGACCGCGTCGAGCTTCGCGACCGCGCGCGGCGCCGGCGTGACCCCCGTCGCGACCACGCGCAGGGCGCGGCAGATCCCGGCCTCGTCGGCGTCGACCGCGACCGCGACGCCGAGCACGGGGAAATCGATCGCCTGGCGCGCGCGCAGCTTCTGGTAGGCCACGCGCCACGCGCTCGCGGGGACGATCACCTCGGTGAGCAGCTCGCCCGCGGCGAGCGTGAGCGGCGCGACGCCGTCGTTGCGGTAGAGCGAGGCGAGCTCCACGGTGCGCCCGCCCGGCGACGAAGCCGAGGCGATCGTCACGCGCGCGCCGAGCGCCACCAGCACGGGCGGGAGATCGGCGGAGGCGGAGGCGACGCAGCGACGTCCGCCCTGCACCACGTGACACGGCGGCGCCGCCTGCGCGCCGGGCGCCTTGATGCAGTTGCCGAGCGCGTCGCGCCAGAACTCGGTCTGGTTCACGTGCCGACAGCGCGTGTCGAGGCAGAGGTTGCCGCCGAGCGTCGCCATCTCGCGGATCTGCGGCGACGCGATGAGCGAGGCCGCGCGCGCGAGCACCGCGGCGCGCGCGCGCACGAGCGGGTGTCGGGCCACGTCCGCGAGCCGGGTGAGCGCGCCGACGTGGAGCGCGCCGCTGCCGTCGGGAGCCTCGCTCGCGCCGTCGAGGCCGCGCAGCGCCGCGAGCGACACGAGCAGCGCAGGGGCCTCCTGACCGCGCTTGAGGTTCGGCACGAGGTCAGTGCCGCCGGCGAGCACGCGCGCCCTGCGCCCCTCGGCGGCGGCGCGCGCGAGGATCGTCAACGCCTCCTCGAGCGAGCGCGGGACCTCGACCTCGAGGTTGGGGAGCGGGAGCATCTCAGGCCTGCTCCTTCTTCGCTTCGCGCGTGCGCTGCTCGCGGAGCGCCGCGAGCACGCGGGGCGGCGAGAATGGCAATCTCCGCAAACGGATCCCCACTGCGTCGAAGATGGCATTCGCGATCGCGGGGATGCTCGGGTGGAGCGGCCCCTCGCCGGCCTCCTTGGCACCGTACGGCCCGCCCGGCTCGTTCGACTCCACGATCAGCGCCTCGATGTCGGGCGTGTCGAGCGTGGTCGGCAGCTTGTAGTCGAGCAGGTTCGGCCCGCGATGGATGCCGTGCGCGTCGACCGCGTGCTCCTCGAAGATCGCCTCGGCCATCCCCATGTACGCAGAGCCCTCCATCTGCCCCGCGACGTCGACCGGGCTGAGCGCGCGGCCGCAGTCGTGCGCCACCCAGATCTTCTTCACGAAGACCTGCCCCGTCTCCTCGTCGACCTCGACCTCGGCGACGTGCGCCGTGAACGAGTACGCGGGCGAGGCGCCGATGGAGCCGCCGCGGTAGTCGCCGCCGACCTTGCGCGTGCGGTAGCCGCCGCCGGTCGCGATCGGCGCGCCGTTGGCCGACTCGGCGAGCTGGCACCCCTCCGCGAAGGGCATCCGGCGCGCGGTGTCGTCGAGGTGGAAGATCGTGCCGTGCGCGGCGCCGACCTCGCGCGCCGTGCACTCCCACTTCTTCGCGACCGCCTCGCGGATCAGCTTCGCCGCCGCGCGCGAGGCCTCGATGGCGGCGAGCCCGGCCATGAAGGTCACGCGGCTCGAGTAGGCGCCGAGGTCCACCGGCGAAAGCTCGGTGTCGCCGGTGTGCACGCGGATGGCGTCGAGCGCGCACCCGAGCTCCTCGGCCGCGACCAGCGCGAGCATCGTGTTCACCCCCTGCCCGATCTCCGACACGCCGCTGAACACCACGACCTGCCCGGAGCGATCGAGCTTCACCAGCACGCCCGACTGCGGCATCTCGTTCGGGTAGATCGGGTACGCGGTGCCGGAGATGTACGTGCTGCCGGCGACGCCGAGCCCGCGGCCGCGCCCGAGCTTGCCGCGCCGCTCCTTCCAGCCCGAGGCGCGCTCGACGGCGTCGAGGCACTCGAGGAAGCCGTTGGAGCCGATCTTCTGGCCGTTGACCGTGGTCGCGTCCTCGCCGAGCGCGTTGGCGCGCCGGAGCTCGATCGGGTCGAGCGCGAGCCGCTCGGCGACCTCGTCGAGCTGGCACTCGAACGCGAACCGCGGCTGCACCGAGCCGTGCCCGCGCTTCGGGCCGTTGGCCGGCTTGTTGGTGAAGACGCGCGTGGAGTCGAACGCGTAGGTCGGGAAGCGATAGGGCGCGGTGAGCAGCTGGCCGGAGTAGTACGTGGTCACCAGGCCGAACGAGCTGTAGGCGCCGCCGTCGATCAGGATCTTCGAGGCGACGCCGACGAGCTTGCCGTCCTTGGTCGCGCCGGTGCGGAACTTCATGTTCATCGCGTGGCGGCCGCGGTGCGCGTAGAAGACCTCCTCGCGCGTGTAGAGGATCTTCACCGGCCGCCCGGTCGTCTGCGCGAGCTTGGCGACGCAGAATTCGAGGTCGAACGGCTCGCTCTTGCCGCCGAAGCCGCCGCCGACCGGCGGCTGGATCACGCGGATGCGATCCTCGGGGAGCTCGAGCACCCGCGCGAGCGCGCGGTGCAGGTAGTGGGGCACCTGCGTGGCCGACCACACCGTGAGCCGCCCGCGCGGATCCCACTCCGCGATCGCGCAGTGCGGCTCGATCGCCGCGTGCGTGGTGCTGGCGAAATCGTACTCGCCCTCGACCAGGACGTCGGCGCCGGCGAGCGCGGCGTCGACGTCGCCGAACCGGAGATCCACGCGCTTGCAGACGTTCCCGTCCTTCGAGAGCGGGTTGATCTTCACCTCGGGGCGCGCGAGCGCGTCCTCGGGGGTCACGAGCGCCGGGAGCACCTCCCAGGTCACGCGGATCTTCGCCGCGGCCTGCGCGGCGGTGCGCTCGTCCAGCGCTGCCACGGCTGCCACGCCGTCGCCGACGTAGCGCGCCACGTCCTCCGCGAGCGCCTGCTCGTCCTGCGTCCACGGCAGGATGCCGTAGCGAATCGGCATGTCGCTGCCGGTGATCACCGCGACCACGCCGGGCATGGCGAGCGCCTCGCTCGCGTCGATGGAGACGATGCGCGCGTGGGCGTGCGGGCTGCGCACGATGCGCGCGTGCAGCATGCGCGACGGCGCGAGATCGTCGGTGTACTGCGCGGCCCCGGTGACCTTCGCGATCCCGTCGACGCGGCGGTGCTTGCCCCCGATGACCCCCGCCATGTCAGGCGTCCCCGCCCGAGGACGGCTCACGCGGCGAGCGCTCGGACTGCTCGCGCTTCATCCGCGCGCCGGCCGCGCGCACCGCGTCGATGATCTTGACGTAGCCGGTGCAGCGACAGAGGTTGCCCGCGAGCGCGGTGCGCACCTCGTCGGCGGTCGCCTCGGGGTCGCGATCGAGCAGCGCCTTCGCGCTCATGATCATCCCCGGCGTGCAGAAGCCGCACTGCGCGGCGCCGTGCTCGTCGAAGGCGTCCTGCACCGGGTGCAGCCCCTTCGGCCCCGCGAGCCCCTCGATGGTGGTGATCTCGCGCCCCTCGAGCGTGACGGCGAGCGACAGGCACGCGAGCGCGGGGCGGCCGTCGATGAGCACCGTGCACGCGCCGCAGTCGCCCTCGTCGCACCCTTGCTTCGAGCCGGTGAGCCCGAGCTCGTAGCGGAGCACCTCGAGCAGCGTCGCGGTGCCTTCGACCGCGACCTCGCGCAGCTCGCCGTTCACGCGCAAGGCGCAGATTCGCTTCCCCACCGGCATGACGGATCACGGTACGCGGCGGCGTCGGGTCGAGGAAGCCGGGCTCCGTGCGCGGGTGACATTTCCTCCTCACGCACGCTCACGCACGCTGACGCGCGCAGACACGTCGGTGACGCGAAGCGTGATCCAGATACCGGGTGAGGGTGCGAGAAGCGCATGCGTCGAGCGCCGCGCTCGACGAGAGCGCTGCACGGCGCGAAGACGCGTGCCGCCGCGGCACGCCGTTGCCGAGTCGCCTCGCCGCCCGGTCACGCGACCGCCGCGCGCGCCCGAATTCCTGCCCATTCGCCGCTGCCGGAGGGCGGCACGGCGCCTGCTGATGCGTCGGCATGCTTCGCTCGCCCCGCTCGTGCTTCGCGGCCTCGACCTCGCTGCTGCTCACGCTCTCGACCCTCGGCGTCGCCACCACGACCTCGTCGCCGGCGCACGGCGAGAGCGTGACGAGCGCATCGAGCGTGACGAGCGCGACCACCGACACCGGCGCGACCGAGCCCGAGCGCGCGCGCGTCGAGCCGTCGTCGCCCCTGCGCCTGCGGCTCGGCGTGAGCCCCATGGAGTACGGCTCGCGCGTCGTCGACGGGGGGGACGGCTACTCGATCGACGGCGGGTGGACCTACGGGCTCGACGCTCAGGCGCTCTACGCGGTCAGCGGCGGCGTCGAGCTCGGCCTCGGCGGCGCCTGGGAGCGCACTGAGGCCGCCGGCTTCTCGCTCTCGATGTTCGACGCGCTGCGCGTCTTCGCGACCGCGCGCTTCCATGGCTGGGCGGCGGACGGCGTGGAGATCGGCGTCGCGCCGCGGTTCGGCTACGCGTTCGTGTGGGCCGACACCATCGACACCGCGCAGGCGCCTTCCTATCGACGCGCATTCCACGGGCTCGCCGCCTCGCTCGCGGTCGACGCGCGGGTGTGGCTCACGCCGCGCATCGCGCTGTTCGGCGAGCTCGATTTCCGGGCGATCGCCGCTCCTTCGGCGAAGCTCGACCCGACGCAGGGCCCCTACTTCGCGTCGGCGCAATTCTGGGGCTTCGGGGTCGCGCCGACGTTCGGCGCCATCTTCGCGCTGTGACGCGCGGCGCAGGAGGCTCGTGAGGCCCCTGAGGCCCGGCCGGCGCTCGGCGACTTCGGGACCGTGCGCTCTAGAACGACGCCGAGGCCCCGAGGTGCCCGGTCACCGCCAGATCGCGGCCGCTCGAGCCCTTCTCCGAGAAGCGCCACACCTCGGTCGAGAGCTTGAGCCGCAGCCCGCGCTCGACCGCCCACGAGGTGCCGAGCGTCGCGCGGAGCATGCTGCTGCCGTCGACGAGCTCGCTCGACACGGCCACGTTTCCTTTGTGAAGGAGGCCGTCGACGCGCAAGAGCAGGTCGACGCTGGGCCCGAGCGGCTGCTCGAGCTCCACGTAGGCGCCGTGGCGCACGAAGAAGTCGCCTCTTCCATCGGGACCGCCGGGGCGGCCGCCGATCGCGTACTTGAGGCGCGTCGGATCCGAGACGTCGAACTGCTGGCGCCGCGCGAGCCACTCGGCGCGCAGGCTGGTGCGCCCGACGCGCAGCGCGGCGTCGGCGCCGACGATCACGTAGCTCAGCGTGTTGCGTGGATCGTAGCTGCCGCCCATGCCGCTCGCACCGAACGTGACGTCCGAATCCTCGCCGAGCTTCACGGTCAGCGCCGCGCGTGCGCCCACGGTCGGCCGCGCGTTGTTCTCGACGTAGTACGAGCTCGGCCCGTGAGACGCCGTGAAATCGAGATCGAGCGCGCCGACGCCCGCCTTGAACCCCGACACCGCGTACGCGGCGTAGTCGACCTGCACGCGCTCGCCGAACCAGTGCGAGCCGTTCACCTCGACGCCGTTGTCGGGGAAGGGGCTCGGCAGCACGCCGAGGTTCCAGTCGCGCATGCGCAACATGCGCCCCATGTCGTAGGGGAGCGGTTTGTCGGAGAGGTGATGGTTGGCCGGATCGTGGCGCAGGTTGAACGCGCCGAAGCTCGGGCTGAAGCGGCCGAAGCGCACGGCGAGCTCGTCGGCGACGCGGTAGTCGACGAACGCCATATCGGCCTCGAACCCGTGGCAGCCGTAGCAGAGCTTCACGTTCGCCGAGAGGTGCGGCGAGAAGTCGACCGCGAGCTTCAGCGCGACCTCGGTGGTCGCGCCGTCGAAGGCCTTGGGGTGATCGAGCTCGCCGTCGGCGTGCGGCGCGAGGTGGTAGTCGAGCTGCGCGGAGCCGGCGAAATTGCGATCGATCGCGTGCGCACGGCGCGTGCTCGCGAGGGCGGTGAGGGCGCCGACGGCGACCGCGACGACGAGCGGGGAGAACGGCCTGCGGCTCATCGCGTCGAGCTCCCGATCGGTCCGGGCGCGCCCGCGTCACGCGCGTCACGCGCATCGCCAGCAGCGCCCTTCTTGTAGACGCGGTGGTACCAGAGGAGGAAGCGCACCGCGGCGTCGCCGTCGGCGCGCGAGATGCCGCTCGCGGGCTGCCTCCGCATGCGGTCGACGTACTCGCGCCAGTACGCCTCGTCCTCGATCGCGCTGCCGAGCGGTCGATCGAGCGAGTGGCACTTCGCGCAGCGCGCGCGGAAGATCGCGTAGTCGGCGCGCAGATCGGCCGGCACCTGCGACTCGTCGACCCCCTCCGCGCGCGGCGAGGCCGACGTCGGCGGGCAGCCCGGCAGCGCGAGCGCGATCGCGGAGGCGATCACGAGCGCGATCACGGACGAGATCGCGGACGAGATCACGAGCCGGAGCGCGGCGCGCGCGCCGGGCGCGGCGAGGCGGCGGCGAGGCTCACTCGTCGTCGGCACCGAGCGCCCCTTCCGCGATCCAGCGCTTCACCTTGGCGATGTCGTCGGCCGACCAGTACGCCGGGCCGTCGCGCGGCATGCGGGCGCCGATGGCGTACGTCCCCTCGAGCTTCTGCACGAGGATCGACGCGGCCGGATCGCCCGCGACCACGATGCGCGCCCCCGAGGTCGCCCCGCCGCGGCGCAGCGCGCCGAGCGTCGCGAGATCGAGGCCGATGTCGTCGAGCGCGGGGTGCGACGGCTCGGTCGAGTAGTGGCAAGCGCGACAGCCGTGCCCCGTCGCGTCGGTCGAGAGGCGGTTCATGAGCGGGCGAAGGTCGCGCGCGAAGCTGATCCGCGCAGCGTCGCCCGCGTCCCCCGCGTGGCCCGCGTCAGCGCCGTCTCCCGCGTCACCGCCGTCACCCGCGTCGGTCCCGGCGACGCTCGCGTCCTCGCGCAGCGCGCCGACCTGCGGATCGAGCTCGGCGCAGCCGGCGGCGAGCGCGACCGCGATCACCAGTCCCAGCAGCCGCGCGCGGCTCAAGGGAGCACCAGCGTCAGCCACACGTCGGCGACGGCGTCGCCGGTGTCGACGTCGCGGATGGTGAGCCCCGTCGCCGCGCGCTCGAAGCACGAGGAGAGCCCGACCAGCGCGCTCGCGCCGGCCGCCGTCGCGCTGGTGACGCGACCGGTGTCGTCGATCGCGAGGTGGAGCTTCACGGTGCCGTCGACCGGCCCGCCGTGCTTGATCAGCGCGTCGCGGTAGCAGCGGGAGAACGGCGCCCGCGAAAGCGCCGCGCGGACGTTCGAGCCCGGGATCCCCGCGACCGTGGTGATCTTCGCGACGTCGACGCGCGCCTTGTCGGGCGAGAACGGGGCGGTCGTCGGCGCGCCCGTGCCCGCGGTGGAGGCGACGGAGGCGACGGAGGCGACGGAGGCGACGGAGGCGACGGAGGTGGTGCTCGCCATCGGCGTGATCGCCGCGCTCGAGATCGGCGCCGCGCTGGTGGAGGCCAAAGGCGCGAGCGCCACCGCGGTGCCGAGCGACGCAGGCGGCGCCGCGCTCGCGACGGTCGCGGAGCGCGCGGTGGTCTCGATGCTCGCGATGCTCGCGCCTGTCACAGCCG
>CAIXWQ010000390.1 GCA_903923175.1 uncultured delta proteobacterium | reverse complement strand
GCGGTCGCGACCGCGACGCCAGGCCCCGCCGCGGCGCCGAGCCGGACGGCCTCCTCGCGTCCGATCGCGCGCCCGCTGGCGGCGATCGGGGCGGCGGGGCGGGTCGGCTTCTCCTCCGCAGAGGCGCCGCTCGTCGCGGCGATCGTCAGCGCGGCGAGGACGACCGCCGCGCTCCATCGGCTCCCGGGATTCACCGCGCGGAGCATGGCCCATCGCCGGTTACGCGCCCTCCGACAAACGCCGGATCGGCGTCGCCCGCTGCGCGGTGGTCGCGCCCCTGCCGCGGGAGGTGCTACGACGACGGGCTCCAGCATGCACGCGGAGGCCAGCGACCGATCGGCGCGCGCGCGCGGAGCGCCTTCCGAGCGCCCTGCGCCCGGCGCGCAAGCGTCGGACGCGAGCTCGGAGCGGATCGGCGCGCCACCGAAGGCCGCGGCGCCCCATGACCCTCGACGCCGCGTGCGAGGCATCGGCCTGCGCGGCTGGCTCTTGGCCGGCGGACTGCTGGGCCTGGTGTACGGATTTCTGAACGCCGCCATCGACGCGCTCGATCGCCGTCACGCCCTCGGCGCGCTCGAGCCGCTCCACCCGCTGGTCGATCGCATCATCCCGGTCGCGGTCGGCATGCTCTTCGGGCTCGCCGTGCACCACTGGCTGCTGCGCGAGCGCACGGCCGCCGTCGAGGCGGCGCGGGCCGAGGAGCTCGCGCTCCGGCTCCAGCACGTCGAGCGCGATCAAGCGGTCTGGGTCGTCGCGACCGCCACGCTCCACGACGTCCGCAACCCGCTCCACGCGCTCGGCCTGCTGCTCGAGGAGCTCGAGGACGAGCGCACCGGCGGCGAGCTCGTCGGTCGCGCCCGCGTGCAGGTCACGCGCATCGAGCGCAGCCTGCGGGCGCTGCGCGCGCTCGCCTCCGAGGCGCGTCCCATCGTGCGGCCGCTCCCGCTCGCCGAGCTGGTGCGCGCCGTGACCGCCGACCTCACGCCGCACGCGCGCGAGGCCTCCGTCACGCTCGAGGTCGAGGTGCGCGAGGACGTGCGCGTCGACGCCGATCCGATGCACCTGCGCCTCGCGCTCGAGAACCTGATCCGCAACGCCATCGAGAGCCTGCGTGGCGGGGGGCGGCGCGTCTCGGTGCAGGTCGCGCGCGAGGGCGCGATCGGCGCGGTGCGCATCTCCGACGACGGCCCTGGCGTCCCTCCCGAGCTGCGCGGCGCGATCTTCGAGCCGCTGACCACGACCAAGGAGAAGGGGCTGGGCCTCGGGTTGCCGGTCGCGCGCGCGCTCGCTCGAGCGATGGGCGGCGACGTGGCGCTCATGGAGCGAGACGGATGGAGCACGACGTTCGAGCTGAGAATTCCGGTGAGCGCATGACCTCGCGCGTCCTGCTGGTCGAAGACGACGACGAGGCGCGCGAGACGCTCGCCCGCGCGCTGCGACGCCGCGGCTTCGAGTGCGAGGCGGTCGGCGACGAGGCCGCGGCACGCGCCGCGGTGGCCGCCGCGCCCTTCGACCTCGCGGTGGTCGACGTCGTGCTGCGAGGCGACGAGACCGCCGGCCTGCGGCTGCTCCCCGAGCTCGCGCGCGAGCGCGGCATCCGCACGGTCGTCATCACGGCGTTCGCCGACGTCGCCAAGGTCAAGCGCGCGCTCAACGACGGCGCGCGCTACCTCCTCGAGAAGCCTTTCGGCGCCGCCGAGCTCGCCGACCTGCTCCACCAGTTGCAGGCGGAGGAGGGCGACTTCGCGCCGATCGTGGAGCGCGCGCTGCGCAAGGCGGGGCTGACCGAGAAGGAGACGGCCGTCGCGCGGCTCGTGCTCAAGGGGCTCACGAGCGCGGAGGTCGCGCGGCTCGAGGGCAACAGCGAGAAGACCGTCCGGCAGCACGTCTCGCGGGTCTTCGCCAAGTGCGGCGTCTCGAGCCGCGCCGAGCTGTTCCACTACGTCTTCCCCTCGTAACCGTGCGCCGCTCGAGGCGAAGGTGGGCGGGCGCCCGGGCTCGGCCGTGGTAGGGCGCGCCGATGGAGCGGGGCCGCATCACGGAGCGTCGGCTCAAGGTCCAGTACGAGCTGAGCCGCATTTTGGCGAGCTCGCCTGGCCTCGCCGACGGCGCCCCCCGCCTGCTCGAGGCCATCGGGCGGGGCCTCGAGGCTTCGATCGGCGAGCTGTGGCTGCTCGATCGCACCGAGAAGTCGATCGTCTGCGGGTACCAGTGGGCGGTGCCCGCGCTGGTCGACAGCGACTTCGTCACGGGGACGCGCGGCCGCGCGTTTCCGCCGGGCGTCGGGCTGCCAGGGCGCGTCTGGGCCACGGGCCAGCCGGTCTGGATCGCCGACGTCGCCGAGGACGCGACGTTCAAGCG
>CAIXWQ010000389.1 GCA_903923175.1 uncultured delta proteobacterium | reverse complement strand
GCCTCGATCTCGCCTCGCATCCCGCCGACCATCGACCGGCTGCACCGCTCGGCGAAAGCCCACGCCTGTCCGATTCTTTGTTCACGGAAAACGATCGTGGGGACGGCGAGATCGTGGCGGATGATGAGGTTGAAACCGGGGCCTCGAGGGGAAAGGCCCCTCCGGGGCCTTGGAGGTCGCGCGCGCACATGTTCGAGATCTAGATCACGGAGCCCAGGAGGGGCTTGCCGATCGAGGCCGGCACCTCGGCGCCGGCTCGACGCGGGGGGCGACGTTCCATGAGGCTTCGGCCTGCCGCGCCGAAACGTCGTCGCGGGGCGACGTTCAATGATGGTAAGGCTCGCCGCGCCGGATGGTCATCGCCCGGTAGATCTGCTCCACCAGCACCAGCCGCGCGAGCCTGTGGGGCAGCGTCATCTTCGAGAGCGAGAGCTTCTCGTTCGCGATCGCCACGATCTCGGGCGGGATGCCGTCGGCGCCCCCGATGACGAACGCGACGTCGACCGCCCGGTGCGAGAGCGCCTCGATCTGCGCGGCGAGCTCCTCGCTCGAGCGTGCGCGGCCGTCGATCGTGAGGGCGATCACGTGCGCGCGCGCCGGCAACGCCTTCTTCATCGCGGCCGCGACGGCCGGGAGCGCCTCCTCGCGGATCTCGACCTCATCCACGGTCGCGTAGCGCGCGAGCCTGCCGAGGTAGTCGTCGACCGCCGCGCGGTAGTGCGCTTCCTTCAATTTGCCCACGGCGATCACGCGGATCCGCACGCGCGGCACGGTAGCGCGCGCCCCCGCGCTCGACGCTCGCAAAGCGCACATTGCTCGCCCGGAGCTCGCGCGCGCTTCGGCCGGCCGGGAACCTGCTAACCTCCCCCCCCTTCGATGTGGGGAATCCTCGCCGCGCTCGCGCTCGTCGCGCTGAACGGCTTCTTCGTCGCGGCCGAGTTCTCGATGGTGCGGGTCCGCCCCGCGCACCTCGATCGCTTGGCGAAGAAGGGGAACAAGCGCGCCGCGCAGGCCGCGAAGATCGTCGCCGAGGTCGAGCGCTACCTCTCCGCGTCGCAGATCGGCATCACGCTCGCTTCGCTGGCGCTCGGCTGGATCGGCGAGCCCGCGATCGCGGCCTTGGTGGAGAAGAGCTACATCGACGCCGTCGGGCACTCGCTCGGGCACACGGCGCACGGCATCGCGGTCGGCCTCTCGTTCGCGCTGATCACCTACCTCCACGTGCTGCTCGGCGAGCAGCTGCCCAAGATGCTCGCGCTCTACCGCGCCGAGTCGATGGCGCTCATGCTCGCGGGCCCGTTCCGGTTCGCGTTCGTGGTGCTCACGCCGGTTCGCGTGCTGCTCGAAGGGGCCACCAACGGGCTGCTCTCGCTCTTCGGCATCAAGGTCGGCGCGCGCGGCGAGGGGATGCTCTCCGAGGAGGAGCTGCTCGCGGTCATCGCGGCGACCCTCGCGCGCGGCCCGGCCGCCGAAGACAAGCGCCAGCTCCTCGAGCGCGTGATCCGCTTCGCCTCGCGGCAGGCGCGCCACGCGATGGTGCCGCGCGTCGACGTCGCGCACCTCGCGCTCGCCACCACCGGCGAGGCGGCCATCGAGTACCTGCGCCGCGAGCAGTACTCGCGCGTCGTGCTGACCGAGAAGGACGACCTCGATCGCGTGCGCGGCTACCTCTACGCCAAGGACCTCGTCCTCGACCCCGACACCGCGCGCCTCACCGATCTGCGCTCGGTCCGCCGCGACGTGCTGTACGTCCCCGAGCCGCAGTCGCTCATCGACGTGCTGCGCGCGATGCAGGCCTCGCACACGCTGTTCGCGGTCGTGGTCGACGAGTACGGCGGCACCAGCGGCATCATCACGATGGAGGATCTCCTCGAGGAGATCGTCGGCGAGATCCGCGACGAGGCCGACGAGGAAGAGGTCGCGAAGATCCGCGAGGTCCCGGGCGCCCCCGGCTCCTGGGACGTCGAGGCCGACACCTCGCTCGACGAGCTCCGCCAGCTGCACCTGGAGCCGCCGCAGGGCGAGGGCGGCGACGCGCTCGGCGCCTGGTTCGTGCGGCAGATCGGGCGGGTCCCGCGCCGCGGCGATCGAGCCCGCTTCGGCGCGTTCGACGTCGAGGTGCGCGCGGTGCGGCGCCGGCGCGTGACGCGGCTGCGCCTGTCGCCGCACGCGCCCACGATGCCGCCCGCGCCGGCCGCCTCGCCCCTCGACGACGTCGACGAGAGCACGACCGCGCACTGATCGCCCATGCCGCGCCTCGCTCGCCCAGCGCGCCTCTCGAGCCTCCTGCGCTTCGCGCCCTGGCTCGCCCTCGTGCTGACCGTGCTGTCGCTGGTCGTGCTGCCGCGGCTGCGGCTCTCGGGCGATCTCGCGCGCCTCTTCCCCGACGATCCGCAGGCGCGCGCGCTCGGCGCCTACGTGCGCGCCTTCGGCGGCGGCGACGTCACGACCATCCTCGTGCGCGGCGAGGCCCCCGAGGAGGTCGAGCGCGCCGCGGAGGAGATCGCGACCGCCGCGCGCGGCCGCCCCGGGATCCGCCGCGCCGTCACGTCGCTCGCGCCGCCGCCGCTCGACCCCGACGCGCCCCCGCCCGATCCCACGATCGCCTGGCTCTTCGCCGACGACGCCGGGCGCGCGGCCCTGCGCGACGCGCTCTCCGACGCGGGGATGAAGGCGCGCCTCGAGGACACGCGCGCGCTGCTGATGGCGCCGGGCTCGGGTGCGCTCGCGGAGCTGATCCGCCACGATCCGCTGCGGTTGCTGTCGGTCGTGCAGTCGCGCGCGCGCACGGTCGCGGCCACGGTCGGCGCCGACGCGTCGGGCGCGCTGGTCGCCGACGGCGGGCGCGCGCGGTTCGTGCTCGTCGCCACCGACGGCTCCGCGCTGCGCTCGGACGAGGCGCGTCGCGTCGTGGAGGCGCTCGAGGGGGCGATCGGCGAGGCGCTCCCGCGCCACCCGGGCGTGCGCGCCGGCATCGCGGGGGGCGCGGCGATCGCGCGCGACGCCGAGAAGATGATCCGCCGCGATCTCTACGTCTCGAGCGCCGTCTCGACCGTGCTCGTGTCGCTCGCGTTCCTGCTCACCTTCCGCCGCGCGCGCGCGCTCGTCGCGATCGCGCCGCCGCTGCTGATCGGCACGCTCTGGACGACGGCCATCGCGGCGCTCTTCCCCGACGGCATCGCCGCCATCGCGATGGGGTTCGCGTCGGTCGTGATCGGCGTCGGCCTCGACACCGGCGTGCACGTCTACTCGGCGGTACTGCGCGCAGGAGAGGCGCTGGCCGACGCGCCCTTCGAGAGCCCGCGGGCCCGGCGCGCCGCCATCGTCGAGCGCGCCCGCGCGCACGTCGCCCGCCCGACGCTGACCGCGGCCATCGCGGCCGGCTTCGCCTTCTCCTCGCTCGCCCTCTCGCGCCTGCCGGCGCTGCGTCAGCTCGGCCTCCTGTGCGCGGCGGGCGAGGTGCTCACCGCGATCGCGATCCTCGCGCTGACGCCGGCGATCGCTGCGTGGCTCGAGGACCCGAAGCGCGCACCTGCCGGGCGCGCCTCGTCCGCGCCGCACCCGCCGCACGTGCAGCGCCCCAGCGCCCTCGCCGCGCCGCTCGCGCGCATGGTCGCGTCGCCGCGCGCGCTCGGCAGCGTGATGGGCCTAGTGGGCGCCGGCGTGATC
>CAIXWQ010000388.1 GCA_903923175.1 uncultured delta proteobacterium | reverse complement strand
CGCCGGGGGCGGGCGGCGCGAGGAGCGGGTCTGGCGCGGGCGGCGCGGGCGCGGCGAGCTCGGCGGGCGCAGGCTTGGCGGGCGGCGGCACGACGGGCGTCGGCGGCACGGAGGGCATCGAGGGGGGGATCGACGGACCCGAGGCCCACGGGGCGAGCCGCGAGACCACGTCGGCATAGGCGATGCCGTCGAGCGCCTCGATCTCGTGCACCATCCGGGCGAGGCGGGAGGTCGCTTCGAGCAGCGCGGTCACCACCTCGGGCCCGCACCCGAGCGAGCCGTTGCGCAGGCGGCCGAGGACGTTCTCCATCGCGTGCGAGAGGTCCTTGATCGGCGTGAGCGCGAAGAAGCTCGCGGTCCCCTTGATGGTGTGGGCGGCGCGGAAGATGGCGTTGATCGTCGCCGGGTCGGGCTCGCCGCCTCGCGCCTCTAGGGCGAGCAGGTCGTGCTCCAGCGTCTCGAGGTGCTCTCTCGCCTCTTCGAGAAACGATTGTAGCGCCTCGTCGTTGAGATCGAGCATCAGGGCCATCCGTGAGACCGGTGACGGCGGACATCCAGGTGGCGTCGCGGCGCGGACGCCGGCTTCCGCGTCGAGCCGAGGCTCGGGACGCGGGGCGTTCGGCGCGTCGTCTGTCGTCCCTACGGCGCGGAGCGACCGCCGGTTAAGCGGCGCCCGAGCTGGGACGTTTCCCGCCGCGGCGCGCTACGCCGGGCCGCCGCCGCGCCGCTTCTTCGCGAGGTGCTCCGCGTAGCCGCGGGCGTAGGTGCCGAACCAGCCGTCGCAGTGCCGCAGGAAGCCGGCGTAGTTCCCGCGCACCTTGGCGTGGTGGAAATCGTGGTGCGCCGCGCCGTCGCCGCCGGGGAGCCAGTTGGTGGGCGACCAGGGGAAGTCGTAGCCCGAGTGCCCCTCCGCGGCCTCCCACTGCCGCCAGATCACCCAGACGTAGAGCGTCACCACGTGCGACGAGAAGAGCACCGGACCGAACAGGATCAGCGAGCCGATCGCGACGTACTCCACGGGGTGCATGTAGTGCCCGGTCACCGCCCACGGCGTCAGGATCGTGTGGTGCAGGGCGTGGATGCGCTTGTAGAGCCACCCTTGGTGCAGCGCCCGGTGCATCCAGTAGAACAGGAAGTCGTCGAGGTAGACGAACGCGAGCACCTCGGCCGCGATGCGCCACCACGGCGGCAGCGGCCCCTCGTGCACCCCGGTGCGCCGCAGCAGCGGCCAGGCGAGCGTCGTCACCACCAGCATGATGGCGTTGTTCGCGAGCCAGGTGCGGATCGACGGCAGCACGAGCCGCTGCTCGCGCGGCGGGCGCGACTGGATGCGCCACCTGCGCGCCCACGCGGGATCCCTCCAGGCGAGCCAGGTCATCGGCCCCGCGAAGGCCGCGAACGCGACCATGCTCGCGAGGTTCGCGCCGATGGCGAACCGCCAGAACCAGGGGTCACGGAGCTGTGCGAGCCAGGCGCCGAGCACGCCGAAGCGTCGCACGCGTCGCGGGCGCGGGCGAGCCCTGCGCTCCGTCGCTCCGTCGCTCCGTCGCTCCGTCGCGCGGTCGCTCCGTCGCTCAGTCGATCGCCGCCACGATGGTCGCGGCCTCGGGCTCCATCGCGGCCATGGTCTCGTCGGACAGCCCCAGCGTGCCTCGCGCGATCGCCTCTTCGATGTCGTCGCCGGCGTCGCCCGGGATGGCGGCGCCGTGGCGCGCGGCGAGGTTCTCGGCGATGCGCACGGCCGCGGACACCGGGAGCACGTCGCCGCCGTAGCCGATGGCGTGGTGGCGCTCGACCACGACGCGCAGCTCCGGCGGCAGGTGCCAGAGCCAGCAGAACAGGCCGCCGATCTCGGCGTGCGCGTCGCGCAGCGCGACCAGCATGGCGTCGGGTGACGGGAGCTCCTCGCGGCGACGCCCCTCGGCGATCGTGAGCAGCGACAGCGCGATGCCGATGTCGTGGAACAGCCCGCAGAGGAAGGCGTTGTCGTTGTCGACGTCGGTGTGCCGGCAGACGAGGCGCGTGAGGTGCGCCGTGGCGAGCACGTGGCGCCGCACGGCGGCCATCGGCTCCTCGTAGCCCGGCGCGCTGAAGATCCGCGCGGCCGACCAGACCCCGAAGAAGATGTCGGCCACCGTCCGCATGCCGAGCGTGACGATGGCCTCCTGGAGCGTGCGCACCGGCACCGCGCGCGCGTAGAGCGGCGAGCGCGCCGCGCGCAGGACGTGGGCGGCGAGCACCGCGTCGGTCTCGAGCAGGTTCGCGATCCGGAAGGCGCTGGTGGTCGGATTGCGGCTGAGCTCCAGGAGCTCGAGCGCCTGTCCCGGGAGCAGCGGGGGCTCGTAGCTCTCGGAGCGGAACAGGTTGAAGAGTCGCCCCACGAGGGCCGTGCGATCGAGCTGTGCGACGTCGCCCAGGGACGTGTGCGGCCGACGCGGGATCGTGTGCGGGAGGCGGGCGGAGGACATGGGTTCGGCTCCCCGTGGGACCAACTTCGATGACGGCCGTTCCGCGCCGGGGGTTAACCTCTGCCTTTGCCGGTGGGAGCCGGCGCGAGCGGCCCAGAGGGCGTGGGAGGCGCAGCACATGGCTGAGATACGCGTCGTAGGTGTCGAATCGATCGATCTCGACCACCCGATCGAGCGACAGCTTGGCGCAATCGACGCCAGCTCGGCGATTGGCCGCTCGCGCAGCCCGCGATCGCCCGAGAAGGCTGCCGATCCGATCACGGCACGCGGTTCGCTTGCAGGCTGCGCGCGGGTGCCACGCTTCGCTTCACCCAGCTCGACATCACGATGATCCTCCTTCTCGTCTCGGGCGCGAGCCTCGTGCTCGGCGCCATCCTCGCGCTGGCCCTCCGCGGCAACGTGGCCCGCGCGACCGCGGCCCTCGCGAGCCAGGCCGTCGCCTCGGCCGCCACCCTCGCCGCCGTCGTGCCGCTGCTGCGCGCGGGAGGCGGCGAGCTCGTCGAGAGCTGGCGCTGGCCGTATCCGATCGAGCGCATCGCGGTGCGCGTCGACGCGCTGAGCGCGTTCTTCCTCGCGTGGTCGCTGCCGATGACGCTCCTCGGGACCGTCTACGCGGTCGGCTACCTGCGCCCGTACTTCGACCGCGGCCGCAACGGAGGTCCGCACTTCGCGCTGCTGAACATGACCTCGCTCGCGTTCCTGGTCGTGTACTCGGTGCAGAACGCGATGGTCTTCCTGCTCGGCTGGGAGATCGCCGCGGTGGCCGCCTGGCTGCTCGTGATCTGGGACTACCGCAACCAGAAGATCCGCTTCGCCGGCTTCAACTACCTGGTCTCGACGCACCTCGGCCTGTTCGTGCTCGTCGCCGCCTTCATGCTGCTGCACGCGCAGACCGACTCGATGGACTTCCAGACGTTCCGGCGCGTGCTCGAGAAGCCGAGCCGCATGCGGGCCGCGGTGTTCCTGCTGCTCGGCGCGTCGTTCGCGCTCAAGTCGGCGTTCTTCCCGCTCCACACCTGGCTGCCGCGCGCGCACTCGGCGGCGCCGGCGCACGTCTCCGCGCTCATGTCGGGCGTCATCCACAAGGCGGGCCTGTTCGCTTTCCTGCGCTTCACGCTGTTGCTCGGGCGGCCCGAGGCGTGGATGGGCTGGTGCGTGCTCGGCTTCGGCGCCCTCTCGGCCTTCTTCGGCGTGCTCTACACGTCGTCGCAGCGCGACCTCAAGCGGCTGCTCGGCTACTCCTCCACCGAGAACGTCGGCATCGCCGCGATGGGCTTCGGGGTCGGTTATCTCGGGATGGCCTGGCACGCCCCGTCGCTGGTCGTCCTCGGCTTCGCGGGCGGCATCCTGCACCTGTTCAACCACGCGCTCTTCAAGTGCCTGCTCTTCTACGCCGCCGGCGCGGTCTACCGCGCGACGCACACCATCGACATCGAGCGCCTCGGCGGGCTGCTGCGCAAGATGCCGCGCACCGCCGCGATGTTCCTGATCGGCGGCCTCGCCATCTCTGCGCTGCCGCCGCTCAACGGCTTCGTCGGCGAGTACCTGATCTACAGCGGGCTGCTCTCGGGCGCCGGCGCGTCGCCGACCGAGAACGTCGTGCTCGTGGTCATCGCCGCGCTCCTCGCCTTCGTCGGCGCGGTGAGCGCGCTCTCGATCGTGCGCGCGTTCGGGGTCACCTTCCTCGGCGCGCCGCGCGACGCGTCGGTGCACGCGGCCGTCGATCCGCCGCCGTCGATGCTCTGGCCGATGTACCTCCACGCGGCCGGCGTCGTGATCGTCGGGCTCTTCCCCTCGCTCGGCGTCGCGGCGACGCGCGGCGCGACCTCGCTCTTCCGGATCGCCGACCCGTCCGTGGCCCAGCTCGACGTCGCGGCCGTGCTCGCCCCGGTGACGTGGGCGGCGCGCGTCCTCGCCGCGACCCTCGTCGTGGTCGGCGGGCTCGGCTGGCTCGCCGGCCGCGGCGCGCGCCGGCACGTGACCTGGGGGTGCGGCTACACCGCGCCGAACGTGCGCATGCAGTACACGGCGAGCTCGTTCTCGTCGCCGTTCGCGCTGCTGTTCGTGGGCTTCCTGCCGCAGCTCCGGCGCGCGAAGCTCCCCGAGCAGGTCTTCCCGCAGCAGAACGGCCACCTCGCCACCCACCACGTGGACGCCGTCGAGCGGCGCATGTTCGAGGTGCTGGGGCAGGGCGAGGAGATGGCGACCAAGGCCTCGGACAAGATCTCCGAGGAGCCGCGGGTGGCGTTCGCCGCGGGGCTGGTCGCGATCGTGATCATCTTCGGGCTCCTCGTGGGGGTCGGCCGATGAGCGCGCAGATCGCCGTCCTCGCGCTCGCTCACCTGGTGGTGCTGCTGACGCTCCCGTTCGTCGTGGTCGGCGTCATCCAGCGCACCAAGGCACTCTGGGCCGGCCGCAAGTCGCCCCCGCTGTTCCAGCTCGCGTTCGACGCGGCGCGCTTGCTGCGCAAGCGACCGGTCTACAGCGAGGTCACGACCTACCTGTTCCGCGTCGGCCCCTACGTGGTGCTGGTCACCGCCGTCGTCTCCGGGATGATCGTGCCGATCCTCGGCGCGCGCGCGGCGCTCGGCTTCCCCTTCGACTTCGTCTGGTTCGCGTACGTGTGGGGGCTCGGGCGGGTCGCGCTGATGCTCGGCGCGCTCGACACCGGCAGCGCGTTCGAAGGCATGGGGGCGAGCCGCGAGGCGACGTTCTCGGCGATCCTCGAGCCGGCGCTCTTCCTGGTCGGCGGGGCCGCGTGCCTGATCACCCACGAGCGCTCGTTCGACGCGGTGCTGGCGCTGCGGGCCACGACCGTGACGGGCGGCGCCGGCGCGGGCGTCTGGGCCGGGAGCGTGGTCGCGCTCTTCATCCTCGTGCAGGTCGAGTCGGCCCGCCTGCCGGTCGACGATCCGACGACGCACCTCGAGCTCACCATGGTCCACGAGGTGATGATCCTCGACCACAGCGGCCCCGAGCTCGCCGCGCTTCAGGTCGGCTCGGCCATCAAGCTCACCGTCGGCCTCTCGCTCGTCGCGGCCTTCCTGAACCCGCTCACCGGCCGCGCGGGCCCGCCGCTCGCCGCGGCGGCCAACGTGGCGCTCTGCCTGCTGCTCGCGGTCGCGATCGGCACGGTCGAGTCGCTGGTCGCGCGCTGGCGGATGCGCGCGGTGCCGCAGTACATCGTGGTCGCGCTGATCGCGGCCGGCGTCGCGCTGCTCGCGACGACCTGGCAGATCGGAGGCGCGGGGTGACCGGCATCCTGATCGCGTTCCTGGTCGTGCTGGTCGTGCCGCTGTTCGTCGGCACCTGGCGCACCAGCTTCCTCGGCCTCTCGCTCCAGGGGTTCCTGCTCTCGTGGATCGCCTTCCGCCATGGCGCGCACCTCTCGGCGGAGCTCGTCGTCGAGGTCGTCGATCTCGTGGTGCTGCGCGCGGTGGCGGCGCCGCTGCTCCTGCGTCGCGTGCTCACGCACCAGAACGCCCCCCCGAACAACCAGGTGCTCGCGCCCAACCTGTTCTCGTGGGCGATGGCGCTCGCGCTCGCGCTGGTGGCGTTCCTCGCGGCCGATCAGCTCGTCCCCGCCGAGGGCGACGCGCAGCTGCTCGTCGCGGTCTCGACCGCCGCGCTGCTGCTCGGGCTGCTGGTGCTGGCGACGCGCGGCGGGCACCTGAGCCAGATGATCGGCGCGCTCCGGATCGAGAACGCGATCGCGCTGTTCGAGCTCGGGAGCGTGAAGCACCCGTCGCTCGGCATCCGCATCGGGCAGGTGCTGGTCACCGCCGGCTCGATCGCGGCCTACCGCTGGTACCTGCAGCACCTCGCGCCCGACGAGTCGCTGCCCGCGCTCACCGACTCCGAGAGGGCCCCGACATGAACCCGGTCTTTCTGACGCTCGCCCCCGCGCTGCTCGCCCCGGGCGTCGGCGCCAAGCGCGTGCGCGAGGTCGGGCCGTGGCTGCTCCTCGGCGTCGCCGCGGCCCAGGCGGCGCTCGCGATCGTCGTCGCCTTCACGGCGGGCGGCACCGACCGGATCGCCGGCGGCTACCTCACGACCGATCCGACCGCGCGCCTCTTCCTCGTGCTCATCGACGTGATCTACCTCGGGATCTGCGGCTACGTGTGGAACCGCGACCGCGCGGCGCCGAGCCTGCACGACGCGGTGTCGCGCTACGCGCGCTTCTCGCTCGTCTTCATGGCGGCCGCGAACGTCGTGGTGCTGTCGAATCACCTGCTCCTGAGCTGGGTGGCCCTCGAGACGACCACGCTCGCCGCGGCGCCGCTGATCCTCGTGGACGATCTCGCCGCCTCGCGGCGCGCCTCGTTCCGCTACTTCCTGTTCTCGAGCGTCGGGCTCGCGCTGGCGCTGCTCGGCTTCGCCTGCCTCGCGCGCGGCTTCGAGGCCGACGGGCTCGAGCCGACGTTCTTCCTCGACGAGCTCGCCAAGGTCACGCACGCGACGCCGAACCTCTGGCGCCGCATGGGCGTGGCGCTCGTGCTGCTCGGCTTCGGCACCAAGCTCGGCCTCGCGCCGATGTACACCTGGCTCCCCGAGACCTACGACGAGGCCCCCCCCGCGGCGACGGCGCTGCTCGCCGCGGTGCAGTTCAACTGCGCGCTGGTGTGCCTGCTCCGCGTGCTGCAGACGTTCCGAGGGGCGGAGCGCACGCTCGTGACCAACGAGTTGCTCGTGATCGGGCTCGTCTCCATGGCGATCTCCACCGTGAGCGTGATCGCCACGCGCAACTACAAACGCCTCATCGCCTACGCGTCGATCAACCACGCGGGCGTCATCGCGATCGGCCTCGGGATCGGCAAGGGGGCGACCTACGGCGTGCTGCTCTACGCCGTGAGCAACGCCTTCATCAAGGCGAGCCTCTTCCTGACCGCCGGCAAGATCCAGACGCACTACGGCACCAAGGACACGCGCGAGGTCGCGGGGCTCATCAAGGATCTCCCCTACAGCGGCGTGTTCCTCATGGTCGGCACGTTCGCGCTGCTCGGCTTCCCGCCGTTCGGCAGCTTCGTCGGCGAGCTGCTGGTGCTCTCGGAGCTGGTGCGCGCCAAGCAGATGATCATCTTCGTCGCCTTCTGCACGCTCATCGCCGCGACCTTCGTGGCGACGGGGCGCACGGTCTTCCCGATGATCTGGGGCATGCCGAAGCGCGCGGTGACCTGGCCGCGGCAGACGCTCGCCGAGGCGGCGCCGAAGGCCGCGTTCCTCGTCGCGCTGGTGGTGATGGGGGTCTACATGCCGCCCGCCGTGAACGTGCTGTTCCGCGCGGTCGCCGCCTCCCTGGGGGGAGAATGAGCGCGCTCGCCGGGGCCTGCTCCGTGACGCTCGACGCCCGCGTCGCCTCGGCGATCGTGCCGCTCGACGTCCGCGCGTGGCGGGCCGATCTGCTCGCGCGGCTCGCGAGCGGCGCGCGGATCGTGACGCTCTACGGGCGCCCCGCGCCCTCGGCCCACGCGGGCGCCGCCGCGGTCATGGTCACCGCGGTCGTACAGCTGACCGACGGCCGGCTCGAGGTCACCCGCGCCGTGATGGACGCGGCGCGCGGCTACCACGCGATGACGGCCGACGTGACGGCGCTGCACTGCTTCGAGCGCGAGCTGCACGAGCAGCACGGCGTGCGCGTGGCGGGGCACCCGTGGCTCAAGCCGATCCGCTTCGAGGCGGGCGGGCGTGCGGCGCGCGATGCATATCCTTTCTATGCAATCGAAGGCAAGGAGGTGCACGAGGTCGCCGTCGGGCCGATTCACGCCGGCGTGATCGAGCCGGGCGCCTTCCGCTTCATGTGCCTCGGCGAGATTGTCCACCACCTCGAGATCCACCTCGGCTACCAGCACCGCGGGGTCGAGCCGCTGCTCCTGCGACGCGACGCGCGCAAGCTCGCGCCGCTGGTCGAGACGATCGCGGGCGACTCGAGCATCGCGCACACGTGGGCGTACTGCGCGGCGATCGAGGCGCTGACGGCGGGCGACGAGCGAGCGCCCGTGGGGCCCGAGATCGAGGCCGCGCGCGGCGTGATGCTCGAGCTCGAGCGCATCGCCATGCACCTCGCCGGCCTCTCCGGGCTCGCCGCCGACGTCGGCTTCCTGCAAGGGGCGTCGTCGTACGGGCGACTGCGCACCACGGCCATCAACACCTCGATGCGCCTGTGTGGCAGTCGATTCGGCCGCGGCGCGCTCCGGCCCGGCGGCAGCGGCGTGCGGCTCGACGCGGAGGCGGGCGCGGGCTTCTCGCGGGCGGAGCTGCGCCAGAACCTCGCGCTGCTCGTGAACGATCTCGCCATCATCGACGACTGCTTCCTCTCCGCGCGCACGGTGCAGCACCGCCTCAAGGGCGCGGGGCGACTGACCACCGCGCAAGCGACCGAGCTCGGGCTCGTCGGCCCAGCCGCGCGCGCGAGCGGCCTCACGCACGATCAGCGCGCGTTCGGCGCCGGCGTGTACGCCGAGCATCCGGTCACCGTCGTGTCGGAGCCCTCCGGCGACTGCTGGGCTCGCGCCCGGATGCGCATCGTCGAGATCGGCCGCTCGCTCGCCTGGATCGCGGGCGTGCTCGACGGCGACCCGGTGTGGACGCCGCGCCGAGCGTCGACGGCCGCGCCCTTGGAGCTCGTCGCGGACCGGCTGGTCGTCTCGGTGGTGGAGGGGTGGCGGGGCGAGGCGGTGCACTGCCTCGAGACCGACGCCGCGGGCGCGCTGCTCCACTACAAGGTCCAGGATCCGTCGCTGCGCAACTGGCTCGGCCTCGCGATCGCGGTGCGGGAGAACGAGATCTCCGACTTCCCCATCTGCAACAAGAGCTTCGATCTCTCTTACTGCGGGAACGATCTCTAGCCATGTTCAAGTCGCTGCGCGTGCGCGCCTCTCAGGGGTCCCAGTTCATCGTGGACCTGCGCAAGGCCGTGCCGAACGGGCATCGCGGGCTGCCGACGATCTCCACGGCGCCGTGCCCCGAGGGGTGCCACGCGTGCGTCGACGCCTGCCCCACCGAGGCGATCGCCATCGAGCCGGTGCGGCTCGATCTCGGCAAGTGCGTCTTCTGCTCCGAGTGCGTGCACGAATGTCCGGAGGGCAAATTCGCCTTCACCTCGAATCCCCACCTGAGCGCGCGCACGCGCGAGGGGCTGATCGTGACCGAGGGGCCCGAGGGCGGCCCCGATCCGATCGCCACCGACGCGGCGCTCAAGAAGCTGTACGGCCGCTCGCTGCGCATGCGGCAGGTGTCGGCGGGCGGCTGCAACGGCTGCGAGCTCGAGCTGAACGCGGCGCTGAACGTGAACTTCGATCTCGCCCGATACGGCATCGAGTGGGTCGCCTCGCCGCGCCACGCGGACGCGCTCGTGCTCTCCGGGCCGCTGACGCGCAACATGGCCGAGGCGGTGCGCCTCGCGTGGGACGCGATGCCCGATCCACGCTTCGTGATCGCCGCGGGGGCGTGCGCGATCTCGGGCGGGCTGTACGCGCAGGCGGAGGCGCTGGATCGGGGGTTCCTGCGCGACGTCGGGCCGGTGGTCTACGTGGCGGGGTGCCCGCCGCACCCGCTCGGGTTCGTGAACGCCATCCTGCAGCTGCTCGGGATCGCGCCGAGCGCCGGTTGAAGCCCGCGCTGCTCAGCCAGGGTCGCCGCCCCCGCGCGCCAGGTGCCGCTGGATGGTCCGCACGCTGATCCCGAGCCGCGCCGCGGCCCGCGTGCGACTCCCCTCTTCCTGCGCCAGCACCGACTCGATGATCTCCGACACCATCGCGTCGAGCGGGCGATCGAGGGCGATCTCGAGCTTCGCGCCGACGTGGCTCTCGCTCGGCTTGAACGACTGCCGGAGCGACTCCGGCAGATCGACGAGGCGCACCTGCTTGCCGGCCCGCAGCAGGCAGAAGGTCTCGACGACGTTGCGGAGCTCGCGCACGTTGCCCGGCCAGTCGTGTCGGAGCATGAGGGCCTTGGCCTGGCGCGAGTAGCGCGGCGGCTGCGTGCCGTGGCGCGCGGACATCTGCGCGGTGAACTGCGCGAGCAGCGGGGCGACGTCGGCCCTGCGATCGCGGAGCGGCGGCACGACCAGCGTGATCCCCTGGATGCGGTAGTAGAGGTCGGCGCGGAAGCGCCCGGCGCGGACCTCCCCCTCGAGCGGCCGCAGCGTGGCGAACAGTAGGCGCACGTTCGCATCGAGCTTGGTGGAGCCGCCCACGCGCATGTAGCGGCGATTCTCCAGGAAGCGCAGCAGCTTCGACTGCATGCCGAACGGCATCTCGCCGACCTCGTCGAGGAACAGCGTGCCGCCCTGCGCGGCCTCGACCTTGCCGCGCACCCGCTCGTTGGCGCCGGTGAACGCGCCGCGCTCGTGGCCGAACAGCTCGCTCTCGAACAGGGCGTCGGGGATGGCGGCGCAGTTGATCGGAATGAAGGGGCCCTTGCTCCGCCCCGAGAGCTCGTGCGTCCGTCGGGCGAGGACCTCTTTGCCAGTCCCGCTCTCGCCGATGAGGGTGACGATCACGTCCTTGCGGGCGACCGTGCGGAGGATCTGATCGAGCTTCCGCATCGCCGTCGACTGCATGATCGGCTCGAAAACCACGTCATCCTGTCGTTTTCGCGCCGGCATCGGCTGGAGCAGTAGCACGCGCGTCGCCTGGTCGCTCGAACGGCCGAGCGCGCCGCCGCCGACGAGCTGGGCGTCGGCCACGTCGCGCGGGCTCTGCGCGCGCGCGCGCACGGCGCGTCGGGGCGAGGCGGCTGCTCGTCGCCGCCGGAGCGGGAGTCGACTGTCGCCTCCGCGCGAAGGCCCTCGAGATGGGCCTGCCAACGTGTCGCGACGACGGAATTCTCGGCGCGAGAACGCGCAAGCCTGTCGTCACGGGCGCGGGTAAGGGCGTTTCCTCGGGCGTTTTCCGTCTCGGAGCCGCCCTGGTCGGCGGGGCACGAACCTTGCGGCTGGGCTCGCGAACCGCGGTCGCGCCCGACCGCGGTGCAGAGAAGGGTCAGCGCCGCTCGATGAAGCTCACCGTCCGCGAGATCTCCGAGATGTTCGACGTTCCCGAGCGGACCGTCGAGCGATGGATTCGCGAGGATGGCATGCCGGGCCTGAAGGTGCACGGCCAGTACCGCTTTCACCGGGCCGAGCTGCTCGAGTGGGCGCACCACCGCGGCATCCGGATCGTCGCCGACCCCGCGGCCTCGCAGTTCCCCGAGCACCCGGCGCCCACCTTCGCCGCGGCCCTCGAGCGCGGCGGCATCCATCGCGATCTCGTGGCCGCGGACCGCGAGTCGACGCTTCGCGCGCTGATCGAGTGCCTCCCCATCGGCGCCGAGGTCGATCGCGAGCTGATCTTCGAGGTCTTCCTCGCGCGCGAGAACGCCGGCTCGACCGGGGTCGGCGACGGCATCGCCATCCCGCACGTGCGCAACCCCATCGTGCTCGACGTCGACGCGCCCGCCGTGTCGCTCTGTTTCCTGCGCTCGCCCATCGACTTCGGCGCCATCGACGGCAAGCCGGTGCACACCCTCTTCGCCATCGTCGCGCCCACGGCGCGCGAGCACCTGCACCTGCTCGGGCGCCTCGCGAGCGTGCTGCACGATCCGGCCTTCCACGGCGCGCTGCTCGCCCGCGAAGGGGCGGGCCGGCTGCTCGAGCTCGCCCGCGCCGCCGAGGAGCGGCTCGCCGTGTCGACGCGCGCCGCGAGCGCCGCGAGGGCCGCGAGGGCCGCGAGGGCCGGCGAGGATCCGGTCGGCGACCACGAGGCTGCGGCCGCCGAAGTCGTGCGCGCCCGCGAGCCTCTCGACGCGGCGCTGGAGGCCGCGCAGGCCGACGAAGGCGACGCGCGAGACGCGGACGACGAGCCCGACGTCGGCGAGGTCGGTGCGTGACCGTCTTGCTCGCGGCCGTGCTCGTGTTCGTCGCCGCGGGGGTGCTCTCCGCCGCGCTCACGCGCTGGCCGCGCGCCGCATCGAACGTGGGCTGCGCGGGCGCGTGCGTGGGCTCCGTGCTGGGCCTCGCCTTCGCGGTGCGGGCGCTCGGCGGCGCGCTCGACGCGCGGCTCGCCTTCGCGTGGCACGTACCGAACGGCGGGTTCGTCGTCGGCTGCGATCGCCTCTCGGCCTTCTTCCTGCTCCCCATCTTCGGCCTCGGCGCGGTCGCCGCGGCCTACGGCTACGACTACCTGCTCGCGTTCCGCGAGCGCAAATCGCTGGGCGCCCCGTGGGCCGCGTACAACGCGCTGCTCGCCGGCATGACGCTCGTGGTCACCGCGCGGCACGCGGTGCTCTTCCTCGTCGGCTGGGAGGTGATGGCGCTCACGTCGTACGTGCTCATCACGTTCGAGCACGAGAAGCCCGAGGTGCAGCGCGCCGGGTGGGTCTACCTGATCGGCGCGCACGTCGGCGTCGCGCTGCTGATCGCGATGTTCGTGCTCCTCGGCGAGGCGCGCGGCACGCTGCTGCTGCTCGCCCCCTCGAGCGCGCTCGCCGGCCCGGGCGCCGCGCCGCTCCCCGCGGGGACGAGGGCCGCCGTGCTGCTGCTGGCGCTCGCCGGCTTCGGCATCAAGGCCGGGCTCGTGCCGTTCCACGTCTGGCTCCCGGAGGCGCACGCGGCCGCGCCGTCGCACGTCTCCGCCCTCATGTCGGGCGTGATCATCAAGCTCGGGATCTACGGAATCGTCCGCGCGACGCTGCTGGTCGGCCCGCCGCCGCCCTGGTGGGGGCGGACGCTCATGGCCTTCGGTCTCGCCAGCGCGCTGCTCGGGATCGCGCTCGCGATTTCCCAGCGAGACCTCAAGCGCGTCTTCGCGTACTCGACCATCGAGAACGTCGGCCTCGTGGTGCTCGGGCTCGGGCTCGCCTTCTGGGGTCAGGCCACCGGGCACCCGACGATCGCCGCGTTCGGCCTGCTCGCCGCGCTGCTGCACGCGTGGAACCACGCGCTGATGAAGGGGCTGCTCTTCTTCGGCGCGGGCGCGGTCCTCCACGCCACCGGCACGCGCGATCTCGAGCGGCTCGGCGGGCTGCTGCGACGCATGCCGCTCGCCGGCGGGATGATGATCCTCGGCGCCGTGTCGATCGTGGCGCTGCCGCCGCTCAACGGCTTCGCGAGCGAATTCCTCCTCTACCGCTCGCTGATGGACGGCGCGGTGCTCGCCGGCGCCGGCGCGCCGATCGGCTTCATGGTCGCGGTCGGCGCGCTCTCGGCGGTCGGCGCGATGACGGCGCTCGCGTTCCTGCGCGCCTGCTCGACGGCGCTGCTCGGGGCGCCGCGGAGCGAGG
>CAIXWQ010000387.1 GCA_903923175.1 uncultured delta proteobacterium | reverse complement strand
CCGGTCGCGACGCTCCAGGTCGCGGCGCCGTCGAAGACCGTGACGCTCTGCGCCGGCGTCACGGCCGACGCGGGCGGCACGACGGGCGCGGCCGCAGCTCTCCAGGCGTGCATCGACGCGACGCCGAGCGGCGGCAGGCTCGATCTGCCGGCCGGCGTGTACCGCATCGACGCGCAGCTGCGCGTGGGCCACCCGATGACCCTCGCGACCGCCGGCCTCGCGGCGAGCACGGCCGACTGCCTCGACGCGGGGATCGCGTGCGCGGTGCTGCAGGCCGCCCCCGACCTGAACGTCTCGGGCGGCATGCTCGCGCTCTCGGCGACCGATCACGTCGCGATGGACCACCTCGTGCTCGACGGCAACCGCGGCGCGCGCCTCGGCGGCGCGGCGGCGGCGCAGTGCGCGGCGGGCAACAACCGCAACGGCTTCAACGCCATGAACGCCGGCGCGACCGACTGCGCGTTCACGCGCTCCGCGTCGATCCGCGCGCTGTGCGGCACGGGCTTCGAGTGGCGCGGCGATCGCGCGACGATCACCGGCTCGGTGTTCCGCGACAACGGCGAGAACGCCGTGACCAACCTCTGGTCCGACGGCCTCACGCTGCTGCAGTCGGACGGCGCGCAGGTGATCGGCAACCGCTTCGAGAACAACAGCGACGTGTCGTTCATCTGCGGCGGCGCGCGCGGCGCGACGTTCAAGGACAACCAGTTCCTGCAGTCGACGCAGGTGGCCTTCGCCGCGTTCATGCTCGACAACTTCAACGGCGGCGTGTCGGGCGACTTCACCGGCACCACCGCCTCGGGCTTCACGATCGCGTGCACCGCGCAGCGCTGCCACTTCGGCGTCGAGATCGGCCCGCACGCCTGGTACCAGAGCGCGAACACCATCGGCGGCACGGTCACCGGCGTCACCGTGACCGGCGCGCGCCAGGGGCTGAACGTCGAGGGGGGCGGCACCGCGGCGGCGCCCGTGCGCGTGTTCGGCAACTCCGTCACCGGCTCGCCGGCGAGCGCGAGCTTCAACTGCGGCACGCGCGCGACCTCCGACCTGAACTTCTCGCCCGACTCGTTCGTCGATCGCGCGGGGGACACGACCGCGGCGACGAGCGTCACCTGGCACGGCTGCCCGTAGCGGCCGAAGCGCCGCGTAGCGCGGAGCCACGCGCGCCCCGCGCGCCCCGCGCGGCGTTCGGCTTGCAGCGCCCGAGGGCATGCGCGCGCTCCCCATCGCGATCGGCGTCGTGACCGGCGCCTTGACCCTCAACGGCGTGCTGGCGGTGGCGCAGGGGCCGGCCTGGCTCGTCGCTGCCATCACGACGTCCGAGCTGATCCTGCTGCCATGGCTTTCGCTCGCCACGCTCCGGGACGGCCCCGTGAAGGCACGCGAGCTCGGCGAGCGGGAGGAGTGGGGATACCTCGACCGCCCCGATCTGCGCCCGGAGCGCCGGGTGCATCGGCGCACGCGTGGTCGCGGTCGGTGCGCACCGAGCGACCGCGCGTAGCTGGAGTGCCGCTTGCAAACTCGCAGGCCAGGCCAGGACGGCGAGGACGCTTCGACAGGTCGGCATACGCGCGAGCCGCGCGCGCGAGGTCCCCCATGAGGTCGACGGAGCCGAGCAGAGACGGCAGAGGGCGCGGGAAGCCGCTCGAGCGGGTCGCGACGGTCGAGCGGGTCGCGAGGGTCGAGCGGAGAAGCGACGCCCCCACGGCGGCGCTGGTGCGCGAGGCCATCGCGGAGACGCGCGAGCTCGTGAAGCTCGAGATCGTGCTGGCGAAGGACGAGATCCTGGCCGAGGTCGAGCAGGCGCGGCGCGGCGCGATGGCGCTCGGCGCCGCGGCCGCGCTCGCGGTCGGCGGGCTCGCGCTGCTCGTGATCGCGCTCGTGCAGGCGCTCGCCGCGGGCGCGCTGCTCTCGCTGCTGCTCGGCGCCTCGCTGCTCCTGCTCGCCGGCGTGGCGGCGTACCGCGGGTGGAGACGCGTCCCCCGCCATCCGCTCGACCGGACGCGTCGACGGCTCTCGGCCGACCTGACCTCGTTCAAGGAGCACGTCGCATGATCCCGCGCGTCGACCGCGACCACGTCGAGGCCGAGGCCAACCTCGCGCGCGCCCGGCTCGCCGAGACCCTCGACGTGCTCGAGCGAAGGCGCCACCCGCTCGTCGACGTGGAGCCGCGGCTGCGGCGGCACGCGCGGGGGCTGCTCTGGTCGGTCGCGGTGCT
>CAIXWQ010000386.1 GCA_903923175.1 uncultured delta proteobacterium | reverse complement strand
GCGGCCACGCTCGTGCCCGAGCTGCTGCTGCGCCTGCGCGCAGGCTCGGAGGCGGCGGCGCGCTTCGATCGCGTCCTGCTGGCCGTGTCCGGCTCGGCGACGTTCGCGAGCCTGCCGGGCCGCAACGCAGAGGAGCGCGTGCTCGCGATCCGGCCCGCCATCACCGCCCCGGCGGCGCTGCGGCGTTGGGTCGAGTGGACGCTCGCCACGGTCGGCGATGCCCCAGCCGTGCCCGCGCCGCGCACGTCGGAGCGCGCGCTCTTCGCCGCGGCGGCTGCGCTGTAGAGGCGCCGGCCGCGCGTTCGCGGCGCCGGAGGTGACAGGCCGAGGGCGCGGCACTAGGGTCCCGCCGCTCGCCTCCGCTCACGTCCGCCTTCGTCCGCCCGCTCTCGCCGCCCGCTTTGCCGCGCGCGACCGCCTCCTTCGCCACCATGATGTCCAATCCACCGAGCCCTCGCCCGAGCCCCGGACACGTCCTCGCCGTCTACGCCGAGCCGCTCGTTCGCGGGCGCCGCGTCGCCCTCGTCGCGCACGGCGGCGAGGCGATGGGCGATCTGCTGCTGTCGCTCGGCGCCCGCCTGCTCTACGTCTACGACCCCGAGGAGGGCGGCGTCCGCAAGGTGAACGAGCGCGTCTCGGTGGCGTCGTTCCGCGGCGCAGACCTCGGCGTGCGCGACGGCGCCTTCGACGTCGTGATCGTCCCCGATCTCGGCCGCGTCGGCGACGCTGAGGCGACCCTCGCGCAGGTCCGCCGGCTCGTCGGCCCGCAGGGGGTCGCCGTCATCGCCTGCCGCAACCCGGACGCGGGCCCCGGGTGGCTCTCGGCTGGCCTCGCCGCGCCCGGGCCGACCTACGGTGAGTTCTTCGATCTCTGTGCGCTGCAGTTCGCCGAAGTTCGGATGATCGGCGCGGCCCCCTTCGCGGGGTACGCCGTCGCCGAGTTCGCCCCCGAGCGCGAGCCTGCGATCACCTTCGACCCCACCCTCGTCGCCGGCGCCGAGCCGCCCGAGTGGTACATCGCGGTCGCCTCGCAGCACGCCGTCACCGCGCTCGACCCTTACGAGATCGTGCAGGTCCCGCGGCGCGCGCTCGTCCCGCAGGAGGCCGCGGCGCCGCCGGTGGCGCTCGCTCCGCCCGCGCCCCCGGTCGACGACGGCCGCCTGCTCGCCGTTCGCGACGAGCTCGCGGCGGTCGAGCAGAAGCTCCACGAAGCGGAGGCCCGCGCCGGCAACGAGCACATGCGCGCCGAGCGCTTGGCGAACGAGGTCCGCGTCGCGCAGGAGGAGTCGCGCAAGCACCGCGACCGCTCCGCCAAGCTCGCCAAGGAGATCGAGGATGAGCGTCGCGCACGCCAGAAGGCCGAAGCCGACCTCGCGGTGGTCGCCCCCGAGGCCTCGGCCTCGCGCAGCCGGCTGCTCGCGCTCGAAGCCGAGCTGATCGAGGCGCGTACCCAGCTGGCGACGCCCCGGGTCCCGCCCGCCGATTTCACCAAGGCCGCCTACGACCGCGATCGCGCGCAGGCCGACCTCGCCGCGGCGAGCAGAGGGCGCGACGCCGCGCAGAGCGAGCTCGTCGCCGTCGTCCGCGCGCGCGACGCCGCGCAGGCCGAGCTAATCGTGGCCGCCCGCGCGCGTGACGCCGCGCAGGC
>CAIXWQ010000385.1 GCA_903923175.1 uncultured delta proteobacterium | reverse complement strand
GCGGCGGCGCGGTGCATCTGCGGCTCGGGCCCCTTCTTCTTCGGCGGCGGGGACGCGCTCGCGACGCCTGCGTCGGTCGCGGCCTTCGGATCCTTCGGATCGGGCGCCGCCGTGATCGCGTCGCCGTCGCTCGTGCGGTGGCACCCCGCCGAAGAGAACGGGAGCCACGCGAGGGCAAGCATGGACACGGCCGACAGCGCGGCGAGCGGGCGGGGGAGGGGGCGACGCATCGGGGGCATGGAGCGCAGCCTATCGCGCCGCACGCGTTCGCGAAGGGGTCGACGTCGCGAGGGCGCGGGCGTAGCGCGTCGGGATGGATTTTTCGCAGCGATGGAGCCTGTGCGGGCGCACGGCGCTCGTGACCGGCGGCACCCAGGGGATCGGCCGCGCGGTCGCCGAGGAGCTGCTGCGGTTCGGCGCGGAGGTCACGCGCGTCGCGCGCACCGAGCGTGACGTGGCGGCGACGGTCGAGGCGCTCGGCGCGCTGCCGGGCCTCGCCGCGCCCGCGAAGGTGCACGGCGTCGTGGCCGACGTCACCACCAAGGACGGGCGCGCGCGCGTGTTCGCCGACCTCGCGGCGCGCGGCGAGGCGCTCGACGTGCTGGTGAACAACGTGGGGACGAACGTCCGGCGCGCGTTCGTCGACTACGCAGACGAGGAGCTCGAGCGCGTGCTCCACGTGAACCTGGTGAGCGCGCTGCACGTCACGCGCGCGGCGCACCCGCTGCTTTCGCGCTCGGGCGCGGCGGCGGTCGTCTCCGTCGCTTCGGTCGCCGGGCTCGTGATGGTGCGCTCGGGGATCCCGTACGGCGCGAGCAAGGCGGCGCTGGTGCAGGCGACGCGCGGGCTCGCGGTCGAGTGGGCGCCGCAGGGGATCCGCGTGAACGCCGTCGCGCCTTGGTACACCGAGACGCCGCTCGCCGCGCCTGTGCTCGGTGATCCTGCGCTGCGCGCCGCGATCGTCGCGCGCACGCCGCTCGGGCGCATCGCCACGCCGGCGGAGGTCGCCGCGCCGATCGCGTTCCTGTGCCTGCCCGCGTCCTCGTACGTCACCGGCGCGTGCCTGAGCGTCGACGGCGGGTTCCTCGCGAACGGCTGGTCCTGAGCTACGGCTCCGTCGTCGCGGCGGGCTCGCGCGCGGGCGCGTCGTCGAGCTTCGCGCCGGGGCCGGCGAACACCGCGCGCAGCGCGCCGCGCAGGCTCCGCGCGCGGCGCACGTCGCCGGCCATCGCGACGAGCTCGTGCGTCTGCACCACCAGCGGGTCGAACGTGCCGACGTTCTTGGTGAGCCCGTAGGTCGGCCGCGCGCGCTCCGCCTCGAACGTGCCGAACAGGCGATCCCACACGATCAGGATCCCCGCGTGGTTCTTGTCGAGGTAGGCGGCGTCGCTGCCGTGGTGCACGCGGTGGTGCGAGGGCGTGTTGAAGATCCACTCGAGCGGCCCGAGCCGATCGATCGTCTCGGTGTGGATCCAGTACTGGTAGAGGAGGCTCACCGCCTGCTGGAAGAACACGAGCTCGGGCGGCACGCCGAGCAGCGGCAGCGGGAGCCAGAACATCCAGCCGAAGAACGGCTCGGTCCACGACTGGCGCAGCGCGGTCGACAGGTTGTAGTGCAGGCTCGAGTGGTGGGCGACGTGCCCGGCCCAGAACAGGCGCACCTCGTGGCTCGTGCGATGGTACGCGTAGTAACAGAGGTCTTCGGCGAGCAGCAGCAGCGGGTACCACGCCGCCACGCCATGGGCGCGCAGCGCGCCGAGATCGACGAGGCGGTGCGCGTAGACGCGCTCGTAGAGCGCGAAGGTCGCCCCCTTGGCGACGAGCGCGACCAGCAGGAAGCCGAGGCCGCCGCTGAGGCTCGTGAGCGTGTCGCGTCGCTCGTAGGCGGTCGGCTTGCGGCGCAGCGCGAGGGCCTCGAGCGCCATGCTGAGCACGAAGAACGGGATCGCGTAGAGGACCGGGTCCTTCATCCACGTCGAGGATAGCGCGCCCGCGCGCCCGCGCGCCCGGAGCGCTCCGGCCTGCATCCAACCCCCGATGCGACTCCGCACGCGACTCCGCACCGCCGCCGCGCTCTCGCTCGGGCTCGCGCTCGCCTCCTGCGCGCAGCCGCGTCGGCCCGACGGCGGCGTCGGCCTGGTGCAGCCCACGGCCGCGGCCCCCGACTTCGCCGCGCCCGATCAGGACGGGCGCCCGCGCTCGCTGGTGGAGTTCCGCGGCAAGCCGGTGGTGCTCTACTTCTACCCGAAGGACGGCACGCCCGGCTGCACCAAGGAGGCGTGCGCGTTCCGCGACGCGTGGAAGCGCTTCGAGGCCGCCGGCGCGGTGGTGCTCGGCGTCTCGCGCGACTCGATCGAGAATCACCGAGCCTTCGCCAAGGAGCACGGGCTCCCCTTCTTGCTGCTCGCCGACGAGGACGGCGCGATCTGCGGTCGGTACGGCGTGCGCTCGACGCTCGGGTTCGCGTCGCGCGTGACGTTCCTGATCGATCGCGACGGCCGGATCGCGCGCACCTTCCCCGACGTCGATCCCGGGGTTCACGCGGACGAAGTGCTCGGTGCGATCGCCGCGCTGCCGGCCGCCGCGTCGCACTGACGCCGCGCCGCAGCACGCCGATCGTTGCGGAATTCGAGCGCCCAGAGGCGCGCGAACGCGCTGGCGTGGTTCGACGATCTGGGATGTGCTCTCGCTCGCGCACCGCGCGCCCTGCCCGACGCGTTCGGGCGAGAAAGGCTCCCCGAACCATGCGTTTCCGCCTCCCCGTCGCGCTCGCCGCGCTCGCCGCCACCGCATCCATCACGCTCCTCGCGCACGCGAGCGCCACGGTCAGCTGGGTCAGCGGCGCCACCGCGCCCGCCAACGCCGTCGTCGGCGGCTTCGAGCCGGGCCGCGCGCTCGTCGTCTGCCGCGCCGCGCACGAGAAGGGGGTGCACCCCGGAAAGGTCGTCGCGGGCAATTGCAACTTCGGCTACGGCGGCAAGGAGATCGTCCGCGCCAAGTACGAGGTGCTGGTGATCGACGGCTACTACCACTGGGTCGCGGGCTCGAACGGCTCGTTCCCCAAGGACGCCGTCGCCGGCGGCTCGGAGCCCAACCGCACGCTCTACGTCTGCCGCGCGGCGCACGAGGGCGGCGTCCACCCGGGCAAGCTCGTCGAGAAGAACTGCAACATCTCCTACGGCGGCAAGGAGATCACGAAGAACACGTACGAAGTGCTCGCGTCGCCGGAGTACTGACGGGCTCGCGTCTCGTGCCGCGTCCCCGTGGGTCCCGACGGGAAGCACGCGTCAAGTCGGGGGACGCGGTACTAGACTCCCTCCGTGTGCTTCTCCGCCGAGGCCAGCTTCGCCGCGGGCGCCTGCCTGCTCGGCCTCGGCGCGGCCTCGGTGCGCGCCACCCGTCGACGGGCG
>CAIXWQ010000384.1 GCA_903923175.1 uncultured delta proteobacterium | reverse complement strand
GGAAGTCCCAGACGTCGTTGGTGGTGCGGCCGAGCGGATCGGTGCGCGTCTGGAGCCTTCGGTTGACGCCGTAGGTGTAGCTGGTGACCTTGCCGAGCGCGTCGGTCTCGCTGGTGACGTCGTAGAAGGCATCGTAGGCCCAGCGCCGCGTGTGGCCGAGCGCGTCGGTCTCGCTCAGCTTGTTGTCGTTGGCGTCGTAGGCGTACGCCGTCAGCTTGCCGTCGGCGTCGACCTTGCGCACCACGTTGCCGTCGTCGTCGTACTCGTAGACGGTCGTGTGGCCGAGCGCGTCGGTGACGCTCTCGCGGTGGTTGTCGACGTCGTGCACGAAGTCGGTCGGGTTGCCGGAGGCGTCGGTGACGCCGATGAGCCGGCCGGCGGCGTCGTAGCCGTAGGCCGCGGGGGTGATGCCACGGCCGTCTTGCACGCTGGTGAGATCGTGCTGGTCGTCGTAGGCGTACTGCTGCGTCTCGCCCGCCCGATTCGTAAACGTGAGCAGGTTGCCGAGCGCGTCGTAGGCGTACTTCATCACCTGGCCGCTCGGATCGGTGATCGCCGTGATGCGCCCTTGGGCGTCGCGGGTGAAGGTGACTTGCTGGCCGCTCGAGTGGACCAAACCGCCCGGGCCGATCTGCAGGCTGTTGCCGTCGAGATCGGTGATGCGCTCGACGCCGGTCGACTGGCTGAGGACGTACTGGATGCCGTCTTCGTCGGTCAGGGTGAAGCGGGTGGGGTTGAAGATCTCGAGCGAGGTCGTCTGCAGCGTGACGGGCCCGGGGATGCCGAAGCCGCCGAGCTCGACGGTCAGGTCGGAGCCGTCGGTGGCGTAGAGGCTGCCGACGGTGCCGTCGAGCGGCTCGAAGACGACGTCGACCGACCGATACGGCACGACCGACTGCTGCGCGGGGCTCGCCGCCATCTGGAAGCGGTACACCTTGCCGCTCGGGAAGGTGATCGTGACGATGGCGGGGCGCGAGGGCGCGAGGGCGTAGACCGGCAACAGCCCGCTGTCGTCTTTGCTCTGGAACCACGCCTTGCCGAGGCTGGTGCTCTTCTCGACGCGCACGTTGCGCGCGGCGAGCTGCGAGCCGACCCCGAAGTCGCCGACGCGCTTGTCGCGGCTGTCGTAGGTGCGCTGCACCTGCAGCGGGAAGCCTGCTGCGGGGAGATCGAGATCGTCGAAGGCGAGCGCGAAGGTGCCGACCTTCATCGACTTGTCGACCACGACGGCGAGGGCGGTGGTCGCGCTCCCCGAGGCGGTGGTGGAGGTGAGTCGAAGCGTGTAGGTGCCGTTGAGGAGCGTGGTCGGATCGAGCGTGCCGAGCGCGCCGGTGACCACGTTGCTGCCGCTCGCGACCGTGCGCCAGCTCGAGGGCTGGATCGTGTCGGGGTCGCCGAGCGCGAGATCCGCGGTCCATGCGCCGCCGGAGACGCTGCCGACGATCGGGGTCGGCTTGGTGACGCGCGCGCCGTCGCTGGGGCTCGTGAGGGCGACGACCGGCAGCGCGCCGGCCGGCGCCTCGACGGTGACGCTGACGTCGGCGCTCGTCTGCAGCGCGCCGTCGCTCGCCGTGAGGCGGAAGACGTAGGCGCCGGGGCCGGCGAAGAGCAGCGTCGTCGTCGGGCGCGTGGGCAGCCCGATGTGCGCGGCCTCGGGGCCGCTGATCTGCGACCAGACGGTGGTGAGCGTGCTGCCGACGGGGAGGCCGTCGTCGGTGGCGCTGCCGGCGAGCACGGCGACGAGCCCCGGCGCGGCGACCGTCTGCGTGGCGCCCGCGCTGACCTGCGGCGCGAAGTTCTGCGCGTCGACCGTGATGGTGACGTCGGCACTGGCTTGCAGCGCGCCGTCGTCGGCGGTGAGCCGCAGCACGTAGGTGCCCGCTTGGGGGAAGGTGACGTCGGTCGCCGCCGACCAGCTCTGCTGGATGGCCGCGAGGCCGGGCCCGCTCACCTGGCTCCAGGCGACCGAGAGCGAGCCGAGCACCGGCAGACCGTCGTCGCGCACGGTGCCCGAGAGTTGGGCGCTGTCCGCGACCCCTGGCGTGCGCCACCCCGGGCCGAGGCCCGGGGCAGCCGAGACGCTTAAGCCCGCAAGGCGGGCTCCTCGGAGGGGTGTG
>CAIXWQ010000383.1 GCA_903923175.1 uncultured delta proteobacterium | reverse complement strand
GTCTCGCGCCGCCCGACGCCGCTGCGCGCGCTGCTCACCGAGGTGTCGCGACGCAACGAGAAGGCCACCGAGGCGCGGCAGATCCACCTCGAGCTCGACGCCGACGAGAACGAGAGCGCCGAGATCGATCCGGAGCTCGCGACGCGGATCCTCGAGAACCTCGTGGAGAACGCCACGCGCTACGCCGACGAAGGAGGCCGCATCCGCCTCGAAGCGCACGTGACCGGCGGCGCCGCGGAGCTGATCGTCGCCAACACGGGCGCCACCATCCCGGACTCGGTCCGCGAGCGCATCTTCGACAAGAACCACACCACCGAGAACAAGGCCGCGCGCGGGAACAACCTCGGGCTCGGGCTGTACTTCTGCCGGCTCGCGGCGCGCGCTCACGGCGGCGACGTGCGCGTCGAGGTGGGCGAGGAGTGGCCCACGCGCTTCGTCGTGCGCCTCGCCCTCCCGGAAGCGAAGGTCGAGCCCCCTCGCACCTCGCTCAAGCCGCGCGCTGCGAAAGCCGCGTTCCTCGACTGACGGAGCGACCGCGACCCAGACGCGCGCGCTCCTCGGAGCTCGATTCCGTGACAAATCCGGCCACGAACGATCCCCCCGTCCCCAAGGTCGCGCCGCGCGCGGCGCAGCTCCTCGTCGTCGAAGACGATCTCGGCCTGGCGCGCGCGACGAAGCGCGTCCTGCTCGAGCGCGACGACTGCGAGGTCGAGCTCGCGCACGACGTCGGCGAGGCGACCGCCAAGCTGCGGCAGAGGACCTTCGACGCGATCATCTCGGACTTCGAGCTCCCGGACGGCACGGGCGCCGACGTGCTCCGGCTCGCGCGCGCGCTGCACCCGGACGCGCCGCGCATCTTGGTGACGAGCCACACCGAGTGGTCCGCCGCCGCGCGCAGCGTCAACGAGGGCGAGGTCTTCCGCATCCTGCAGAAGCCGATCGCGGCCGAGACGCTCCAGCGCACGGTCGACGACGCGATGGAGCTCAAGCGCAGCCGCGACCAGGAGCGCACGCTGGCGAGCGCGAGCGCGAAGGAGCAGCGCGCGCTGGCGGAGCGCAACGCGCGCCTGTCGGTGCGCGCGAGCTACCTCGATCGGCTGCTCGACGCGCGCACGCGCGATTTGTTGGAGATCCTGCTGGAGGGGCTCGAGCTGCGCGGCCGCGGTGCGCGCAAACGAGCGCGGTGCGTGGCGGCGGTCGCGAGGCGCCTCGGCGAGCTCGCGGAGCTGACGGGGAGCGATCTGGACGATCTCGAGCTCGCCGGGCTGCTCCACGGCGTCGGCGCGCTGGCGGCCGGCGACGCGCGCGACGACCCCTTCGACGATCAGTCCACCGATCTCGCCCAGCTCGGCCACGATCTGCTCCGCCCGGCCGCGTTCCTGCGCGGCGTCGCCTGGCTGATCCGCGATCACGAGACGCCCTTCGACGGGCGCGCGGGGCGAACGTCACGTACGTCGATCGCAGGGCCCGGCACCGAGACGGCGCGCGACGAGGTCTCGGTCGGCGCGCGCGCGCTCGCGGTCGCCGTGCGGTGGGTCGCGCTGGTCGGCGACGTCGCGCGACTCGAGCCCGCCGCCCACGAGGCCGCCTGCGCGAAGCTGCGGCGCGAGGCGGGCGCGCAGCTCGACCCCGCGATCGTGACGCTGCTCGCGCAGCACCCCGCGGACGCCTGGCACGAGGTGCTTCGCGCGGCGCGGGTGGGGGCGAGCTCGTGACCCGCGCCCAGACGCGGCTGCTCGGCGTGCTCGTACCGGCGTTCGTGGCAGCCCTCTCGGCGATCGTCGCCATCGCGCTCGGCCTGCGCACGCGCGAGGCGTTCGATCGCGCGGATCTCGAGGGCGTTTCGCGGGTGGTCGACGTCGCGCGCGTGCGCGCCCGCCTCGACGAAACGGAGATCGCGCGCGGCGCGCTGGAGGGGCAGAGCGTCGACCCGCGCGTCGCGGCGGCGCTCTTCGCCCCGCTCGACGACGCGCTCGCGGCGGCGCGACGGACCTCGCCGGACGACGGCTCGGCCAGCGCGCTCGACGAGGCGCGCGGACGCGTCACGGCCTGGGAGGGCGAGCCGCGAGCCGCGGCGCGCGTCGAGGCGATCCGCGATGC
>CAIXWQ010000382.1 GCA_903923175.1 uncultured delta proteobacterium | reverse complement strand
CGCTCGGCGCCGGGCGCTTCACGCGCGGCGCTTCCTCGTCGTCGTCGCGGCGGCGAGCCTTCACCGGGCCGCCGGCCGACGCCGACTTCTTCGCCTTGGGCTTCGCGGCCGCCTCGTCGTCGTCGCTCGCGGCCGGCTTCTTGGCAGCCTTCGCCTTCGGCGCCGATTCCTCGTCGCCCTCGTTCTCGGGGCGGTCGCTCGCGCGGCGCGGACGCTCGATGCGGGTCACCGACTGGTCGGACTCCGACGGGGTCTTCTTCTCCGACTTGTCGGAGGCCGAGCCCTCGCCTTCACCAGCGGTCACGTCCTTGTCCTTCGGATCGTCAGCCATGTTCCTGGAATTCCTGGGAAAGTCAGTTGGAGGTCGGGACGGTCGCGCCGCGGCTCACTTCCACTTGCGGCTCTCGAGCGAGCGCGTGGTGGCGAGCAGGAAGAAGGCGGTCACCGACAGGAAGTAGATCGCGTTGCGGAAGTCGAAGAGCCCCCGCGAGAACGGCGAGAGCCGGCGCTCGAAGCTCACGAACGAGATGATGTTCCCGAGCACGCCGTTGGTGTCGCTGCTGAGGAACCCGACGGCCCAGAGCGCGAACAGCGAGCAGAGCGTCAGGAAGAACGCGACGATCTGGTTCTCGGTGAGGCTCGAGAAAAAGAGCCCGATCGAGATCGCGGCGGAGGCCTCGAGGAGCAGTCCGACGTAGCCGACCCACACGGGGCCCCAGTCGAGGTTGCCGATCCGCGAGATCGTGTACGGGAACGTCAACGAGAGGACGAGCAGCACCGCGATGAGCGCGAGCGTCGCCAGGAACTTCCCGAGCACGACGTCGCGGTCGCGGACCGGCATCGTGATCAGGAGCTCGATGGTGCCGGTGCGCTTCTCTTCGGCGAAGAGGCGCATCGTGACCGCCGGGATGATCGGGAACACGAACGCCCACGGCAGGTAATAGAAGAGCGGGCCGACGGTCGCGCGGTTGATCGTCCAGAACTGGCTGAAGAAGAGCCAGCCGACGAAGAGCAGGCTGAGCGCGATGACGACGTACGCGATGGGGCTATCGAAGTTCGAGCGGAACTCGCGACGCGTGATGGTCAGAGTGCTGTTCATGGATCGTGCCTGAAGTGTGCGAAATGAAAGCGGAGAATCACTCGGCGGCGGCGAGGCGATCGCGCCGGTCTTCGGCGAGCGTGAGCTCGCGGAAGACGTCCTCGAGCGGAGGGAGCTCGCGACGTAGCTCGAGCAGCTCCCACGACTTGTCCGAGACGGCGCGGCGGAGCTCGGCGCGGAGATCCGCGTCCTTCGCGCCGACGATCTGCACCTTCACGCTCTTGTCGTCCGCCGAGCCGATCTCGGTGACGCTGTCGGCGCCCTTGAGCTCGGCGAGCGCGTTCCGCAGCTCGCGCGCGCCAGGCAGCTTGCCCGACTCGCCGGCGCCGACGCCGACCTGGTAGCGGACGGTGCCGCCCTGCGCGCGGATCGACTCGACGGGGCCGTCGGCGACGACGCGGCCGCCCTTGCCCTCGCGGTTCGCGATGATGAGCGTGCGGCTGCAGGCGAACTCGACCTCGGAGATGTTGTGGGTCGAGATGATGACCGTGCGGCTCGAGCCGATGTCGCGCAGGTACGTGAGGAACTCGCGCTTCTCGTTCGGATCGAGGTCGGCGGTCGGCTCGTCGAGGATCATGACGGGCGGATCGTGCAGCAGCGCCTGGCCGAGGCCGACGCGCTGACGCTGACCGTGCGAGAGCGAGCGGATCTCCTTCTGGTAGAAGGAGTTGAGCCCGCAGACCTCGACGACGCGGCGAACGGCCTTCTTGCGCGAGTCACCGCTCGGCAGCTGGCGAAGATCGGCGCAGAAGTCCAGGTACTCGTGCACCGTCATCTCGGGGTAGAGCGGCGCGCGCTGCGGGAGGTAGCCGAGCACGCGGCGAACCTCGAGCGGCTCGTCGAAGCAATCGAACCCGCTCACCTTCGCGACGCCATCGGTCGCCGAGATGAAGCAGGTGAGGATGCGCATCGTGGTCGACTTGCCGGCGCCGTTGGGCCCGAGAAAGCCGACGACCTCGCCGCGGTGGACGTCGAAGGAGATGCGATCGACCGCGACGAAGTTGTCGTAGCGCTTCGTCAGGTCCTTCGTGTGAATCATCACATCGGTCGCCATGCTCGGCCGTTCTCCTGGGGATTCGTGATTTCGTCGGTCAGTCCGGCGTGCGTCGTGTCGAGTTGCCGCGCTGGCCTGCCGGGTTGGGGAAGGGGTCCTGGTGGGACTCCTCGCGCGTGTGCGACGCACACGGGCCCATGCGGGCGGCTTGCGGGCCGGCGCATGGTAAGCGCCGTGCCCCTCAAGTCAACGGGATTCTCCGTAGTTCCCGGGCCGATCGCCCGTCGGAGACGCGGGATCGACGCGGACGCGACGCCGAAACCCGCCACCAGCGCGACGCATTCCCTGCGCCGAGGGGGGGCGCCGTCACTTTTTTGGCCGATGGGTCCCGACCCCGGTACCGACCATCCCGCCCCGAGGCGAACGCGCATCGCCGAGGCGGCGTCACTCACCGCGGGTGGGGACCGCGGGACGGTCCCCCCCTTCGTAGGGAGAACACGATGGCCGCGATGACCGAGTCCTGCACCGTTTGCAAAAAGTCGTTCGAGGTCCAGCTCCGCTGGCAGATGCAAGAGCGTGACGGCGGCTTCGCCTTCTACTGCTCCCGTCCCTGCCAGGAAGCGGGCAAGACCCAGAGCGGTGACACCGTCACATGCGACGGCTGCGGCAAGCGCTTCGACGTCGAGCTCGTCTCCCAGGTCGTCGCCGTGAAGGGGACGCGCAAGTACGCCTGCGCGTCTGCGTGCCGCGAGCAGATCCTCGCCGAGTCCCAGGGGGCACGACTCATCGACGCGTACGTCCCGCCGCCGATGGCGAGCGTGACGCGGCTCACCGCCGGAGCGACGGGCGCGTCCGAGGCGCCCGAGTCGGTCGACTCCGAGCGCGAGCCCGCCTCCGCGCCGGTCGCCGTGAAGCCGGTCGATCGACGCGCGCGGCCCAGCGAGGACCGCATCCCGCGTCGCATCGCCGTGTTCAACCACAAAGGCGGCACGGGCAAGACCACGACCGCCGTCAGCCTCGCCGCCGCGCTCGCGGCGCGGGGCAAGCGCGTGCTGCTCGTCGACACGGACGCGCAGGGGAACGTCGCCGCCTCGCTCGGGATGAAGGTCGAGAAGTCGCTCTACCACGTGCTGGTGATGGGCCTCGCGCCGACCGCCGTGGCCGTGCCGGTGCGCACCAACCTCGACGTGCTCGCGAGCAACGAGACGCTGGCCGCCGCGGAGCTCTACCTGGCGGGACGCCGTGAGCGCGACCGCGTGCTGCGCGACCGGCTCGCGTCGACCTCGCAGAGCTACGACGTCGTGATCCTCGACTGCAGCCCCTCGCTCTCGCTGATGAACCAGAACGCGCTGGTGTTCGCCGACGCGATCCTGGTGCCGGTCGCCTGCGACTACCTGTCGCTCGTCGGCGTGCGGCAGGTGCTCAAGACGGTGAAGAACGTCAACCAGCTGCTGCACCACCCGGTGCGCATCGCGGGCGTGATCCCGACGATGTACGACGCGCGCGCGAAGATCTGCCAGGACTCGCTGGCGACGCTGCGGGAGCACTTCGGGCCGCGCTGCCTGACGCCGATCCGCGCGACCGCGAAGATCAAGGAAGCACCCGCGTACGCGAAGACGATCTTCGAGTGGGCCGAGGACTCGAACGCCGCGCGCGACTACGACGCGGTGGTCGAGCAGCTGTGGCGCGGCGTGGAGCCGGGCGTCTCGGGCGTCTCCGGGGATGCCGGCGACGCGACGGACGTCGCGGAGATGAGGGGCGCGTCTGCCAGCAAGGCGCGCGTGGCCGAGGCGCTTGCGGGTTGAGTTGCACGCGCGCTGCGCGCGCGCCGGAGCTGGAGAGAGCCATGACGATGCGACGCGCGACGAACGAGCTGTTCGAGGGTGAAGAGGTGCGGGAGGTCCTCTCGGGGACGTTCTACGCACGCGGGGAACGTCCGCGGTTGCGGTCGCTCCCCGGCGGGGTCGACGCTCCGCAGAAGCCCTCGCATTACAAGGTGATCTGCATCTCGATGTACACCGACGACCTCTCGCGCCTCGACGGGATGGTCGAGCAGCTCAAGGAACGCGGGTTCACCAAGGCGAACCGCAGCGCGCTCATCCGGATGGCGCTCGACCAGGTCGATCTCTCGAAGGCCAAGCGCGGCATGTGAGCGACGCGCTGGGGTTCAGCCGCCGCGCGCGTTCTTGACGAGCCGCTCGAGCGTCGCCCCCGCCGCCGTCGCGAGCACCCTCGCGCGTCGCGCTCCCTCCTGGAGATCGCCGACGCCGAACGCGGCGAGCACGAGTGCAGGGCGGCCCGCGACGAACGCGGGTCGGAGCACGACCTCGATCGCCGGCGCGCCCGCGAGCTCCAGCGCGGCGAGGAGCGGCGCGTCCGCCGCGCTGCGCAGCACGCCGACGCGTTCGCCGAGCTCGATCGCCTCCGCGACGGCTCCCTCCTGACCGACGTTCGCCGTGCGGAAGCGCTCCAGCTCGAGCCCCTCGGCCGCGACTCCGACGAAGCGTCCGCGGCGCGCAGCGAGGATCGCGGCGCCGCGCGCGAACGTTCGAAGCCCCTCGAGCAGGGCGGCGAGCAGCTCGTCGCGCGTCTCCACCTCGTCGATGTACTCGAGCACCCGGGTGAGCGAGCCGTACGGCGGAAGCTTCGGCGCGATGGCCGTCCGCGACGGGGCAGGGGGCGCGCCTCGGTGCGTCGAAGGGGCGTCCCGCGCCTCACGGGCGGCGTTGGAGAAGTCGAGCACCATCGGCTGCGCGGCCGCGTGGCCGGGCGGGAGCTTCGGCTTCTCGAAGTCGGCGGTGTCGCGCCGCGATTCGCGCGCGCCGTCGGATCCGCCGCCCGCGGGGCGCGGGGCGGCGCCGGGCGGCGGCTGGCTCCACGGCGTGGTGACGGGCTCGCGCTCCCGTTGGGGATAGGCGTCCCGACGGTCGCCGTCGCTCACGCCTGCCGGCGGGGGCGGCAAGGAATTGCGCGACCGACGAACGAGCGGGAGCGGCGCTTCGTCGTCCGCGCCCAGCGGAGCCTCGACGTACGCAGGCGGGCGCACGGAGGCGCGGGCCGGAGGCGCCACCGACGCGGGCGCCGGGGGCGGGAGGAGCGACGGCCGGAGACGCGGCCCTCGGGTCGCCGCGACGAGCGAGGCGATGGCTCGCTCCATCTCGTCGAGGCTGGTCACGACCGGGCGGATCGGCGCCTGGAGGTGGTAGGCGAGCTCGGTGACGGCGTGATGATCCGCCGGGTCGACGAGGGCGACGTCGACCGTCCCGGTGCGGGGGTCGACGCGGACGGGCAGCACCATGAGCCGTGCGCAGAGCCCTTCTGGCAGCTTCTCGACCAGCTCCCGAACCGCCTGGATCGTGCGCTGCCGCGGCTTGGTGCCGTCGTCGAGCGGCTCCGCGAGCACGCGCGCGGCGCCCGTGGAGGCGTCGGCCAGCGCACGCGCGAACGGCACGTCGGACGACGCTGCGACGAAGATGGCGCGGCGCAGCTCGTGCGGCTGCACGACGCCCGCGTGAAGGAGCCGGCGGCCCAGGGCGAACGTCACGGGATGCCCGACGGTATCGGATCCGGCCGGGGTCCGGGAAGAGCCCTCGAGCGCCCACCTTTCCAGCGCGAGCGCGCCCACGCTATGACGCCCACGGGGTCGCGACTCCCACTCCAGATGTCAGGCTACTTCGACCTCCACTGCCACTACGTGCCCGGCGTCGACGACGGCGTGCGTTCGCTCGAGGACTCGCTCGCGTTGCTTCGCGCCTTGCGCGGCCTCGGGTTCGAGACGGTCGTCGCGACGCCGCACATGCGCCCCGCGCTCTGGGACAACCGCGCCGCACCGCTGCGCGCGGCGTTCGAGGGCGTGCGTGAGGCCGTGGAAACCGCGCGCGCCGGGGGCGACTCGCTTCCCGCCATCGAGCTCTCGGCCGAGCACTTCCTCGACGAGGTCGTCTACGGGCGCCTGCTCAAAGGCGAGGGGCTCCCGTATCGCGCGGGGCGCTCGATGCTGGTCGAATTCGCGTACGAGTCGCTGCCCGTGAACCTGCCGGCGCGCTTCTTCGACCTGCGGATGAAGCGCCTCCGCCCCGTCGTCGCGCACCCCGAGCGGTACGAGGCGTTCTGGAAGAAGCCCGTCGCCGCCGCGGAGACGATGCGGCGCGCGGGGGGCGTCCTGCTGTTGGACGTCGCTGCGCTCGTCGGCAAGTACGGGCGCAAGGCGATGGACTGCGCGCAGACGCTGCTCGAGGCGGGCGCCTACTACGCGGCCTGCACCGACTCGCACGCGCCCTCGGACGTGCCGGTGATGGGCGAGGCGCTCACGCGGCTGCGCGCGCTGACCGACGAAGACGAGGTCGATCGGCTCTTCCGCCGCGGGCCGCGAGAGATCCTCGAAGGGCGGATCTTCGACGACTTCGACTGAGCTCCGCGGGCCGTTCGCGCACGCGCCCGCCGCGCCCACAGCGGTCACCAAGCCCGTTGCAACCGGAGCGCTGCCGTGGAAGATGCGCCGGATGAGTGAACGCATCGCCGTCATCGGCCTTGGCTACGTCGGACTGCCGGTGGCGCTCGGGTTCGCGCGCAAGTTCCCCGGCACCGTCGGCTTCGACATCCACCAGGAGAAGGTCGCGGAGCTGCAGCGCGGGTACGATCGGAACCACGAGGTTCCCGAATCCGTCCTGAAGGCGACGTCGCTCGCGATGACGTCCGACGTGAAGGACCTGGCGGGCGCGACGATGTTCGTGGTCGCGGTGCCGACGCCGGTCGACGGCAACAACGTCCCCGACCTCACGCCGGTCGTCCGGGCCTCCGAGACGGTCGGCAAGGCGCTCACGAAGGGCGCCGTCGTCGTCTACGAGTCGACCGTCTACCCCGGCGCGACGGAGGAGATCTGCGGACCGATCCTCGCGCGCGTGTCCGGCCTCGCGCGGAGCGACTTCACGCTCGGCTACTCGCCGGAGCGCATCAATCCGGGCGATCACGAGCACACGCTCGAGCGCATCGTGAAGGTCGTCTCCGGCGAGGACGCGGCCACGCTCGATCGCGTGGCGGCGGCCTACGGCGCCATCATCGACGCAGGCATCCACCGCGCCGAGAGCATCAAGGTCGCCGAGGCCGCGAAGGTGATCGAGAACACGCAGCGCGACATCAACATCGCGCTGATGAACGAGCTCGCGCTCATCTTCGATCGCATCGGCATCCGCACCGCCGACGTGCTCGCCGCCGCGGGGACGAAGTGGAACTTCCTCAAGTTCCGCCCGGGCCTGGTCGGCGGCCACTGCATCGGCGTCGATCCCTACTACCTCACGATGAAGGCGCAGCAGCTCGGCTACCAGCCGGAGGTGATCCTCGCCGGCCGCCGCATCAACAACCACGTCGGCGCGTTCATCGCGCAGCGGCTGGTGAAGTCGCTCATCCAGCGCGAGTGCCGGGTCAAAGGGGCGCGCGTCGGCGTGCTCGGACTCACGTTCAAGGAGGACTGCAACGACCTCCGCAACAGCAAGGTGCCGGACATCATCACCGAGCTGCGCCAGTACGGCATCGAGCCGCTCGTCCACGACCCGATCGGCAACGCCAAAGAGGCGATGCACGAATACGGGCTCGAGCTCAGCGATCTCGAGCGTTTCAAGGACCTCGACGCGCTCGTCGTCGCCGTAAGCCACAAGCAGTACCTGGAGATGGGCGCGACGAAGCTCCTGTCGTTCGTCCGTGACGGCGGCTTCTTCATCGACGTGAAGAGCGCCTTCAAGCCCACGGAGATGGAGCGCGACATCTTCTACTGGAGCCTCTGAGCCGGCAGTCCGACGGGACCTGCCCCACGACGGGCTTCGCCGCGCGCAGCCGGAGCGCCCAGTGCGACGCGCGGACGCGGGCCTCCGGTTTGCAGACGCCCTGGCCCGACGGCCTCGGACGCGGTAGGAGGAGCCAGGCCCGGCCACGCCGGGTCGCGCTCGCGTCTGCCGTCGCGCCGCGCCCGTCCGGAGAGAACGAGTGCAGCCGCCCATCGCAACAGGCACCGGGCTCGAGCCCGGGAAGAACGCGGAGACCATGACGAGCGAGGGGGCGCCCGACTCGCCGCCGGCGCCGAGCACCCAGCTGCCTCGCGGCTCGTTCATGCGCCGGCACGGCTTCAAGACGATCGCCTCGATCGTCATCGCCTTGCTTTTCGCCTGGGGGCTGCGACGGGCTGGGCTGCGGCTCGTGCCGAGCGCGGAGCAGTTCGCCGGGGTCCGCTGGGGGTGGGTCGCGGTGCACGTCGGGCTGCTGATGACCATCCACGTCATCCGCGCGGTCCGCTGGCGCCACCTGCTCCGGCCGATCGCGCCGGACATCTCGACGCGCCGTGTGCTGGCGGCGTCTTGGCTCGGCTTCTTCGCGATCTTGATGCTCCCGCTGCGCGCGGGGGAGGTCGTGCGGCCCTGGCTGATCCGCGATGGCCGGAAGGTCACGATGAGCGCCGCGTTGGGGACGATGGGGGCCGAGCGCGTGCTCGACGGCCTGGTGGTGACCGCGCTCCTCGCCGGGGCGCTCGTCTTCGTGCCGCGGCTCGACCCGCTCCCGCGTTCGATCGGCGATCTGAACATCCCGGTCGCGACCATCCCGGCCATGGGCTACGCCGCGCTGGCCGTCTTCGTGTGCGCGTTCGGCGCGATGGCGGTCTTCTATTTCGCCCGGGATTTCGCGCGGCGAATGGTGCACGCCACCGTCGGGCGCGTGAGCGCCAAGCTCGGTGAGCGCCTCGCGGGCATCGTCGAGGGGATCGCGAGCGGGCTGCACTTCCTGGCCGGCCCTCGCTACGCGCTGCCGTTCATGGCCGAGACGCTCGCCTACTGGGGCATCAACGGCGTGCTCATGTGGACGCTCGGCATCGCGTGCGGTCTGCCCATGGGCTTCGGGCACGCGTGCGCGGTGATGGGCGTGCTCGCCGTCGGCATCCTGGTGCCCGCGGGGCCCGGCCTCTTCGGCGCGTTCCAGGCGGCGACCTTCGGCGCGCTGGCGATGTACTTCCCCTCCGAAGTCGTGATGGGCAAGGGCTCCGTCTACGTCTTCCTGCTCTACAGCATCCAGTTCGTCTGGCACATCGTCGCCGCCGCGCTCGCCGCCGCGCTCGATCCGGGCATGCTCCGGCGTGGCGAGCAGGTCATCGCTGGCAGCTGACGGCTCCCCCTGAGCCTCCCTGCGCGCTTCGGAGCGAGGCACGGGCCCTGACATCCACGTCGCGGTGTGCTGCCGACTCCCAACGCCGGTTCACGCCGTTTCCGACAGCGCGCGGGTCCGAGCGTCGGAAAACGGACGCCGGCGCGCCGGCAGCGACGCCCGCGCTCGCTCGGGATCGATGGCCCGATCCGTGATAGGCGGTGGCGGCGCACATGGGCTCCGAACCGAAATCGCCTGGGATCCTCCGCCGACTGGTGCTGCTGCAGGTCGAGCGCCCCTGGGTGCTGCTGATCCTCGCCATCGTCCTCACGATCCCCGCGGTCCTGCTCGCGCGTCGCCTCGAGCTGCGCACCGGGTTCGAGTCGCTGCTGCCGGAGAACAAGGCGAGCGTGCGCGAGCTGCGGCGCGTCGGCGACCGCTCGGCGGGCTCGTCGACGCTCACCGTCGTCGCGGACGGCAACGACAAGAAGGGGCTGCAGCGCTTCGGCGACGCGCTGGTCGCGCGGCTGCGCACGCTCGGGCCCGAGTGGGTCGGCACCGCGGAGGACGGCGTGCAGGCGGAGCAGGAGTTCCTCCGCAAGCGCAAGGCGCTCTTCCTCTCGCTGCAGAAGGTCCAGGAGCTCCACGACAAGGTCGAGGACCGCTACGACTACGAGGTGAACGGCGGGCTCGAGGAGCCCGAGCCGATCACGCGCGCGACGATAGAGAAGCAGCTCGGCGTCGAGCAGAAGCAGGCGGGCGCGCCGCAGGCCGGGCCGCCGTACCCCGACGGCTACTACATGGACGAGAGCGGCAAGCGCCTCGTCGTGCTGGTGCGCACGCCCGTCGCCGGCACCGATCTCAAGAACGTGGCCGAGCTGCGCGGGCGGGTCGAGGCGGTCGTCGCGGGGCTCGCGCCGACCACGTACGACCCAGCGATCAAGATCGCCTACACGGGCGACGTGATCACGGCGTCGGAGCAGTACGGCGCGGTGAAGGGCGACCTGCTCTCGGTCGGCGCGACGGGGATCTTGATGATCCTGCTCGTCGACTACCTCTTCTTCCTGCGCTTTCGCGCGGTGCTCTCCATGGCGCTGGCGATCGGCGTCGGCGTGCTCTGGACCTTCGGCGTGACGCGGCTCGCGATCGGCCACCTGAACACCGCGAGCGGCTTCCTCGTCTCGATCGTCTTCGGCAACGGCATCAACAACGGCATCCTCCTCCGGGCGCGCTTCAACGAGGAGCGGCGGCTCGGCAAGTCGCTCGCCGACGCGATCGAGACGGCGTACCGCGGCACCTGGCGCCCGACGTTGACCGCGACCGCGGCGGCCGGCGCGGCGTACCTCTCGCTCGCGACCACCGACTTTCGCGGGTTCAAGCACTTCGGGGCGATCGGCGCGTACGGCATGGTCCTCTGCTGGATCGCCAACTTCGCCTTCATGTCGCCGCTGCTCGTCGTCTTCGAGCGCATCTGGCCGTCGCACGCGGGCGAGGCGCCCAAGCCGGGCCTGCGCGGCCGCATCCGCGCGATCATCGACCACGGCATCCCGTTCGGGGCGCCGTTCGCGTGGGCCATCCGCGTCGCGCCCAGGCTGACGGCGGCGCTCGGGATCCTGGTGGGCGTGGGCGCGATCGCGCTCAGCGTCCGCTACGTGAAGCACGATCCGATGGAGTACGACACCGGCAAGCTCGGCAACCGCGAGGGGACGCAGCGGCTCTCGCCCGCGCAGGAGCTCGCCGAGGACGTCCCGAAGGTCACCGGCCGCAGCGGCGCCGACGGCATGGCGATCATGGTCGATCGGCTCGATCAGGTGAAGCCGCTCAAGGCCGCGCTGATGGCGCGCCTCGACGCCGCCCCCGAGGACAAGAAGCCGTTCCAGAAGATCATCACGATCTACGACCTGATCCCGGACCAGCAGGCCGAGAAGGTCAAGCTGCTGCTCGAGACGCGCAAGCGCATCGACCGCGTCCACGAGCTCGGCAAGATCTCGCCGGCCGACTGGGCGGACCTCGAGCCCTCGCTGCCTCCCGCGGACCTCACCGCGTTCGACGTCCAGGATCTCCCGGAGCGCGTGGCGCGCCCGTTCACCGAGAAGGACGGCACGCGCGGCCGCGTCGTCTACATCGTGCCGCGCGACGGGCGCAGCGTGAAGGACGTGCACTACCTGCTGCTCTGGGCCGACTCGTACCGCGAGACGAAGCTGCCGAACGGCGAGACGATCATCGGCAGCGGCCGCGCGGTCATCTTCGCGGACATGCTCTCCGCCGTCATCGACGACTCGCCCAAGGCGATGGTGCTCTCGTTCGCGATGACCGCGCTCGTCGTGATCCTCGCGTTCTCGCGCGGAAAGCGCGGCGTGCTCATGACGGTGCTGGTGCTCGCGAGCCTGGTCCTCGGCGTCGCCTGGATGGGCGCGGCGCTCGCGCTCGCGCAGGTGAAGATCAACTTCCTGAACTTCATCGCCGTGCCGATCACGTTCGGGATCGGCGTCGACTACGCGGTGAACGTCGTTCATCGCTGGCGCATCGAGGGGCGCGGCAGCGTGGTGCGCGTCGTGCGCGAGACGGGCGGCGCGGTCGTGCTGTGCAGCCTCACGACGACGCTCGGCTACCTCGCGCTTCTCGGCTCGATCAACGGCGCCGTGCGGAGCTTCGGCCTCGCTGCCGTGATCGGCGAGGTGACCTGCCTCGTCGCGGCGCTGGTGATCCTCCCCGGCGTCCTGATCTGGCTCGACGGCGGCTTCGAGCCGCTCGCCGTGCCTCAGCCCGCGTCGGCATCGGCGGAAGCGGAGTCGGTGGCGTCGACGTCCTGAGCGTCGCCGGCCGGCCCGGTGTCCGTCGCGGCGTCGGCGTCGGCGTCGGGCTCCGCGTCGGACGCGGGGGGCCCCGAGTCGGTCGTCGTCTCGACGGGTACGAACGCGTAGACCCACGCGTGGACGCACGCGTAGCTCGCGGGGTCGATCGCGGGGCGGCCCGAGGGCATCCTCGCGCCGAAGGTCGGACGATCGCCGAGCTTCGTCAGCAGGACCGAGCTCTCCGGATCGCGCAGATCGATCAGCGCGCCCGCGCCGCCGCTCGCCTGCACGCCGACCAGACGCTGCGCGACCTTCGGCGAGGCGAGGTCGAGGTTGGCGGCGGCCGCGGTCGCGTCGTGACAGCCCGCATTTGCGCAGCGACGCGCGAGGATGACCGAGGGGACGTCGGGGCAGTCGTACGCGAGGTGCTGCTTCTCCTCGAGCGACAGCGTGCCGGGGCAGCCGAGGACGCCCGCACCGAGCGCGAGGCCTTCGGCGAGCAGGAGCGCGAGCGAGGCGAGCGGCGGCCGCGGGCGAGGGGCGCGAGAGGCGCGAGAGGCGCGAGGCGCGCGCGAGCTGCGCATCGCTCTCACCAGACCCACGCTGCGCCGAGGCGCAGGCCGAACATGTGATCGAGCGCGCCGCCTGCGACGTACTCGTCGCCGAGCTGGGGGTGCATCGCGTAGAACCAACGCGTCCACTCGAGCGCCGCGCGCAGCTCGAGGCCGCGGAGCCCTCGCTGGCGCAGCAGCGGCCACAGCGGCAGGGCCGCGCCGAGCTGCACGTCGATGCCGCCGACGGTGGAGTGCGAGAAGCGGTCGCTGATGGTCTCGCGCTGCGTGCCGTCGCGGCTTCCGAGCACCGCGAACCGCCAGCCGAGGCTCGCGAGCGCGGCGAACCGGCCGAGCCCGACCCGCGCGTCCGCGCCGACGCGCACGTACGCGTAGTCGACCTGCGGCAGCTCGTAGAACACGACGTCGCTCGTCGAGAACGCGAACCGATCGCGGCCGTAGGCGAGGCTGACGCGCGCGCTGCCGCGGGGGATGCGCACGCGCGCGGCGAGCCCGACGTCCCAACGCGTCCACGCGTTGCCGATGCGCGCGCCGTCGATCGTGCTCTTGGAGCCGAACGCGGTCGACGCACCGCCGACGACGCCGAGGTCGAACGGGAGGCGAGGGGCGAGGAGGCTCGGCCATGCCTCCGCGCGGACGTAGGACGTCGGCGCGCCGTAAAGGGAGTAGTCGCGCAGGTTCGCCGTACCGCGATCGGCGTACACGAACGTGCGACCGAGCAAGCCCAGGCCGAGCTCGAGCCCGACGGCGTCGTGGTCCGGATCGAAGGTTCGGTGCGTCCGTCGAGCGCCGGTCGACTCGACCTGCGCGTCGTCGGCCCTCGCCGCCGGCGCGAGCGCGCCGACCGAGCATGCGAGCGCCGCGGCGACGCAGTATGCTCCGACGGGCGGCGGACGGCGCGCAGCGTCGCTGCGGCTCGCGTTCGCTCGGGCGCCCAGGGACTGCACTTCGGCGAGGCTTACGACCGCGGATGGCTCGGAGCAACGAGAAACCCCAGAACCGAGCGCGCGTCCTCGTCGCCGCGGCGGTCGCGTGCGCGGCGGCGCTCTCGGCCTGTGACGGGAGCGTCGGCGACGCGAAGCCAGGCTTCATCCCGCAGGCCCCGATCGGCGCGTCGACCGCGCGCTGCGACGGCGTGAGCGAGCCCGGACCGTCGCCGATCCGTCGCATGACGCGCTTCGAGTACGACAACACGGTGCACGATCTGCTCGGCGACACGACGCAGCCCGCGCAGCAGTTCGCGCCGGAGGAGCAGGCCTTCGGCTTCGACAACAACGCGACCGCGCTCGTCGTGAGCGCCCTCCTCGGCGAGCAGTACCTCGCCGCCGCGGAGAAGCTCGCGGCGGCGGCCGACGTCTCGAAGCTCGCTCCGTGCGACCCGGCCGCGGCGGGCGGCGAGGCTGCGTGCGCGGCGGCGTTCGTGACCACCTTCGGCAAGAAGGCCTACCGTCACCCGCTCGACGCCGACCAGCTCGCGTCGCTGCTGCAGGTGTTCAGCGAGGGGCGCAGCGCGGCGAGCTACGACGTCGCGATCCGCATGGTGCTCGAGGCGATGCTGCAGTCGCCGTATTTCCTCTACCGCGTGGAGTTCGGCGCTGCGCCCGCCGCGGCCTCGACCGGCGCGACCAGCGTGCCGCTCACGTCGTGGGAGATGGCCTCGCGCCTCTCGTACTTCCTCTGGGGGACGATGCCCGACGACGCGCTCTTCGCGGCCGCCCAGCGCGACGAGCTCGCGACGCCGCAGCAGGTCGAGGCGCAGGCGCGGCGGATGCTCCAGGATCCGCGCGCGCACGCGGTCGTCGCGGACTTCCACGACCAGCTGTTCGACCTCGCCACGCTCGACACGCTCTCGAAGTCGGCGCCCGAATACACCGACGCCATCCGTAACGACATGAAGACCGAGACGCGGCTCTTCGTCGACGACGTGTTCTGGAACGACGGCCGCCTCGACACGCTCTTCACGGCGCCGTGGACCTTCGTGAGCAAGCCGCTGGCTGATTTCTACGGCCTGCAGGGGGCGCCGGCGAGCGGCTTCGTCAAGGTGCCGGTCGACGCGACGCGACGCGCCGGGGTGCTCACGCAGGGCTCGTTCCTCGCGATCCACTCGCGCCCCGATCAGAGCTCGCCGATCCATCGCGGCAAGTTCGTGCGCGAGAAGCTCCTCTGCCAGCCGATCCCGCCGCCGCCGAACAACGTCGCGATCAACGCGCCGGCGGTCGATCCGAACACCAGCACGCGGCATCGCTTCGAGCAGCACGAGAGCGATCCGGTCTGCGCGGGCTGCCACCACCTGATGGACCCGATCGGGTTCGGCTTCGAGCACTTCGATCCGGAGGGGCGCTGGCGCGACGTCGACGGCAAGACGCCGGTCGACGCCACCGGGCAGATCCTCGATTCGTACGACGTGAACGGGAAATTCGACGGGGCGTTGGAGCTCGAAGAACGCCTGCGCAAGAGCGGCCAGGTGCGCGACTGCGTGGTCACCCAGTGGTTCCGCTATGGCTACGGCCGCAGCGAGACGACGGTCGATCGGTGCACGCTGGACGCGCTCGGCAGCGCCTTCGCCAAGGCCCACTACGACCTCCGCGAGCTGCTCGTGGCGCTCACGCAAACGCCCGCGTTCCGCAGCCGCCGCGCCGACGGAGGCTCGCTGTGAGCCGGTCGAGCCTCTCGCGCCGGAACTTCCTCCGCGGCCTCGGTGGCGCTGCGATCGCGCTGCCGCTGCTCAATTTCGTCGACGTCGGCCGCTCGCAGGCCGGCCCGCCGGCGTTCCCGAAGCGGATCGTGTTCTGGTACACGCCCGACGGCACCATCCAGAACGCGTGGTGGCCGACCGGCACGCCCGGGTCCTTCACGCTCGGCCGGATCATGGAGCCGCTCGAGGCGTTCAAGGATCAGCTCGTGATCCTCGAGAACGTCGACATGGGGGTGACGTACTCGGGCCCGGGCGACATGCACCAGGTCGGCATGGGCGGCTTGCTCACCGGGCGCGAGCTGCAGGCGGGGAGCCTCTTCGTCGGCGCGGGCGGGCAGGCCACCGGCTGGGCGAACGGCCCCTCGGTCGATCAGTACATCGCGAGCCGCGTCGGCCAGACCACGCCGTTCCCCTCGCTCGAGCTCGGCGTGCAGGTCATCGGCGCGACCGTGTGGACGCGCATGTGCTACCGCGCGGCCGCGCAGCCGGTGCCGCCGGAGTCGGAGCCGAGCCGCGCGTTCAAGCGCCTCTTCGCGACCCTCGGAGCCCCGAGCGACCCCGCGTCGGCGGCGCTCCGCGCGCAGCGCAAGAGCGTGCTCGACGGCGTCTCGCGCGACTTCGGCAAGCTGAACGCGCGGGTGAGCGCGGCCGATCGGGTGAAGCTCGCCGCGCATCTCGACGTGGTGCACGACATCGAGCGGCGGCTCGATCTCGGCACCGGCCCGCTCCCCGCGGCGTGCGCGCTCCCGGGCGCGCCGCCCACCGCGCTCGACACCGATCAGGTCGGGAATTTCCCGGCGATCGGCAAGCTCCAGATGGATCTCCTGGTCGCCGCGCTCGCCTGCGACCTCACGCGCGTCGCTTCACTCCAGTGGTCCAACGCCGTGAGCGCCACGGTGCACACCTGGCTCGGCGCGACGCAGGGGCACCACGAGCTCTCGCACACCGGCGACGCCGACGCCGCGGCGCAGGAGACGCTCACGAAGATGAACGTGTGGTTCGCGCAGCAGCTCGCGTACTTCGCCGGGCGGCTGCAGAGCATCCCCGAAGGGAGCGGGACGATGCTCGACAACACCGTGATCGTCTGCGTGAACGAGCTCTCGATCGGCAACGCGCACTCGCGCTACGACATGCCGTTCCTGCTGCTCGGCGGCTGCGGCGGTGCCATCCCGGGCGGGCGCTGGCTCCGCTTCCCGACCGGCACCAACCACAACGATCTGCTCGTGTCGCTGTGCCACGCCATGGGGCTCGCCGACGTGACGACGTTCGGCAACCCGACGTACTGCACGGGCCCGCTCCCGGGCCTGGTCACGGCCTGACGTCCGCGTCGGCTGGCGTGCCCCAGGCGTCGGCCTGGGGTCACTCCCTCACGCGACCCAGCGGATCAGCACGGCGGTGATGTTGTCGGGGCCACCGTTCTCGTTCGCGCGCGCGATGAGGCGACGGACGGCGCCCTTCAAGTCGGTGCTGCTGCGCACGATCGCGAGCATGTCGGCGTCGTCGACCGGGCCCGAGAGCCCATCGCTGCACATCAGGAGGATGTCGCCCGCCTTCGGTGTCTCGAAGCGCGTGTCGACCTTCACGTTCTCCTTCATCCCGAGCGCGCGCACGATCACGTTCTTGTGCGGGAAGTTCGCGATCTCCTCGGCGGAGAGGCGCTTCATCTTGATGTAGTCGTTGAGCAGCGAGTGGTCCTCGGTGAGCTGCTCGATCTTGCCGTCGCGGATGCGGTAGATGCGCGAATCGCCGACGTGCGAGAGGTAGACGCCGCCTTCGACCGCGAAGGTCGCGACGACGGTGGTGCCCATCCCGCGCTTGCCGATGTTCCCCTGCGCCTCTTCGAAGATGCGCAGGTTCGCGAGCTTGATCGAGGTGATGAGGCGGTTCTCCTCGTACCCCTTGCCCCGCTCCATCTTGTACGGCCAGGTCTTGTCGGGATCCTGGCCGGTGGACTTGAAGAACTCGCGGATCGTGTCGACGGCGAGCTTCGAGGCAACCTCTCCAGAGGCATGCCCGCCCATCCCGTCGGCGACGATGTAGAGCCCTTCTTCGTCGAGGATCGCGAAATTATCCTCGTTGTGATTTCGCTTCATCCCGACGTTGGTCTCGCCAACGACCTCGATGCGGAGCGCCTCGGCCACGGATTTCCTCGCGTTGCCTCCCCCGGATCGACGGCGGCGGGTGGGCTGAACGGATGGTGGCGGCTCCCACGCGATCCTGTCAATGAAAGAGCGGTCTTGGACACCTCGACTCGGAGCGCAGGCGCGACGGTGGGCGCGGGGCGGGGCGTTCGGTGCCTCCCCTTGACCTGCGTGTGCGTGTTGGTCGCCTGCGGCGCGCGGCACGGGGCGGGCGGGGGGCCGAGCGCGCCGAGCGGCCCGATCGCCGAAGCGACCACGCCGACGAGCGCCGCGACCGGCACGGCCACGCCGACGTCGCCGCGATCGCTGGACGGGGCGCGTCACGTCAAGGTGACGCTCTATCACGTCGCTTTCGAGCCGTGCCCCGACGCGCGCGAGGTCTCGCTCCCCAAGTGCGGAGGCGGCGCGCTCGCGAGCGTCTCGGCGAAGTTCCTTCGGGCCGTCACCATGCAGGGCTCGGGCAAGCTCTGCGACGGCCGCGTGGTCGGGGTGCACACGGTCCGACCGCTCTGCTTTCGCGAGGTGACCACCGGCGCCTGGGGGATGACCGCCTCGGGGCGCCCGGCCACGCCGTTTCGCTCGATCGCGGTCGATCCGAAGCGCTTCGAGCTCGGGCGCTGGTACTACGCGCGCCAGCTCGACGGGGTCGTGCTCCCCGCGCCGAACGCCGGCGAGCGTCACGACGGCTGCCTGCGGGCCGACGACCACGGCGGCGGCGTGAAGGGGGACGCGATCGACGTCTTCGTGGGCGACCCCGCGGCCATGAAGCCGCTCGCGCCGATCATCGCGCCCGGCTTCGACCTCGCGCCGGACGACGGCACCTGCGCGCGCGCCCACGGCGCCCCTTGAGCTGCGATCGGGCCCGCTCGGCGTTCGAGGCGCCGTCGGCCTCGTTTCGATTGATCAGCGGCCAGGCTCGCGATACGGCCCACGGATGTCGAAGCGCCTCGAGGTCCTGCAGAAGATGATCGCGTCGGGGACCGGCGACGCCGCCTTCGCCCGCTACGCCCTTGCGATGGAGCTCAAGTCGCTCGGTCGGCTCGAGGAGTCGCTCCAGGCGTTCGAGGCGCTGCGCAGCTTCGACGCGACGTACATCGCCCAGTACCTGATGGCCGGCGGCGTGGCCGATTCGCTCGGCAAGAAAGACGTCGCGCGCGCGTGGTTCGAGCAGGGGATCGCCGCCGCCCGCGCGAAGGGGGACCACCACGCGCTCGGCGAGCTCGAGGGGGCGCTGGCGGCGCTCGGATAGCCGGCGTCGAACGAACCGTCGGAGTCGCCCGCTCAGAACTTCGGCTTCGCGCCGAACCCCGCGAGCGCCTTGCCGGCCTTCTGCGCCAGCTGCTTGACGTCGAGCTTCGCGAGCTCGGTGACCTCGCGCGTCTCGCACAGCTCCTTGGGCACGTCGGCCAGGAAGCGCGACGGCGAGCGCGGCACGATCTGCCCACGCTGCTGCCGGGCGCGCGCGCGGCAGAGGTAGAGCCGCTCCTTCGCGCGCGTGACGCCGACGTAGAACAGGCGACGCTCCTCGTCGACCGCGTCCTCCTTCTGCACGACGTCGCCGCTCGCATCGGTGACGTACTCGACGACGTCGGTGACCTTTGGATCGGTCGTGCGCTTGTGCGGGAGGATCCCCTCCTCGAGCCCGATCAGGAACACCGCGTCGTATTCGAGCCCCTTGGCGCCGTGCAGCGTGGTGAGCGTCACGAGCCCCTGCGACTCCTCCTTCTCCTCGGCCATGCGCAGCGTGAGCCGGTGGAGGATCTCGGAGAGGGCAGGGGCGCGCGGCGCGTCGAGCTCCCAGGCCGTCTCCTCGGCCCGCGTCTCGTAGCGCTGGAGCGTCTTGTAGAGGTTCTCGACGTTGTTCCAGCGCCGCTGGGCCGCCTCGCCGCTCGGGCTCGCCGCGTGGAGATCTTCCTTGAGCGCGATCGCCTCGGCGATCTGCTTCGCCACGAGCGACGCGGGCTTGTGCGCGACGAGCGCGGCCTTCGCGTCGATGATCACCTCGGCGAGGCGCGCGCAGCCGGCCTTCGCCGCGGCGGCCAGCCCTTCGATCTCGCCCGCGCGCTGCACCGCGCGGAACAGCGGCAGATCCTTGGTGATCGAGTACGCCTCGAGCTTCGCCATCGCCCCTTCGCCGATGCCGCGCATCGGGTAGTTGAGCACGCGGCGCAGCGACATCTCGTCGATCGGGTTCACCGCGAGGCGCAGGTAGCAGAGGAGATCCTTGACCTCCTTGCGCTCGAAGAACGACTGCCCGCCGACCAGCGTGTAGGCGATGTCGCGCTCGCGGAGCGCCGCTTCGATCAGCTCCGCCTGCTTGTTGCCGCGGTACATCACCGCGATCTCGGCGGGCGAGGTCCCGGTCTGGATCAGCCGCTGGATCTCGCCGGCGACGAACGACGCCTCGACCTCCGGAATCGAGCAGTTGACCAGCTGCAGCGGCTCGCCCCCGACGCGGTCGGTGAAGAGCGCCTTGAGGTACTTCTTGGCCGGCATGGCCTGCACGACGGCGTTGGCCGCGTCGAGGATCGGCTTGCGCGAGCGGTAGTTCTGCTCGAGCTTCACGACCTTCGCGCCGACGAAGTGATCCTCGAACGCGAGGATGTTGGTCACGTCGGCGCCGCGCCAGGCGTAGATCGACTGATCGTCGTCGCCGACGACCATGAGGTTGCGGTGCCCGCCGGCGAGCTGGCGCAGCAGCTCGAGCTGCACGCGGTTGGTGTCCTGGTACTCGTCGACGAGGACGTAGCGGAAGCGCTTCTGCCAGCGCTCGCGCAGCTCGTCGAACTTGGTGAGCAGCCGCACCGGCTCGCAGATCAGATCGTCGAAGTCGAGCGCGTGGAAGCCCTTGAGCGCGGCGACGTACTTGCCGTACACGAGCTTCGCCATCTGCTGGTAGATGGCCGCGTCGCCGTCGAGATCGCCGCCGTCGGGGATCTCGTCGGGGCCCTGGAACGAGTTCTTGGCGAGCGAGATGCGCGAGACGATCGCGCCGATGTCGAGCCGCTTGCCGCCGTCGACGTTGATCGTGCGCAGCAGCTCGCGGATGGTGCCGGACGCGTCGGACTGGTCGAAGATCGAGAACCCCTGGCCGAAGCCGAGGTAGCGCGACTCGCGCTGGAGCAGCTGCAGGCCGAACGCGTGGAACGTGCAGACGGTGAGCCCCTGGGCGGCGCGCGCCCCCGTGAGCCCGACGACGCGCTCGAGCATCTCGCCGGCGGCCTTGTTGGTGAAGGTCACCGCGAGGATCGACGTCGCCGGCACCCCCATCGCGAGCAGGCGCGCGATGCGGTTGGTGATCACGCGCGTCTTGCCGGAGCCGGCCCCCGCGAGCACGAGGATCGGGCCGTCGCCGTGGACCACCGCGGCGCGCTGGGCGGGGTTCAGCCCCTGTTCGAAGCGCTCGTGGGCCGGGCTCGCCATCGGCGTTCGTGATGCACCCGGGGGGCACTGCGACGCAAGCTTGACCCTTCGCGGCGCACGGAGGCTGGGCGGCTCCCGCCGCGTCGAAAGCGGCCGACGGCGCACGGACGAGCGGTCCGCCCACGCACGAGCGGCGCGGGCTCGACCACGGTGCTACGCTCGGGCCCTCCGTGGCCGAACGAAGCGCGCGCTACTCGATCCCTCCGGCCGCCCTGGGGGACTACCTCGAGCGCTACCAGGTAGCGCCGGACGACCTCGAGTCGCACGAGCTGCTCGTGCTCGCGCGGGCGTTCGAGCGGATGGGCTGCGACGAGCAGGCGCTCGACTGCGCCGACCGCGCCGCGCGGCTCGACCCCGACTCGAAGCCCGAGGCCGTCGAGGTCGCGCGCAAGTGCGTGGGGCGGCCTTCGCGGCCGACCTAGCCACGCGCGTCGAGCGACCGCCCTACCGGGGAGCGTGCGCCGCTCCCCTCGTGCCGAGCTCGAAGGGGCGTGTACGGCCCTACAGCTTCCCGCGCAGCCCGTCGGCGCGGAGCTTCCACACGACGCCGATCGCCTCGACGAAGATCTTCCGGCTCATCTTCGACGCCCCTTGGCGCCGATCGACGAACACGATCGGGATCTCCTCGACGCGCAGCCGCTTGCGCAGGAGCCGATAGGTCATCTCGATCTGGAACGAGTACCCCTCGCTGCGGATGCCCGCGAGGTCGATCGCCTGGAGCGAGCCGCGCTTGAACGCCTTGTAGCCGCTGGTGAGGTCCTTCACCGGCAGACCGAGGATCGTGCGCGAGTAGAGCGAGCCCCCCTTGGAGATGAAGTGACGGCCGAGGCCCCACCCTTCGACGCCGCCGCCGGGGATGTTCCGAGAGCCGATCACCGCGTCCGCGCCGCGGTCGAGCGCGGCGAAGAACTGCGGGAGGTACTGCGGATCGTGCGAGAGATCCGTGTCCATCTCGAGGAACGCGTCGTACGCCGGGTTCGCCAGCCCTTGCGCGAACGCGGCGAGGTACGCGCTGCCGAGCCCCATCTTGCCGGGGCGGTGCATCACCCGCACGCGCGGATCGCGCGCCGCGATGGCGTCCGCGAGATCGCCGGTGCCATCGGGGCTGTTGTCGTCGACCACGAGCACGTTGGCGCTCGGCGCCCAGCGGAACACTCCTTCGAGGAAGGGCTCCAGGTTCTCGCGCTCGTTGTAGGTCGGGGTCACGATCAGCGCCCGCGCGCCGTCTTCGAACATGGCGCCGGCATGTACGAGAAGCCGGGCAGCGCCGCCAGCGGGACGTGAAGGGCGCCTGGACGACCCGCCCCGGAGGCGGCCCGCCCGAGGGCGAAGGTCAGCGGCCGACGTGCCAGACCTCGCCGGTCACCCACGTCGCGTCGAGCATCGCCAGCGCGACGTGCGCGACCTCCTCCGGCGTCCCCGTGCGACCGAGGCGAGAACGGCGCGCGAGGGCGGCTCGGCGCGCGGGGTCGTCGAGCTCGGGGTCGGTCACCACGCCGATCGCGACGAGCCCCACGCGGACCGGCCCTGCGCGATCGGCTGGGGCCTTCTCGCCGGCGCCCAGCTCCAGCGACAGCACCCGCGCCGCCGCCGTGAGCGCGCCCTTCGCGGCGAGGTAGGCGAGGTGGTTCGGGTACGGGCGTTCGACGCCGTCGTCGCCGAAGCCGACGACCCCGCCGCCCGCGCGGGCGATGGCGGGCGCGAGCGCACGCGTGCACTCGACGAAGAGCGCGCAGTGCTCGGTGACCGCCGCGGCGAAGTCGGCGCGGCCGACGGTCTCGAGCGGCGTCCGGGGGAACGAGCCGAGGGCGAAGACCAGATCGGTCGCGTCGGGCGCCGCCTCGGCCAGGCGCGCGGGCGCGGCTTCGTCGGAGAGATCGAGCGCGAAGGGCGTCGCCCGGGGCCCGAGCTCTGCCGCGAGCGCGACGAGGCGAGCCGACGCGCGGGCCACGAGGGTGGCGCGGTCTCCGCGGTCGCATACCGCGCGGGCGACCGCGCGACCGATCGAGCCGGTCGCGCCGACCACGACGACGTGTCTCGAAGCGGGCCGAGGCGCCGTCGGCGCTCGGTTCGGGGGCGGTGTCGGGGTCATCGCGCCCGGTAGCCTAGCCGCCTGTCGGGCTCGTTGCGCGGCGCGCGGGCGCGGTTGGCCTTGACGGCGCGGGCGTCTTCCCTAAAGTCCGTGAAGCTTCAAAATATTTTGAAACTTGAGAGGAGCCAGCGATGACGGCCACGGTGGAGGCCCCGCGCGACGAGCATGCGCGCGGGCCGGCTGGAGAGATCGCCGAGGGGGTGCGCCTCCTCCGCGAAGTCGCGCGGGATCCGCGCGTCGACGACCGCGCGAAGTCGCGGCTCGACGCGGTGTCCGCGCTGCTCTCGACCGACCTCGCGTGGCTCACCTCGGCGCTCGCCGAGGCGTGCGACCGCGGCGTTTCGCCGGCGCGCGAAGCGGCGCTCCACCTCGTCGGCGCGGGGGGCAAGCGAGTCCGGCCGCTCGCGACGTTCCTGTCGGCCGCCGCCGCCAACGGCCTCTCGGGCGATCGCGCGATGCGCGCGCGCACCGTCGCGCTCGCGGCCGAGCTGATCCACTCGGCCACCCTCCTCCACGACGACGTGCTCGACGACGCGCCGGAGCGCCGCGGGCGCCCGACGTCGCGGATGGTCTGGGGCAACGCCGTCTCGGTGCTCTCGGGCGACCTGCTGCTGGTCCACGCGCTCGACGTCGTGCACCAGCTCGGCGATCGCCGCGGGGAGATCCTCGGCACGCTCCTCGGCGCGCTGCGCGCCATGGTCGACGGCGAGGTCGTGCAGCTGCGCGGCCGCACGACGCTCGATCTCTCGGAGGCGACCTACGAGCGCGTGGTGCAGGGGAAGACGGCCGCCCTGTTCGCCTGGACCTGCCGCGCGGGCGCCCTCGCGGCGCACGGGGACGCGCGCGTCGCGGACGCGCTCGGGGCCTACGGCGCGCACGTCGGCGTCGCGTTCCAGATCGTCGACGATCTCCTCGACGTCGTGGGCGACGAGCGGGTGACCGGCAAGAGCCTCGTGGCCGACGTCCGCGAGGGGAAGCCGACCTTGCCGCTGCTCCGCGCGGTGGCCCGCGACGGCTCGCTGGTCGCGACGATCCGCAAGCTGCGCGAGGAGCCCGACGACGCGCTGGCGCACGAGCTCTGCGCGAAGATTCGCGCCTCGGGCGCCTGCGACGAGGTCCGTCGCCGCGCGGAGGCCGAGGCCTCGCGCGCGGTCGAGGCGCTCGACGCCGTTCCGCGAGGCCCCGCGCGCGACGCCCTCGCCGCGGTGGCGCTCGACCTCGTCGCGCGGACCGCCTGAGCGCGACCGCGCCCGAAGCTCCGCGTTCTCGGCCTTCCTCCGCTCGCCTTGCTAAGCTCGACCGTGATGACCGTCCTCCAGCGGCGCGCAAAGACTCGCGACGACGCGGCCGCCACCGCGCCGCACGCCGAGCCTGCGCTGTCGTCGGCCGAGGCCGCGGTGAGCGACGCGGTCGGGCGGCTCATGGAGTTCTGGGGCTTCAAGCGGAACATGGGGCGGATCTGGACGCTCCTGTACCTGTCGCCGACGCCGCTGACGGCGGGCGACCTGAAGGACCGGCTCCTCATCTCCTCGGGCGCGGTGAGCATGACGCTCGCCGAGCTGATCCGCTGGGGCGTCGTGAAGAAGGTCTGGGTGCAGGGGGAGCGCCGCGACTTCTTCTCGGCCGAGGTCGCGCTCTGGCGGATGATCTCGCGCGTCCTCGGCGAGCGCGAGCGGATCGAGATCGGCGCCGCCGTCGAGTCGTTCGAGCGCGCGCTCCAGGAGCTCGAGGCCGCCCGCAAGGCGCAGGCGGCGAAGGGGGGCGAGGCCCGCGCGCGGGCCGACTTCCAGGCGCGGCGCGTGCGGGCGCTGCTCGACCTCGCCAAGCTCGGGCGCACCCTGCTCGACGCGCTGCTGTCGACGGCGAAGCTCGACGCCGAGCCGCTCGCGCGGTTCCTGCTGGGCGGCGGGAGCGCGTCGAACGCAAAGGAGCCGTGAGGCGTCGCCTCGCGCGCCCTCGCGTGGGCGTCGGCGCGGCGCTCGCCCTCGCGGCAGCGCTCGCGAGCGTGCCGATCCGCGCGCGGGCGGCGTGCGGCGCCGTCGCCGCGGTGACCACCGACTGCCAGCTCGATCTCGTCACGAGCCCGGTGCTGTCGTCGGGGCGCATCGTCGCGCTCGGCGGCGCGTACGAGGCGCTGGGCGAGGGGACCGACGGCTACGCGATGAACGCCGCCGCGCCGGCGCTGCGCGCGCCGTGGTCGAACTCCTGGGCCGACTACGACGTCGACGCCTCGATCACCTTCCCCTCCGCGTTCAAGCAGGTCGACTTCGAGAACCGCGGCTACATCACGCCGTTCACGTACAAGGACTTCTACTTCCTGACGCTCGGCGCGAACCTGCAGCTCGGGGCGTGGGGCTTCGGCGTCGTCAGCGATCTGCAGCACTACAACCTCTCGCCGGACGCCACGGCCGACCAGGAGAAGTTCGGCGCCACGATCTCGCGCACGCACGCGCTGCTCGCGCGCTCGCTCTTCGGCGGGGATCTGGTGGTCGGGACCGGTCTGCGCCTCGTCGGCTTCGACATCTCGCGCACGCTCAACGGCGCGACGACCAACGTCGTCTCGCTCACGGGCGCCGCGCCGGAGCTCGGCGTGCTGGTCCGCCCGGACCAGCTGCCGTTTCGCATCGGCGCGACGTACCGCATGCCCGTGACCACCACGCAGCCCGGCGGGGCGCAGGCGACCTCCGCGGGGGGCCTCGTCGCGCCCGGCAACGCGCACCTGCCGTGGGAGGTCGATCTCGGCGTCGCGCTCCAAGGCGGGCCCCGGCCGCTGAACCCGAAGTGGGTGAACCCCCACGACGACGAGGCCGATCTGCGAACCGAGATCCGCCGCGCGCGCGAGCGGCGGGCGGGCGAGCGCACGCAGAAGCTCGCCGACGCGACGGCCGAGGAGCGGCCGCGGGTCGAGCGCGAGCTCGCCGAGCGCGACAAGAAGCTGCGCGTCGAGGAGGACGCGGAGACCGCGCGCTTCCACGATGAGGTCAAGGCGCTCCGCAAGCAGCGCTACCGCGCGATGGGGCGCGAGTACGTGCTGCTGACGCTCGGGCTGCTGGTGACCGGGCCGACCGAGGACGGCATCAGCCTCGAGTCGTACTTCTCGCAGAAGGTCACGCGCGCCGGGCGCAACGCGACGTTCTCCGTGCGCGCGGGGGTCGAGACCGAGCTGCTCCCGGGGCAGCTCAAGCTCCGCCTGGGGTCGTACATCGAGCCGACCCGCTTCGGCTCCGAGCCTGACGCCAAGGCCTTCCGGCAGCACGTGACGGGGGGCGTGGAGGTCGAGCTCTTCACCTGGTCGATCTTCCATCTCCTCGACGGCGACACCCAGTGGCGGCTCAACACGATGCTCGATCTCGCGCCCCGCTGGTCGAACTACGGGCTCTCGCTCGGCTTCTGGCACTGACCGGTGCGGTCTGGCCGAGACCCGTCCCGCCAGCGCCTCCGACGTGGTAACGGCGGTGCATGCGCGTCTCGGTCGCTTGGCTGCGTGAGCTGCTCCCCGGACTGTCGAACCTGGACACGGCGACGATCGCCGCGCGGCTCACCGCCGCCGGGCTCGAGGTCGAGGCCGTACAGCGCTTCGGCGCCGGCATCGAGCCGGTCGTGGTGGCGCGCGTGCTCGAGAAGAAGCCGCACCCGAAGCGCAGCTCGCTCCAGCTGGTCACCGTCGACAAGGGGGGCGTGAACCCGGAGGTCGTCTGCGGCGCGCCGAACGTCCCCGCCGTGGGCGGGCTCGTGCTCCTCGCGCCGGTCGGCACGACGCTCCCGGCGCTCGGCGTGACGCTCACGCCGCGCGACATCGGCGGCGTGGTGAGCGAGGGGATGCTCGTCTCGGAGCGCGAGCTCGGCATCGGCTTCGGCGAGGCCAAGCCGAAGGGCGACGACGCGGCGAAGAGCGACGCGGGCGACAAGCACGCGAGCCACGCGGGGGATCCCGGGATCATCGTGCTCGCGAGCGATTTCGCCGCGCCCGGCACGCCGTTCCACGTGGCCGTCCCCGGGGTGATCGACGACGTGCTCGAGGTCGGCGTCACGCCGAACCGCCCCGACGCGCTCGGCCACGTCGGCGTGGCGCGCGAGCTCGCGGCGCTGCTCGAGCTGCCGTTCTCGCCGCCGCTCTCGGGTGGAGCCAACGCGTTGGCGCGCTCGCTCGGCGTGCCGGTCGCGTCGCGCGCGAAGGTGACCGTCGACGCGGGCGCCAAGGAGCGCTGCCCCGAGTACGCGGCGATGGTCGTCGAGGGGATCGCCATCGGCGCCTCGCCGCTCTGGGTCCGCTACCGGCTGCACGCGCTCGGCGTCCGCTCGCTCTCGAACGCCGTCGACGTGACCAACCTCGTGATGATGGAGCAGGGGCACCCGCTCCACGCCTTCGATCTCGACAAGCTCGAGGGCGAGGCCATCCACGTGCGGCTCGCGCGCGAGGGTGAGAAGGTCGTCACGCTCGAGGGGATCGAGCGCACGCTGGTGGTCGACGATCTCGTCATCTGCGACGGCGCTCCGGGCGGCGGCAAGCCGGTCGCGCTCGCGGGGGTGATGGGCGCGGGCAACAGCGAGATCTCCGAGGGGACGCGCCGCGTGCTCATCGAGTGCGCGTGGTTCGATCCGCGCAGCGTGCGCCGCACCGCGCGCCGCCACGGGCTCCACACCGAGTCGTCGCACCGCTTCGAGCGCGGCGTCGATCGCGGCAGCGTGACCAAGGCGATCGCCCGCGCGGCGGCGCTCACCCTCGAGCTCGCCGGCGGCGCCGCGGCCGACGGGATGCTCGACGTGGTCTCGCTTCCGTACGAGCCGCGCAAGGTCTTCTTCCGCGCGGCGAAGATCGCGGCGGTGCTCGGCGTCGAGGTCGATCGCGACGTCGCCGCGGCGTTGCTCACGCGCCTCGGCTGCCAGGTCGCGCCTTGGAGCGGCGAGGGCGATCGCGCGACCACCGAGGTCGTGCTCCCGTCGCACCGCCCCGATCTCGCGATCGAGGTCGATCTCGTCGAGGAGATCGGGCGCTGCCGCGGCTACGACGTCATCCCGGCGGTGGTGCCGACCATCCCCGCGCAGCCCGCGCGCTACGACGGCTGGCTCGAGCGCCGCGCGCGCCACGCCGGTCGCGAGCTCGGGCTGTCGGAGACGATCTCGTACAGCTTCACCAGCCCGCGCGAGCTCGCGGCGGTCGGCGCGCCGGAGGCCACCGTCACGCTGCTGAACCCGCTCGGCGAGGAGCGGAGCGTGATGCGCACCTCGCTGCTCCCTGGGCTGCTCGGTGGGCTCGGTCGGTCACGGCGGCGCGGCGAGAAGCGCGTGCGCGTCTTCGAGGTCGGTCGGCGCTTCCTCGCCGGTGGGGCCGAGGCCGCGCGCGGGCTCTGCGACGAAGTGCCGTCGCTGGCGGTGGTGCTCGCTGGGCCGCGCGACGCGTGGATCGGCGCGGGCGAAGAGGTCGACGTGTGGGACGCGAAGGGGATCGCGCTCGGGCTGGTGGAGCGCCTCGCCGGTCGCGCGCCGAGCGTGGAGCTGCTCGCCGGAGCGGCCCGCCCCTCGCATCTCCACCCACGCGGCGCCGCCAAGCTGGTGATCGCCTCGGCCGAGGGGCCGATCGACGTCGGCAGCTTCGGTCCGGTCCACCCGGACGTGATCGACAGGCTGGAGCTCGAGGGGCCGGCCCTGGTGATCGAGATCGATCTGCGCGCGATCGAGCGCGCGGGCCCTGCGCGGCCGCAGTTCCGCGCGCTGCCGACGCTCCCGGCGACCACGCGCGACGTGGCGGTGATCGCCGTCGAGACGCTCACCGCGGGCGATCTCGCGAGCACGCTGCAGAAGACGGCGGGCGAGCTCTGCGAGCGCGTCGAGCTGTTCGACCTCTATCGCGGCGAGGGGGTGCCCGCGGGGCAGCGCTCGCTCGCGTTCCGGCTCACCTATCGCGATCCGAAGATGAGCCGGACGCTGACCGACGGGGAGGTCGACGCGCTGCACGGCAAGGCGGTGGAGGCCATCAAGGCCCTCGGCGCCACGCCGCGGGCCTGAGCGCTCAGCGATCGTCGAGCTTTCGCGCGATCACGAACGAGTAGACGAGCGGCCCGAGCCCGCTGGCGATCACCGCGACGATCGCGGTCGCCAGCGAGCCGGCGAGCACGGCGAGGACGGCGACGAGCCCGGCGACGCTCATCGCGATGCCCGCGACGCGGTGCGTGCGCGCCCAGTTCTCGTCGCTCGAGAGCGTCCACGGCGTGCGGATGCCCATCCACGGGTTGCGGCGCAGGCGCGGCATCACGAGGCCGAGCGCGAGCCAGAGCGCGCCGAGCACCACGCCGAGCGACGCCCCCATGCTCGCCACGCCGGTGAGCGCGACGTGCAGCATCAAGAAGTGGATCGCGAGCATGCCGATCGTGACGATCAGCAGGAGCAGCGACGCCGCCGACGTCGCCGTGCGCGCGCGCCACGACGGCGCGAGGAAGCGCGCGCCGACGCGGACGAACGCGACGACGCCCAGCATCGTGAGCGGCATCAGCCAGGCGCCGAAGCCCTTGCCCGCCCACCCGTCGGCGACGCCACGAACGTCGAAGTGGATCGGGATGCGGGCGGGGAGCCGCGGATAGAGGGCGGCCGTCACGGCGCAGGTGGCGCCGAGGACGACGAGCGTGACGACGTCGAGCGTGCGGTTGCCGTCGTCGCCCGAGGGCGAGGCGCTCGGGGTCGAGGTCGAAAGCGAGGTCATGGACCACTCCTTGGACGAGAACGCGAAGCGGTGCGCGAGGACGCGCGAGAGAACGAGACGTGCGCGCGCTACGGAGTGCGCCTGCTCTTGGGATCCCCCGGCACGCGCAGCCCCGCGGTGAGATCGAGCAGCTCGGCGGCGAGCTCCTCGAGCACGTTGGCCTGGAGCGTGTAGACGATGCTCGTGCCACGCCGCTCCGAGCGGACGAGCCCGGCCTCCTCGAGCAGCCGCAGGTGATGCGAGATCGTCGGCTTGCTCAGCGAGAACGAGCCCGCGATCTCCCCGGCCGCACGCGAGCCCTGGCGCAGGAGCTTGAGGATCCCGCGGCGGGTCGGATCGGCGAGGGCGGCGAACGCCCCCCGTTCATTTTCTGACATGTTCGATAAACTTCAAATTAGATATGGGTCGAAGTTCGTCAAGGGGTTGGTCAGTGGAAATCCCGCGATCGCAGTCCGTCGGTCCACGGCAAGGCGAGCGGTCGCACCTCCTTCGCCTTCACGTTCACCACGCCGTCCTGGCGCTCGAGGACGCCGTCGATCTCGAGCGCGGGGTGGCCGACGATGTCGCGGCGCGTGCGGTCGAAGATCGCGGGCTCGACCACCACGTTCACCATGCCGGTCTCGTCCTCGAGCGTGAGGAAGACGAACCCCTTCGCGGTCGGCGGACGCTGCCTGCAGATCACGACCCCCGCGATCTTCACCTGCTTGCGCGGCGTGGCCGCGAGCGCGCGTGCGATGGTCACGCCGCGCGCGTCGAGCTCGCCGCGCAGCAGCCGCATCGGGTGATCGCGCGTCGAGAGCCCGAGGCGCGCGTAGTCGGTGCCGAGCTCCTCGGCGGCCGTCATGCGCGGCAGCTCGGGCGCCTCGCGCTCGAGCCCCGGCAGATCGAGCGGCCCCGCGCGCCCTTGGCCCACGCGCAAGATCTCCCACACCGCGCGGCGACGATCGGGCTCGAGCGAGTCGAACGTCCCCGCCGAGGCCATCGCGAGCAGCACGTGCGACGAAAGCCCCGCGCGCTCGGCGAACTCGACGATCGACCGTGGGCGCGGCGAGATCGCGCGCTCGATCGCCTCGCGTACGCCGCCGCCGAGGCCGCGCACGTAACGGAGCCCGACGCGCATCGCGAAGGGGTGCACGCGCGCGTTCTCGGCCGCCTGCACCGCGCCGTGCTCGCAGGCCTCGCTCGGATCGCAGATCGGGCAGCGCGGCACTTCCTCGGCGCGTGGCAGCTGCGGCGGCAGATCCTCGATCGTGCAGTCCCACGACGAGCACGACACGTCGGGCGGGAGCACCACCACGCCGTGCCGCTTCGCGTCCTCCACCAGCGACGCCGGCGAGTAGAAGCCCATCGGCTGCGCGTTCAGGATCGCCGCGTAGAACTCGGGCATGTAGTGCCAGCGCAGGAACGCCGAGGCGTACACGAGCAGCGCGAACGACGCCGCGTGGCTCTCGGGGAAGCCGTAGTCGGCGAAGGCCGAGAGCTGCTTCACGATGCGCTCGGCCACCGCAAGATCGAGCCCGCGCGCGCCCATCCGCTCGCGCAGCTTGTCGGCGAGCACGTCCATCTTCGCGCGCGATCGCTTGTGCCCCATCGCGCGGCGCAGCTCGTCGGCCTCGCTCGGCGAGAAGCCTCCTATCTCGATCGCGACGCGCATCCCCTGCTCCTGGAACAGCGGGATCCCGAGCGTGCGCGCGAGGTGCGGCTCGAGCGACGGGTGCAGGTACGTGACGGGCTCGCTCCCGATGCGACGCCGCAGGTACGGGTGCACCATCTCGCCCTGGATCGGGCCCGGCCGGATGAGCGCGACCTCGACGACGAGATCGTAGAACTGCCGCGGGCGCAGGCGGGGCAGCGTGTTCATCTGCGCGCGCGACTCGATCTGGAAGACGCCGACCGTGTCGGCCGCGCAGATCGCGTCGTAGACCTCCGGGTCGTCGTGCGGGAGCTGCCAGAGATCGAGCCGCTCGCCGCGGTGCTGCTCGACGAGATCGAGGTGCATGCGCAGCACGGTGAGCATCCCGAGCCCGAGCAGATCGAACTTCACGAGGCCGAGCGTGCCGAGGTCGTCCTTCTCCCACTGCAGGATCGTGCGCCCCGGCATCGACGCCCACTCGACCGGACAGACCTCGAAGATCGGCTTCTCGGAGAGCACGAACCCGCCGGTGTGGATGGCGCGATGCCGCGGCAGACCGACCATGCGCTCGACGAGCCACGGCACCAGCGACACGCGTTTGTCGCTCGGATCGAGCCCCGCGCGCTTCATCGCCTCGGCGTCCTTCAGCCGATCGGGCGACACGCGCTCGTAGCCGCCGCGCAGCTCGTCCGGCGTCTTGTGATCGGGCGTGGGCTTGTGGGAGCCGTGCCAGCCGTCCATCCCGACGAAGCGATCGCAGAGCGAGGCGAGGGCGTTCCCCTGCTGCGGCGACAGGCCGAGCACGCGCGCGACGTCCTTCGCGGCCTGCTTCGGCTGGAAGGTGTGCACCGCGGCGACCATCGCGGCGTGATCGCGTCCATAACGCGTGTAGACGTACTGGAGCAGCTCCTCGCGCCGCTCGTGCTCGATGTCGAGATCGATGTCGGGCGGCTCGGAGCGCCCCTCGGAGAGGAACCGCTCGAACAGGAGCGCGCGCCCGATCGGATCGACCGCGGTGATGCCGAGCGAGTAGCAGACCGCGCTGTTGGCCGCGCTGCCGCGCCCCTGCACGAGGATGCGCCGCCGCTTGGCCTCGCGGACGATGTCCCAGAGGATGAGGAAGTACCCGGCGAACTTCATCCGCCGGATGAGCGAGAGCTCGTGCAGGAGCTGGTCGCGATACTTCGGCAGCTCGAGCAGCGTGCCGTAGCGCGTCTTGGCGCCTTCCCACGTGAGCGCCTCGAGCTCGACGTCGCGATCGTGGCCGAGGACGCGCTCGACGCCGGGGATGACGAGGCCGTCGGCGCCGATGCCGACCGTCGAAGACCTCACCCCCAACCCCCTCTCCGCAGGCGGAGAGGGGGCTCGAGCCTCACGTTCCCCCCTCGCCGCTGGCGGAGAGGGGGGCCAGGGGGGTGAGGTTTCATCCACCGGAAAACACGGCAGCGGCGCCACCAGATCGCGCAGCGTGAACCCGCACCGCTCGGCGATCTCGAGCGATCGCCTCACGACCTCGGGGCACGCGCGAAAGCGCCGGAGCATCTCCTGCGGGGCGCGCAGGTGGCGCTCGTCGTTGGGGAAGAGCCGATCGCCGGCCGCGTCGAGGGTGCACTCGTGCTTGATCGCGCGCAGCACGTCCTCGACCGGCTTGAGCTCGCGCGTGACGTGGTGGACGTGGTTGGTCGCGACCACGCGCCCGGCCGGCCCATCGAGCCCGAGGTGCGCCGCGATCGCGAGCGTCGTCTTGGTGGCGGCTCGCTCCTCCGGCAGATCGTGGTCCTGCACCTCGAGGTAGAGGCGCTCGCCGAAGATCTCGAGCCACGGCTGGAGGAAGCGCGCCCCGCGGCCGACGTCACCGCGGCGGAGCGCGGGCGCCAGCGGCCCCTCGAGGAACGCGGTGAGCGCGACGAGCCCCGCGGCGCGCTCGGCCACCTCTTCGAGCGTGACGTACGGCGTGCCGCGCGGCCGCTCGAAGCGCCCCTTGGAGACCAGCGCCGCGAGGTTCGCGTAGCCGCGCGCGTCCTCGACCAGCAGCACGAGGCCGTAGAAGTCCTCCGACCAACGCCCGGTCTTCGACGAGGCCCCCGCCGCTCGGTGATCGCGAGGCGCGTCGCCCACGCCTTCGAGCAGCGGCGTCCTGCGCACGGTGACCTCGGCTCCGAGGATCGGCCGCACGCCGACCCGCTCGGCGGCCTCCAGAAACCGCACCTGGCCGCCGAAGTCGTCGCGATCGGTGAGCGCGAGCGCGCCGTAGCCGAGATCGCCGGCCTGCTCGGCGAGCCGTTCGGGGAGCGACGCCCCCTCGAGGAACGAGAACGCGCTGTGGGCGTGCAGCTCGACGTACATGGACTGAACGAGTGTCCAGTGCGCGTCGTGCGGCGGCAAGCTCGTCGCAACGAAAAGCTCAGGTCAATCCGCGGGTTATGCACAGAGACGCGAGCTGGTTCCTCAAAGATCTCGCGGCGCTGGGCTGTGGAGAAGCTGAGGGGCTGCGTGGGAAGCGACGTTCGAGCCCGAGCCCGACCGCGAGCCCGAGCCCGAGCCCGAGCACGCGAGAGGGGCACGAACACGAGCACGTGCGGGAAGATGAGCTGCGGTTGCACCTGCTCGACGCGGCGACTGGCGCTTGACTCATGTTCAGGCCACGCGCTAACGGCACGCCTTCCGATGGCCGCGACCCCGAATCCCCCCACGAAGAGCGCGGGCAAGCCCGAGCGTCCCGAGCGACGCGCGACCGCCGAGGCGATGGCCTCGCGCCAGCGCGAGATCAGCGTCAGCGAGTTCTTCACGAAGAACCGCCACCTGCTCGGCTTCGACAACCCGGCGAAGGCGCTGCTGACCACGGTCAAAGAGGCGGTCGACAACGCCCTCGACGCCGGTGAAGAGGCCGGCATCCTCCCGAGCATCCGCGTCGAGATCCTCGAGATGCTCGCCGCCGCTCCGGCCAAGGAGGGGCAGGAGGCGAAGGCCTCGCGCTTCCGCGTCGCCATCGAGGACAACGGCCCCGGCATCGTGAAGGCGCAGATTCCGAAGATCTTCGCGAAGCTGCTGTACGGCTCGAAGTTCCACCGGCTCAAGCAGTCGCGCGGGCAGCAGGGGATCGGCATCAGCGCGGCGGGGCTCTACGGCCAGCTCACCACCGGCAAGCCGATCACGATCATCTCGAAGACGGCGAAGAAGAAGCCCGCGCAGAAGATCACGCTGCGGATCGACACCCGCAACAACAACCCCGACGTCCTCACCGACGACGAGCTCGACCCCAACGCGCAAGACGAGACCTCGAAGCACTGGGCCGAGAAGGATCACGGCACCCGCGTCGAGATCGAGCTGACGGGCACGTACCGCGCAGGGCGGACTGGCGTCGACGCGTACCTCGAGCAGACCGTCGTCGCCAACCCGCACCTCGAGCTCTACTACGCGCCGCCCAAGGGCGAGCCGATCTACTACCCGCGCGTCGCCGAGGAGCTGCCGCGCGAGGCCGAGGAGATCAAGCCGCACCCGCACGGCGTCGAGCTCGGGATGCTGCTCAAGATCCTGCAGGACTCGGGCGACGTGACCGTGCCGCGCGCGCTGCACGACCACTTCTCCAAGGTCTCGATGCAGGTCGCCACGCAGATCTGCGAGGCGGCGAAGGTCTCGCCGCGGCTGAAGGCCGGCGACGTGCACGGCGAGGACGTCGAGCGCCTGCACACGGCGCTCGGCGAGGTGAAGATCCCGCCGCCGAGCGCGAGCTGCGTCGTGCCGATCGGCGAGATGCTCACGGTCGAGGGGCTCAAGCGCCGCTTCAAGGCCGAATTCTACGCGTCGACCACGCGCCCGCCGGCGGTCTACCGCGGCAACCCGTTCGTCATCGAGGTCGGCCTCGCCTATGGCGGCGATCTGCCGAGCGACGAGCCGGCCGAGATCCTCCGCTTCGCCAACCGCGTGCCGCTGCAATACCAGCCGCGCGCGTGCGCGATCACGGAGGGAGTGCTCGACACCAACTGGAAGAACTACGAGCTCGCGCAGCCGAAGGGGTCGCTCCCGGTCGGCCCGCTCGCCGTCATGGTGCACCTCGCCTCGGTCTGGGTGCCGTTCACCAACGAGGCGAAGGAAGCGGTCGCGCACTACCCGGAGATGCTCGCCGAGATCAAGCTCGCGCTCCGCGACGTCGGGCGCAAGCTCGGGATCCATCTGCGCGCGCGCCAGCGGCTGCAGGCCGATGCGCAGCGCAAGAGCCTCTTCGAGCGCTACATCCCCGAGGTCGCAGGCGCGATCGCGAAGATCCTCCACGGCGACAAGGCGACGCTCGAGGCCTCGTTCCACGAGGCGCTTCCGAACTTCGTGCGCATGGCCGCCGTCCGCGGCGACGGCGACGGCACCGAAGCGACCGAGGGCGACGAGACGGCTGCGGCCGCGCCGACGAGCGAGCGCCCGGAGCCGACCGAGCCGACCGAGCCGCGACACCTCGCGTCGATGCCGCCGCCGGCTGCGGACGACGACGACGACGGCGCGGCGCCCAAGAAGAAGGCGCCGAAGGCCGCGGCCGAGCCGCCGGCGCCGCCCGCGAAGGCCTCGAAGAAGGCCGCACCGCCGCCTCCTCCGCCCGCGCCGAAGGCTTCGAAGAAGGCTGCGCCGCCGCCGCCTCCACCTCCTCCGGCGCCTGCAGCGAAGAAGAAGGCTGCGCCGCCGCCTCCTCCGCCACCCGCACCGAAGGCCTCGAAGAAGGCTGCGCCTCCTCCGCCGCCCGCGCCGAAGGCCTCGAAGAAGCCCGCGCCGCCCCCGCCGCCGCCGGCCAAGGGCGCCAAAGCGAACGGCAAGAAGCAGCTCGTCCTGCCGATCATCCACCCCGTGAAGAAGTAGTCAGAAGAGGCACGACGGATGGCGACCAAGAAGGCAGCGAAGAAGGGTGCGACGCCGACGACCAGCGGGCCCACGGCGAGCGCGCCGAAGCCCTACGTGGAGGCGCCGCTCACCGCCTCGGAGCAGCGCTTCGCCGACGAGAAGCGCGCGCGCGCGGTCAAGACGCTCGGCAAGATCGAGAAGATGGCGCAGGCCACCGTGGGCGCCGTCGCGCGCGGCGAGAACCCCACGCTCTCGATCCCGCTGCGCGCGCTCTCGAACGTCTCGTTCAACGAGCAGAAGAACCTCATCGAGCTGGGCGACCGCGCGCAGACCCGCGAGTTCTTCAACAAGGCGATGGCGAAGAAGTTCATGCAGACCTTCCTCGTCGCCGGAGCGGTCAAGGAGCTGCTGGACGTCGGCAAGACGACCAGCATCCGTGATCTCTTCTACATGACGAAGCACACGATCAAGGGGACGCGCGAGAACACCTTCGATGGCCAGGAGGAGAGCGATCCGGTCATCGAGGACCTCGAGGTCACCGTCGACGCGCTCCGCGAGGAGCTGCACCTCTTCGCCAACCCGAAGGGACGCGTGGTCGGCACGCTCACCATCGAGGACAACGGCGACGAGATCGATCTGTCGCGCCTCGGCAGCGGCGGCTACGCGATCCCGTCGATCGTCGAGGACTACGCGATCAAGTTCACGAAGTGCACCGCGCAGTACGTGCTCGTCGTCGAGAAGTTCGCCGTCTGGGCGCGTCTCAACGAGGACAAGTACTGGCGCAAGGCCAACTGCATCCTGATGACGACCGAGGGGCAGGGGGCGCGCGGCGCCCGAAGGCTCCTGCAGCGCATGTCCCGCGAGCTGAAGCTCCCGGTCTACGTGCTCGTCGACTGCGATCCGTGGGGGCTGTACATCTACTCGGTGCTCAAGCAGGGCTCGATCAGCCTCGCGTACGAGAGCATGCGCCTCGCGCTGCCGAAGGCCCGCTTCATCGGGATGTCGATCTACGACTACGACAAGTACAAGCTGTCGGAGGACGTGAAGATCGACCTCGAGAAAGAGGACGTCACGCGCGCCAAGCAGATGCTCGGCTACCCGTGGTTCAAGGCGCCGCAGTGGCAGCGCGAGATCAACGCGCTGGTGAACGCCGGGTTCAAGATGGAGATCGAAGCCCTCTCCAACAAGGGGATCAGCTTCGTCACCGACGAGTACATCCCGCGCAAGCTGCGCGACAAAGACTTCCTCGAATAGCCCCACGCGGGGCGAGCGAGCCGCACGGTTCAGCGGGCGACGACGCCCGTCGAAGGAGTTCCGATGCTCCACGTCACGCGCGAAGAAGGTGGTCTGGTCGAGCTCTGGACGATCGATCGGCCGGCCAGCGCCAACGCGCTCGATCGCGCCACGATCGAGCGGCTCTGCGACGCGATCGCGCTCGCGGAGGCGGACGGCTCGCTGCGTGCCATCATCCTCGCCGCGGCGCCGCGCGGGCCCGGGCAGAAGCCCGTGTTCCTCGCCGGGGCGGATCTGCGCGAGGTCGCGGCCATCGCCGACGAGGCGCAGGCGCGCGCGTTCGCGGGCGAGGTGATGACGGCGCTCGCCCGTCTCGAGCGCATGCCCGCGGTGGTGATCGCGGCGATCTCGGGCGACGTCTACGGCGGCGGCTGCGAGGTCGTGTCGGCGTGCGATCTGCGCGTCGCGGAGCAAGGGGCCTGGCTCTCGTTCAAACAGACGCGCATCGGCGTCGCGTCGGGGTGGGGCGGCACGACGCGGCTGGTGCGCCTGGTGGGGCTCGGCGCGGCCAAGCGGCTGTTGCTCACCGGCGCGCCGTGCAGCGCCGAGGACGCGCTGCGCGTCGGCCTGGTCGACGAGGTCGTCGAGAACGGCGCCGCGCTGGCCCGCGCGCGGGAGATCGCGCGCGACGTGATCGCCGGCGCGCCGCGCGCCATCGCAGCCATGAAGCTCGGCATGCTCGACGCGCTGGAGCTCGACCGCGCGGCCTCGTACGAGCGCGAGCTCGACCGCTTCGTCGAGACGTGGCGGACGCACGATCACAAGGAAGCGCTCGCCGCGCTGCGCGAGAAGCGCGCGCCGAAGTGGCTCCGCGACTGACTCGGCCAGAAGCCGGCTAGAGACCGCCGTCGGCGGCGGTGCAGATCCCGAAGCCCGAGGGGATGGTCGAGAGCGCCTCGCAGGTGCCCGCGCCGCACGCGGTATGGTCACCGACCTTGCACAGCTTGCGGCAGAGCCGGTTGCCGTCGGGGCCGAGGCAGACGTAGCCGCGATCGCACGGGCACGCCTGGAAGTCCTGACCGGAGCCGATCGGCACGCACGTCGTCGCGCCGTCGTTGCGCACGACGGTGCAGGAGGAGCCGGTCGGGCAGTGGTCCTGGTCCTGGAGCAGCGGGCAATTGTCGAGCGGCGCGCAGACCGGGACGCGATCGTTCGGACGCGCGGCGACCGCCAGCGCCGCGCAGTAGCGCGCCTTGCCGCAGGGATCTGCGCCCGCGGTGGCGCCGCAGCAGTACGGCAGGCAACGCCCCGGATCGCCCACGCACGCGAGCCCGGGCTCGCAGTCGTCGTCGCTCGTGCAGTACGCGGAGTCGGCGGCGGTGCCGGCCGGCGCGCACGACGCGATGACGCTCCCGCCTTCGCGCAGCACGCGGCACGCGAGCAGCGTCGGGGCGTCGGGGACGGCATCGGCGTCGCCCGTGTCGCTGCCGGCGTCGTTGGGCGCGCTCGAGCAGATGTCGGTGCGATCGGGGTCGCAGCGGCGGACCGCGCCGCACAGCTCGACGTGGCCGCCGTCGTCGCCGCCGACCTCGATCAGCTGGGCGTCGCCAGAGGTCCCGGTGTCGATCGGGTGCAGCGTCGTCGTCGCGTCGGCGGCGCTCTCGTACGAGCAGCCGACCGAGGGCAACGCGGCAGCGGCGACGCCCCCCGAGAGCAGGGCGACCGGCCACAAGATCGTGCGGAGAGAGAAGGGGCGAGGCATCCGGAGACGAAGGAGCGAGTCGAAGCGAAGCGGCGGAAGAGCAGCGAGCCCCCTCAGTCTGACGGACGCGACGCCCCCGCGCCACTTCGCGACCTCGCGCCCCTGCGTCGAGCCGCGCCCACGCACGCGCCTCGCGGCGCCCGCGCGGTCAGTAGTCGGTGTGGCGTCGCGTCGGCAGATCGAGCGTGGCGCCGCTCGGGGCCGAGGGGACGTTGACCGGCGGGACCGCGGAGCCGGCAGGGCCGCCCATCATCCCCGGCGGCATGCCCGGCTGCATGCCCATCCCCGGCTGCATCATCCCAGGCTGACCGCCAGGGCCGCCGGGACCGCCGGCACCACGCGGCGGCGCCAGCAGCATCGGGGCGATGACCGCGAACGTCAGCTCGATGTCGAACTTCGCGTGCACGACGAGCGCGTTCGCCGACGGCTCGACGGCGAACGAGATCGCCTCGGGGAGCGGCGGCTGCTTCAACGCGGCGGCGATCGGCGTGTCGGCGCGGAACGGCGCGACCACCGAGGCGAAGGCGGCGTTCGCGGGCATCGTGCCGATGCGCGTCTTCACCATGGCGTCGGCGCCGAGCACGGTGTCGGCCTTGCCGCTGGCGAACGCGAGCGCGCGCTCCTTCGGGTTCGAGCCCCGCGCGACGTAGAGGAAGTTGCCTTTGACCACCCAGCCGAGCCCGATCGGCGGCAGCTTGGTGCCCGGCGGCGCCCCCTGCGGGATCTCCATCGGGATCTCGACGACCTCACCGGCCGCGCCTTCGTCGCCCGTGATCGGCGTGCGCGGGAGCTTGTCGGGGATGAGGAAGTCGACCAGCCCCTTGGCGGCCTTCTTGGCCGACGCGACGTCCTTCACGCCGAAGCGCATGACGTTGGTGCCGGGGCCGCCGGGGGGGGGATCGGCGAGGTTGGCGATGAGCACGTCGCCGGTGAGCGCGGCCTGGAAGTCGCTGAAGGCCGCCTCGGTCTTGGCCTTGAGATCGGCCGGGATCTCGACGCCGGGGGGCGGCGTGGTGAGAAACTTGCGGATCAGCTCGAGCCAGGGGAGCGGGAAGCGGAACGAGGCTGCGGCCAGCGAGTCGCGGGGGGCCATCAACAGCGTCGAGGGCGCCTCGGTCGGATAGGCGCCGAGGAACTTCGCGAACGGCGTCCCCGGGTCGGCGAGCAGCGTCAGCGTCGCGCTCGCCTGATCGTCGGTGGCGTCGACGAAGACCTCGAGGTCGCCGACGCCCGGGAACGTGCCTTGCGCCGAGGTCGCGATGTCGTCGAAGAAGGCCTTGGCCGGCCCCGTCGTCGCGCCGCCGAGCTGCGGCCCCACCCAGTTCACCCAGGCCGACTCGATGCCGCGCTTGAACGGCCCGTAGATCCAGCTCTTCGGCGCGCGCGCGACGATCAGGTGCGACTGCGTCTTGGCGGCTTCGATGCCGGCCGCGACGCGGGGCGCCGACTCGGTGATCGCCTCTTTGTCCGTCGAGAGCAGCACGCGCCCGTCGAGGTAGGCGAGGTAGCGACCGGTGTTCTTCCCCTTGTAGCAGGCGATCTGGCGGCCGCCGCCGAGGACGCAGCTCTCCTTGGTGGCCCCCTCCTGGCTCGCGTAGTCGTCGACGTAGCTCTGGCCGGTCTTGGCGTCCTTGGCGGTCGCCGCGAGCACGAAGCGCGAGCCGCCGTCGGCCGTCGGCGCGGTGCCGAGCGGCGTGTCGAGGACGATGTAGCCGAAGGGCTGCGTCGTATCGATCTGCTCGAGGTTGCGCGCCTTCTCCGGCGGGAGCCCGTTCGTCAGCAGCCGCGAGAGCGACGGCACGAGCATCTTGGTCGGCGGGACCGGGACCCCCTGCAGCTTCATGAAGCGCGGGATGAGCTTCTCGGCGACCGCCTCCGGATCCTTGATCCAGACCTCGAGCGCCATCGCGGGCGGTGCCGTCGGGAGCTTGGCGAGCTGCGAGGCGACCGCGCTCGCCGAGGCGACGGCGTTGATGCGCCCGCCCTTTCCGTGGCCGTGGAGACGCACGACGCGGTGGCGCTTGCAGCCGGCCGAGCCGAGCGAGACGACGGAGGTCGCGAACAACGTCGCGAGGGCCCAGCGCGAGACGAGTGAAGCCATCGCGCGCGGGGTAGACGCGAGGGGGTGGGCGGGCAAGCCGATCCCGCGAGATCGCGCCGATTCCGGCGTGACGGGCGCGGGCTCGGTCGGATCTTCCGCTCCGCGCCCGCCCCGGCTCGAGCTCAGCGCGCGACGAGCGCCCGCGCCGCGTCCTCGAGCTCCGCCGCGCAGGCGACCTCGAGCACGCGCGTGCACTCGGGCGCGTACTTGTGCATGGCGCTGTCGCCGATGCCCCACGAGCCGCGGCGCTCCGGGTTGATCCAGAGGAGCGCGCGCGCCCGACGCTTCATCGCCGCGAGCGCCCACGCCTCGTCGGCCTGGTAGTTGTTCCGGCCGTCGCCGATGACCACGACCGTGGTGCGCCTGTCGATCAGCCCCTGGTGCTCGTCCCAGAAGCGCGCGAACACCGCCCCGTAGTTCGAGTTGTCGGCGAGCGAGACGGCCTCGCCGGAGAAGACGCGGCCGAGCGCGGCGCCGACCGGCTCGCGCCGGAACAGCTTGGTCACCTCGCCGAGCTGGCTCACGAAGACGAAGCTGCGGGTGTCGGCGAAGAGCTCCTGCAGCGCCCAGACGAGCTCCAGCATGAACCGCGCGGCGAGGCGCACCGAGTCGCTCACGTCGCAGAGCAGGACGAGCTTCGGGCGATCGCGCGGGCGCAGCTTGCGCGCGGGGCACGTCGGCACGCCGGCGGTCTTCCAGGAGAGGCGCATGGTGCGGCGGAGATCGAGCGCGCCGCGCCGCGCGTGGCGGCGACGCACGCGCGCCTTGCCTCGGAGCTTCTCGGCGAGCCGGCGCACCGCGCGGCGCACCTCCTCGACCTCGACGTCCGAGAGCGAGGTGAACGGCGTGCGCTCGAGGCGGCGCTTCTTCGCGTCGGTCTGCGCGCCCGGGTTGCGACGCATCATCTCGCGGCGCACAAAGTCGCGGACCTCGCCGCGCGTGCGATCGAGCTCCTTCGCGAGCCTCTCGGCCATCGCCTCGCCCCGCTCGCCGAGCGCGCCCTTGAGCGCGGTGCGCAGGCGCGCGAGCCCGCCCGAGGCGCGCCCGAGCCCGACGATCTCGGAGGCGCGCTGCGTGAAGAAGCCGATCTGAAGCTGGCTGCCGAGCCCCTCGAGCGCGCGCTGCACGTCGGGGCGCAGCAGCAGGCGCGTGAGCTCGGCGTCGCCGCCCGCGCCGAGGAGCGCGGCCAGCGTGCCCGTGTCGGCGTCGGCCGCGAGGATCTCGCGCAGCGCGGCGAGCTCCGCGTCGTCGAAGCCGTCGGCCCGCAGCCGTTCGAAGAGGTCGCCCGCCGCCCGGGCGTCGTGCGCGAAGAACGCGTCGAAGGACTCGTCGAAGATCGGTCGGTCGGCGACGCGCTTGACCAGCGTCGTCGCGAGCGCCTCGCGAACCGTGGCGCGCTCGTCGAGGCCGCACACGACCAGCGCGCGCGCGGCGTCGATGATCTCGGGCGGCGCGATCGGCAGCCCGCGCCGGCGGAGCACCGCGCAGAGCTCTCCGAGCACGCGGACCATCGCGTCGGGGTCGAGCACTTTGGTCATCGCGACGCGGCCCTCGTGGCTCTCTCGGCTCGGGTGGCCTTCACGCGGCTCGGCTGCGCCGCGCTCACGGCTCCTTGAGCAGGGCCTGGATGAGGGCCTCGGTCTTCTGCACCTGCGCGAGCTCGAAGCCGATCTCGACGTCGCGGATGACGCCGTGCTTGTCGACCACGAGCGAGGCCGGGATGGCCGGCGCGGAGAAGGTCGCGAAGGCGCTGCTCGTGGTGTCGCTCGCGACCGTGTACGTCACGGCGTTCTGCTTCGCCCAGCCGGCGAGCGCCTTCGGGGCCTCGTCGGAGATGCCGAGGACGGTGAGCCCCTGCGACGCGTACTTGGCGTGCATCGCCTGGTAGTAGGGGCCGAGCTGCAGACAGGCGCCGCACCAGGTCGCGAACATGTCGACGAGCACCACGCGGCCGTCGAGCGCGGGATACGCGACGGGCCCCGGCCCCGACGCGAGCGCGAGCGGCGGCAGGCTGCTCAGCTTGCGCCCGACCATGTCCATGCGGAACACCTGCTCGGGGGTCGGCCGCGCCGCGAGATCCACCGTGACGGCGAGGGGTTGCGCGTCGCGCACGAGCTCGAGCACGACGCTCTTGCCCGCCCCCTTGGCCGCGACCGCGCCGCTCACGTCGCTGGGATCCGAGACCACCTTGCCGTCGACCTTGACGATGCGATCGTCGAGCCGCACCCCCTTCTGCGCGGCCGGCGAGCCGCGGATCACGCGCGTGACCAGCACGCCGCCGAGCGCCTTCGGCTTCTCCATGCCGACGCCGAGCCAGCCCGGGGTCTTCGGGCCGTTGGTGGCGGCCTGGACCGTCGGCACCGCGCCGCTCGGGAGCAGGCCGGCGGGCGCGAGCGTCGTGCCGACCAGCCCGACCAGGCCGGCGAGCGCGGCGAGGGGGAGGGCGAGCGGGCGGGCGTGGGCGTGGAGTCGGCGGGCGAGGGGCATCTTCGTGTGGGTACGCCGCGGAGCGCGTAGCGTTTCGAGCCTAGCATCGGCCCGCGTGAGCGCCTCCCATGAAGGCGGGGGCGCCGGGGAGACGTGGACGAGCCGGCTCGGGTGCGCCGCCCCCGCCGCTCGTGCTATCGCCCGCGGGTTGGCCGCGCCTCCCCCGATGCCCTCCGTTCCCTCGGCTCCCGCAGCTCGCTCGGAGCCAGCGGCGCGCGCGGCGTCCGCAGCGCGCGCGCCCCGCGCCATCCTCGCGGCCGCGCTGCTCACGGCTTGCGTCG
>CAIXWQ010000381.1 GCA_903923175.1 uncultured delta proteobacterium | reverse complement strand
CTGCTCTGCGACATCCGCCGCGAGCACCCGAGCGCGTCGGTGCGGCTCATCCTGCAGACGCTCATCGACGAGGGGCGCCTCGACGCCGAGGCGCAACGTCACCAGCCCGTGGTCCGCAAGCTCTTCGCCGATCGTGGGCTCCTGCGCTGCTCGGCGCGCGTCGCGGACTCGCAGGGACCGAGCGCCGGCAAGACGCGCCTGCGCTGGGAGGCCGAGCGGCCGGGCGCGCTCTGGCACGGCGACGTCTGCCACTTCGCGATCACCGAGGGCGGCGTGCGCAAGCCCGTGCGCATCCACGGCATGCTCGACGACGCCTCTCGCTACGTCGTCGCGCTCGAGGCTCGGTGGACCGAGAAGGAGCGCGACATGCTCGCGCTGTTGCTCGACGCGCTGAAGCGACTCGGGCTCCCCGACGCGCTCTTTCTGGACAACGGCTCGACCTATATCGGCGACACGCTCGCGACGGCGTGCACGCGGCTCGGCGTCGTGCTCATTCACGCAAAACCCCACGATCCACGCGCCCGCGGCAAGATGGAGCGCTTCTGGCGCACGCTGCGCGAGGCGCTGCTCGACTTCTGCACGGGCGACACGACCCTCGATCAGCTCAACGAGAAGCTCGCGGCCTTCCTCGCGCGCTACCACGACACGCCCCACGCCGGCCTGCTCGGTCGCACGCCGCGCTCGGTCTTTCGCGCGTACGTGCGCAACGACGACCTCACCGAAGACAAGCTCCGCGAGGCGCTCGAGGTGCGCGAGAATCGCCGCGTCAGCCACGACAACGTGCTCTCGATCGACGGCACCGACTGGGAGCTCGGACAGGGCTTCCTCGCCGGCAAGCGCGTCACCATCGTCCGCTCTTGGTACGATCCGAAGGCGCCGCCCGCGGTCGAAATCGAGGGGCGCAGGCTGCCGCTGATCCCGGTCGACGCGAAGCGAAACGGCAAGCGAAAGCGCCCGCCCCGCGGCGAGGCGCCCGAGCCCACGCATGTGAAGACGGGCTTCGATCCGGGCGCGACGCTCGTGCGCGCGGCGCAGAAGAAGACCGGAGGTGCGTCGTGAGCGGCGCCGCCTATCTCGCCCACTTCGGCCTTGCCAGCGCGCCCTTCATCAAGGAGATCGGCGACACCGATCTCTGGCTCCCTCCCTCGAAAGCCGAGATCGTCGAGGGGCTCGTCGAGGCCGCCGATGAGCGCGAAAACGGTCTGCTCGTCGGAGAGCCCGGCGCCGGCAAGACGTGCGTGATGCGCGCGCTTCGTCAGAGGCTCCAGGGGCCGCGCTACCGACTGACCTACAGCCACAATTCGACCCTCGGAAAGCGCGACTTCTATCGCCAGCTCTGCGTCGCGCTCGGCCTCACGCCGTCGGCCACCGCGGCCGCCGTCTTCTACGCCGTCAGCACCCACGTGCAGCAGCTCGGCCAGGATCGCGTCCACCCGATATTCCTCCTCGACGAGGCGCATCTGCTCCAGCCCGACACGCTCGACCATCTTCACATCCTCCTCAATTACGAGTGGGACAGTCGCGCCCTGCTCTCGCTCTTCCTCGTCGGCCTCACCGACCTCGTCGACCGCCTCGAGCTTCGGAGACACCGCTCGCTCTACTCGAGGATCTCGCGCCGATTCGTGATCTCGCCGCTCACCACCGACGACACGGCCGACTACCTGCGCTTCCGGCTGAAGCTCGCCGGCTGCGAGCGCGATCTCTTCGCCGAAGACGCGAAGACGCTCTTGCACGAGCACGCCCAGGGCACGCTCCGCGACCTCGACAGGCTCGCGACCGCGGGCCTGCGCGAGGCCGCGAAACGAAAGAGAAAGGCCGTCGCCGCCGAGGACATCGACCGAGTCGCGGTGCTCACGACGGGGGCGCCGTGAACGACCGCCTGAACATCGACCTCCTCGCCGCCGCGCCTGAGCTCGGCACCTTGAGGATTCTCGACCACGCGATCCAGACCACGCTCGATCTGCTGGGGGCGACCCATCCCGAGCGCGACCTCATGCCCGCCGGCGTCGAGGATCTCGTCGTCGCGCTACTCGAGGCACAGGACCTCGCAGGCGCGCACGCCACGGCCGTCTGCAGGGACCTGACCCGAACCGAGCCCGTCGCCTACGTCGAAGACGACATCTTCTGATCGCGCGCGACCGGCGAAGCGATGCCCATCGCGGTGGTGCGCGAACCGCGCCGCCTCGATGGGCATCGGCGTGTCTGCGGTCGGCGCGCGCGTGCGCGATGGCCATCAGCGACGACGACGCGGACTGCACCGGCGTGATGGGCATCGCGCACCGTGCGGGCAGCGGCGATCGCGGCGATGGGCATCACGCCCACCGCGCGGGGCGCGACGGCGGCGTGATGGGCATCGTCAGGCTGTCGCGGAGTCCCGGCAGGGAGGCGT
>CAIXWQ010000380.1 GCA_903923175.1 uncultured delta proteobacterium | reverse complement strand
CGGCGGCGACGACGGCTCGGTCCAGGACTCGGCGCAGGACTCCGGGCCGGACTCCGCGGGTGACGACTCGACGACCGCCGACACCGCGACCGCGACCGATTCGTCAGGGGACGACTCGGCGACGAGCGACTCCGGCGCCGCGGACTCCGGGATGACGAGCGATTCGAGCGACGCGAGCGCAGCAGACGGCGCGGATGCAGCGAGCGGCGATTCGACGAGCGACACCGGCACGGGCTTCGACGCGGCCTTTGGCGATTCGGCCTCTTCCGATTCGGCTTCTGGCGACTCGGCCTCTGGCGACACGGCCTCTGGCGACACGGCCACGTTCTGCACCCCCGGCGCGGCCTGCTCGCTCAGCGGCGCCAACGGCGTCTGCAAGTCGGACGGCAGCGCCTGCGTCGCGTGTCCGAGCGCCGACGCGACCGGCGACGGCGCGTGCGTGAGCGCGTACGGCACGGGCTACCTCTGCCTCGCGAGCGCGTCGGGGAACGCCTGCACGCTCGCGAGCTGCCGCGTCGCGGCCGACTGCACGACCAAGGGGCAGCTCTGCGTCGCCAACGCCTGCAGCGCGTGCACGACCGACGCGCAGTGCGGGGCCGGGAGCATCTGCACGAGCGGCCTGTGCGTCGCCGGCAACTGCCACACGTCGACCGACTGCGACGTCGGCGCGACGCTCGGGCAGGTCTGCGGGGCGAGCGCGCCCAGCACCTGCGGCGCCTGCGGCAAGGACGGCGACTGCGCGGGCGACGCGTACTACGCCGGCAAGGGGCAGACGATCTGCGAGGGGGGCGCGTGCAAGGCACCGACGTGCGCGAGCGCGTCGGGCTCGCCGCCGAGCCGGTGCCCGGGCGCTTCGGCGGCGCAGGGGGATCTCTGCTGCGCGAACGCCTGCGTGCCCAACACGGCGCCCACCGGCACGAGCGCGCTCGGCTGCTGCGCGAGCACCGACTGCACGTCCGGCTCGACCTGCATCGGCAACGTCTGCACCACTTGCGCGGCGGTGACCGGCGGCCAGTACTACGTCGATCCCGTGAACGGCACCGACGCCGGCAGCGGCGCAAACGCCCCGATGTGCGCGTTCAAGACCATCAAGCGCGCGTTGCAGGTCATCGGCTCGACCGGCCAGGTCGCCACGATCAACCTGCTCGGCACCGCGTCGGCGGCGACCGGCGAGGCCTTCCCCATCGTGCTGCCCAAGAACGTGAGCCTCGTCGGCGTGACGTCGGCGGGGGGCGCGGCGACGCAGACCATCCAGGCCGGCTCGGCGGTGGTGGCGCCGGCGTACGCGATCGTGGTGGGCGACGCGAACGTCGCGATCAAGAACATCACGCTCGACGGCACCGCCACCTCGGCGGCGACCAAGCAGGCGACGCGCGGCATCTGGGTGGTCAACGGCAACGCCACGTCGGCTGCGCTGTCGCTCGATCACGTGACGGTGAAGGCGATGGCGAACGAGGGGATCGTCGTCGGTCACGCGACCGGCGCCGGCGCGACGACCAAGTACTTCGGCGGCACGCTCACCGTCGCCGCGGGCGTGCACGTCGACTCGAACGGGCTCGTCGCGGGGAGCTCGGGCGTCGTCG
>CAIXWQ010000379.1 GCA_903923175.1 uncultured delta proteobacterium | reverse complement strand
GACGTGGGATCGAACCGCTGACGCGAACTTCGCGAGGCGAAGTGGCGTGTCCGACAGCAGGCGACCCCTTGGCGCCGAGCGCATCCCCCGTCGGCACGCCTCTTCGCCTCGCGAGCGCCATCGTCGAAGTGACGACCTGACGGGCCCTGCGGCGTGACTTTCCCACCGGCATCACGACACGCCGCCGTCAGGCCGTCACTTCGACGATGGCCGAACAGAATGCGCCCGGCGTCGTAATGCCAGGCTGAAACCGCGCGGCTGACGGCCGCCAGCCCACCACCCGATAGCGATGGTCCGGAGACGGGCCCGGCGCCGTAGCAGCCGAGAGTGGGTCGCACCCACGCCATCGCCCCAAAGTCACCACCAAGGAGGAACACATGAACGACGCATTGCGCGCCGCGGTCCGCGACTACCTGGCCGCCGTCGACGAGTACGAGGCCCTCAAGAACCGGCCCGGGTGCTGCCAGATCAAGGGCGACGACCCGCGGCGGGCGTACGCGCTCGACCGCATCACGTCGGGCCGCGACCGGATGCGCGAGGCGCTCTCCGCCGCACCAGTCGTCGCGGAAAGGCAGGCGGCGTGATGGAGTGCATCATCCCCCGGGCGAGGCTCGTCGAGCTGGCAGAGGCCGCCGCGAGCTGCGTCGATCCGAAGTCCCCGCACGCAGCGCTCAAGTCGGCGCGCGTCGAGCTTCACGGCGCCGAGCTGTCGATCGTCGGCAGCGACCTGATGCGCACGATCGACGCGCGCGCCGAGTGCGACGTGCGGCAGGCAGGCGCCACGCTCGTCGACGCCAAGCGGCTGCTCGACTGCGCGAAGGCGCTCCCCGCGATGCCGGTGCGGATCGTTGTCGGCGACAAGTCGATGGTGCTCTCGGCCGAGCGCCGGAAGTTCACGCTCGAAGCACTGCAGGTCGAGGACTACCCCGCGCTCGAAGCGTGGCCGACGAAGGCGAAGTCGTGGACGATGCCGTCGGGGGTCATCGCCAGGCTCGTGAAGGCCGTGCGCCACGCCGTCAGCGGCGACCAGAATCGACCGTTCCTGAACTGCATCTCGTTCGAACGGCACGTCTTCAAGGCCGGCGGCGATCCCACGGGCGAGGTCGGCGTCCGCGCAGGCGCAACCGACGGGCACCGCGTCGCTATCGTGCACGCTGCCGATGAGTGGAGCGGCCCAAAGGTGCTCGTGCCGGAGTCGGCGATCTCGCTGCTCGTGTCGATGACCGAGCGCGGGGACGTCCTCGATTTCGCAAGCTTCGAAGAGCGCGCGATGTTCGTCCGATGCGGCAACCGCTCGGCGCGGATTGCCATCTACGAGGCTGAGCAGCCGCCGCTCGACCGGGTTATTCCGAAGCGATCGCAGCACAACGTGACGATCAACCGAGAGGCGATGCGCGCAGCCGTCACCGCAGTGGCTCGCGCGGCCAACGTGCTGACGAACAGCGTCAAGCTGGTGTTCCGCGTCGGCACGCTCTCAATCTCCACCGGAAGCTTCACGGTCGCGACGGGCAGCGTCGCCGCCGACGACG
>CAIXWQ010000378.1 GCA_903923175.1 uncultured delta proteobacterium | reverse complement strand
GCCTGGCGCTTGAGCGAGGCGAGCGACTTCTCGAGCTCGGTGATGATGTCGCCGACGCGCAGCAGGTTCTGCTGCGTGAGCTCGATCTTGCGCTCCGCCTGCTTGCGCTTGCTCTTGTACTTGGTGATGCCCGCGGCCTCCTCGATGAGGATGCGGCGGTCTTCGGGCTTCGCGGAGACGATCAGCCCGATCTTCCCCTGCTCGACGATGGCGTAGGCCTTGGTGCCGGCGCCGGTGCCGAGGAAGAGATCGGTCACGTCCTTGAGGCGGACGACCGTCTTGTTGATCAGATAGTCGCTGTCGCCTTCGCGCGTGAGCCGACGCGTGACCGCGATCTCTGGGTAGTCGCGGTACTCGACGGGGCCGAGGCCATCCTCGTTCGAGAAGGTGAGCGTCACCTCGGCGAAGCCGTGCGGTCCGCGCGACTCCGAGCCGTTGAAGATGACGTCCTCCATCGACTTGCCGCGCAGGTGCTTGGCGGACTGCTCCCCCATGCACCAGCGGATGGCGTCCACGATGTTCGACTTGCCGCAGCCGTTCGGGCCGACGATGCCCGTGACGTCGTGGTCGAACTTGAGGACGGTGCGATCGACGAAGGACTTGAACCCGACGATCTCGAGTTTCTTCAGCTTCATTTTCCGCGTCGGGCGGTGGGTGGCGCCCTCGCTCGAACCGCTACCGGGACCGGCCCGGGAACGGCGCGCTGAGAGCACGCCCGACGAGCCAGAGGGGTACGCGGGGGCCTCGGGGGCGACAAGCTGACCAGGTGTACCGTGCAATTCCGCCCGCTTGCGCTGCCTGGACGCCCCGGCGCTCCCGGCGCGCGGACGACGCCGGCATGGCGTCCTCGAGCCCGGTCGGAACGTCCTGCCGGAGCCCTACACGGTCGACGCGCTGGCCCGCCGCCTCGCCGGGGTGCTGCGCGGGTGACCGGCGCGCGGCCGCTCAGCCCACGAGCCGCACCAGCCCCGACTCGCGCGCGCGCATCACGTCGCTCTTCGCCTCGTCCATCGCCTCGCGCGCGCGGCTCGCCGCCTCCTCGCCGCTGAGGATCCCCACCGCGCGATTCCGCCCTTCGGATTTCGCCCGGTACAGCGCCGCGTCGGCGAGCGACAGCACCTCGGCCCAGTCCAGCGAGCGCGGGCTCGCGGCCACGAAGGGATAGACGCTGAAGCCGACCGAGCACGTGAGCGCGATCGTCTCGCCGGAGGGAAGCACGAAGCGGTGCGCCGCGACCTGCCTCCGCAGCCGCTCCGCGAGCGTGGCGCCGCCGTCCTCGCCTCGATCGCGCGCCACGACCACGAATTCCTCTCCGCCCCAGCGCGCCACGACGTCCTCGGTGCGCACCGTGTCGCGCAGCAGCGCGCCGAGCTGCGCGAGCACCGCGTCGCCCGCGGCGTGCCCCTTCTTGTCGTTGACCGCCTTGAAGTGATCGAGGTCGACCATCATCAGGCACAGGCGCGGCTTCGAGCCTCCGTCGCGGAACCAGTCGCGCAGCACGCGCTCGACCTCGACCGCCATGAACTCGAGGAGGAAGCGCCGGTTGCGCAGCCGGGTGAGCGAGTCGATCAGCGCCATCTCGCCCACGCGCAGGCGCAGCACGACGTTGTCGTGCCGCAGCCGGTGCTCGTGCAGCGACATCGCCGAGAGCACCGCGCAGTACAACGTCATCATCACCGGCAAGAAGCGCATCCCCGCGCCCAGCGGCCCGACGGCGGAGACGCCGATGAGCGGCACCAGGATCGGCAGCATGTAGAGGTGATAGAGCAGCGGGCTGCCGCCGAGGCTCACCAGCGCGACGGCGGTGATGCCGGTGTTGCAGACCGCGAGCGAAGCGAACTGGCCTGCGTCGAGGTGCGGGTAGGCCGCGAGGTTCAGCGCCGAGATGCAGAGCGCCGTGCTGGTCGAGCCGACGGCGAACGACAGGTGGCGCGCGCGCGTGCTGGCGAGCACGGCGGTCGCGCGGCGCGCGACGAGCAGGTGGACGATGCGCAGGGCGAACGCGCCGAGGAACACGTAGAACGTCGCGCGCACCGCGGTCGAGCGCGGGAAGACGTCGTTCAGGAAGACGCGGAGCAGCACGAGCACGAACGCGAGCCCGGTCATCGAGGCGCGCGCGCGCAGATAGAGCTCGTCGACGAGCGCTCCATCGACGTCGGCGCGCAGCTTCTCCTCGTCGCGCAGCTCGCCCATGTCCCCCCAGTTCCCTGCTCGAGCTTAACACTCTGCGACCTGGAGCGCCGGCGCACGCCCGCCGACGCGGCCGCTACACGAGGCGTCGCAGCTAGGAATCCGTCCTTGAAATGCCTGCGCGAAAGCGGGGGACGGGCTGACCGAACGAGGACGCCCGTCGCGCTTGCAGGCTTCGCCCCAACTGGTTATACCACTTACTGGCTAAACCACTTGGCGACGACCATGACTGAGAGCCCCGCGCCCCCCAAGAGAAAAGCCGTCGACGAAGCCGTCGACCGCATCCGTGCCGGCATCCTCGGCGGCGAGTACCGCGTGGGGACCGACCTACCGGGCGAGCGCGAGCTGTCGACGACGCTGGGTGTGAGCCGCCTCACGCTCCGCGCCGCGCTCTCGCGCCTCGAGGCCGAGGGGCTCGTGAAGCCGGTGCACGGCTCGGGGACGCGCGTGCTCGACTATCGCGAGCACGGCGGGGTCGAGATGCTCGGCCACATGGCGACGCTCGTGCAGCTGGGCGGCGAGGTGCCGTTCGCGCTGCTGGCCGATCTGCTCGAGCTGCGTCGCGTGGTGGCCGTCGAGGTGATGGGGATCGCCGCCGAGCGGATCACGGAGGCCGAGCTCGACGAGCTCGCGCGCCACCTCGTCTACCAGGCGAGCTGCACGGGCGACGCGCAGAAGTACGTGGCCGCCGACATCGAGACGGCCCGCAAGCTCGCGCAGGCCACGCACAACCAGGCCATCCTGCTCCTCTCGAACTCGATCATGCGCGTGCTCATGCAGCAGCGCGGCATGGAGTTCACGTTCCTGATCGACATCGAGAAGGCAATTTCGACCTACAAGAAGATGCTCGGGCTGCTGCGCGCGCGCGATCCGCTCGCCGCGCGCAAGGCGACGCGCACGCTCCTCGCGCGGCTCGACCGACGGCTCCTCGAGCGCATCGCGGAGCTGGTCGGCGTGCCGCCCCCGAAGGTCGACGAGGGGCGGGCACGCGGCGCGGCGACGACGACGACGACGACCAAGGCGACGAACGGCGTGAAGAAGGGCTCGGACGGGGAGGCGCGGTCATGAAGCTGTTCGGATTCGAGAGGCGTTGGGCGGAAGGCGTGCTCGGCGGCTTCGCGCCGCCACTTCCCGAAGGGGAGGCGACGGCGGGGCTGCTCACGCCGAGGCCCGGGGAGGTCGACTACGCGGGCGTCTTCGAGCGCTACGCGGGCGCGGGGAATCTGCTCTCGACGGTGGGCGTGCGGCTCGTGTTCTGGATCGCGGCGCTCTCGCCGTTCTGGATGAGCTTTCGCTTCACGTCGCTCGACGGCGTCCCGGAGGAGGAGCGCGTGCGCTACCTCGATCGCCTCACGCACCACAAATTCAAGCTGATCAGCGAGCTGATGCTGCTCATCAAGCTCGCCGCCTCGATGGCGCTGCTCGGCACCGCGTCGGTGCGGGCGCGCACGAACTACGATCGTCGCCCCAAGAAGCCGGCGGCGCGCGCCAAGCCGCTCGTCGCGCTGCCGATCGTCGCGGAGGTCGCCTCCGAGCCGACGCCGACCCCGCGCGCCCCAGCCACGAAGATCCAGCACGAGGAGGTCGTCTGATGGCCCGCCCGAAGAACGTCCGCGACGAGGCCGACTTCGTCATCGTCGGCACCGGCGCCGGCGGCGCGACGGCGGCGCGCGTGCTCTCCGCCGCGGGGCTCGACGTGCTGATGCTCGAGGAAGGGCCGAACCTCAGGGTCGAGGATCGCCCTCGCGAGGCGGTCGATGCGCTGCGCACCGCGCTGCGCGGCTTCGGCACCACGACGTCGACGGGGCTCGCGCCGATCCCGTTCCTGCAGGGCTGCATCGTCGGCGGGAGCACGGCGATCAACTCCGGGATCATCTGGCGCATGCCCGAGGACGTCCGGCGCGACTGGATCGAGCGCTTCGGACTCGGCGAGCTGGTCGAGGAGACCGGGCTCACGAAGGCGTTCGAGATCATCGAGGAGGAGCTCGAGGTCGACGTGACCCGCGCCGACGTGCTCGGCGGCAACTCCGAGAAGATGGCGCTCGCGTGCGAGAAGCTCGGCCTGCCGGGCAAGCCGATCACGCGCAACGCCCGCCGCTGCGCCGGGGCCAACCAGTGCCTGCAGGGGTGCCCGACGCGGGCGCGCATGAGCATGGACAACAGCTACGTGCCGCGCGCGCTGAGCGACGGCGCCCGGCTGCACGACCTGATGCAGGTCGAGCGCGTGATCATCGAGGAAGGGCGCGCGGTCGGCGTCCGCGGGCTCACGCTCGACAAAGAGACGCGCCAGCCGGTCGGCAGCTTCGAGGTGCGCGCGCGACGCGCGGTGATCGTCGCGTGCGGCGCGATCCAGACGCCGGTGCTGCTGCGCCGGAGCGGGCTCAAGGGGATGGTGGGCGAGCGCTTCCAGGCGCACCCCGGCGCCGCGATCGTCGGCCGCTTCCCCGACGCGCCCGTCGGCATGGGGTACGGCGCGACGCAGGGCTACGAAGTGCCGATGCGCGAGCGCGGCTTCAAGATCGAGTCGCTCTCGCTGCCGCCCGAGATGCTCGCGACGCGCATCGCCGGCGTCGGCGCGGAGTGGCAGGAGCGGCTGGCCCACATGGATCAGTTCGCGCAGTGGGCGGTGCAGTCGCGGTTCAAGGCGCAGGGCACCGTGCGGCCCGGCTTGTTCGGCGGCGCCAGCATCCGTTACAACCCGCTCCCCTCGGACGTGAAGCAGATCCAGGACGCGCTCGCGCTCATGGTCCGCATGATGTTCGTGGCCGGCGCCACCGAGGTGCACCCGGGGCTCGGCGGCGGCATCCCCGACGTGCTCACGAGCATCGACCAGGCCGACCTCATCGCGAACATGCGCCCGAAGCCGGGCGAGATCCACCTGGTGGCGTCGCACCTGTTCGGCACGGCGTGCGCGGCCGACGATCCGCGCAAGGGGGCCGTGCGCCCCGACCTCATGAGCTGGGACGTCCGCGACCTCTACGTGATGGACGCGTGCGTCTTCCCCACGAACATGGGCGTGAACCCCCAGCACTCGATCATGGGCGTGGTGTGGCGCGCGGCCTCGAAGCTCGCGAACCAGGAGCGCCTCGCCAAGAGCGCCTGACGCGGGCGCGCGAGGCCGCGCTCGCTCACCGCGTGTTCGGCGCCGGCGGGAGCGAGAAGCGGCGGAAGAGCATGTCGACGGCCGCGCGCCCGTCCGCGGTCCCGGGGACGTAGACGTCGCGCGCGGTCGCGAGCGGCCACCCCTGCGGGCGCGCGCGCGCGAGGTCGTCGTGGAACGCCTGCATGCTCGGGTAACGGTTCTGCGGATCCTTGCGCATGGCGCTCAGGATCGCGCACTCGATCGCCGGGTCGAGGAGATCGTGGAGCCACGACGGCGGGGGGGCCGGCGAGAAGAGGTGGTGGCCGAGCAGGTCGAGGTGGAGGCCGCCGTCGACGTCGAACGGCAGGTGCCCGGTCAGCATCTTGAAGAGGACGACGCCGAGCGCGTAGACGTCGGTGCGCGCGTCGGCGGGCTCGCTGACGATCTGCTCGGGCGCCATGTACTGCGCGGTGCCCATCACCAGCTCCTCTTCGACGTTGGCGCCGGACCGGAGCATCTTCGCCATGCCGAAGTCGATCACCTTCACGCTCGCGTCGTCGCCGATCAGGAAGACGTTGTCGGGCTTCACGTCGCGATGGATCACGCGCGCCTGGTGCGCCGCGGCCAGGCCGCTCGCGATCTCGCGCGCGACCCGCAGCGCGGTCGGCACGTCGAGCGTGCCCGCGCGGGCGAGCCGATCGCCCAGCGTCTCTCCGCGCAGCGCCTCCATCACGAGGTAGGGCGCGCCGTGCCGCTCACCGATGTCGAGGATGCGAACGACGTTCGGGTGCACGATGCGCCCGAGCGCCCACGCCTCGTCGAGGAAGCGCTCTCGGATGACGGCGACGTGATGTGGGTCGGCCTCGCGCTGCGGCTGCACGTAGGGCGCGAACATCTTCACGGCGACGACCTGGCCGTCTGCCACGTCCTCGGCGAGATAGACGCGCGCGGTCGCCCCCTTGTTGATGAACCCGTGGATCTGCCAGCGCCCGTCCAGGATGGCGCCCGAGCTGCGCGTCTCGCGGGCGGAGTACCCGCGGAGGCTCGCGGCCCGAGGGTTCGTGGGGTCGACGAGCTCGAGCGGCACGCCGTCGTGCGGGCAGAAGGCCATCTCCCCAGGCAGAACGCGCTGACAGTGAGGACAGTGCTTCAGCATCCGCGCGCGACGCCCTCCATCCACCAACTTCACCACGGCCTCGCCGAGACGCGAAGCCCGAGCCCAAGCGAGATCGACCGAGATCGACCGAGATCGAGGCGCGCCCGACGCGCCCGCGCGAGCTCGCACGCCTCGCCTCTCCCGGCGGGGTCTGGGGTCGCAGGCCTTGCCGGCGACCCCAGCGTGAACGCCTGACCGAGCGCGCCCGCGTCCCCCGACGAAATCGTACGGACGCGCCAGGGCGCGCGACGGTCAGTGCCGGAAGTGACGGAAGCCGGTGAAGATCATCGCCATTCCGGCCGCGTCGGCCGCCGCGATGATGTCCGCGTCCTTCACCGAGCCGCCCGGCTGCGCGATCGCCGTGATGCCGGCCTTCGCGGCCGCCTCGACGCCGTCGGGGAACGGGAAGAAGGCGTCGGACCCGAGCACGCTCCCCTTCGCGAGGGCGCCGGCCTTCTCGACCGCGATCTTCACGGAGATCACGCGCGACATCTGCCCCGCACCGACGCCGACGGTGCGCGCGACGCCCGCTTCGGCGGTGGCGAGCACGATGGCGTTCGATTTCACGTGCTTGGTCACCCGCCAGGCGAAGGACAGCGCGGCGCGCTCGGCAGCCGTGGGCGCGCGCTTCGAGACCACCTTGCCGTTCTCGACCTCGCCGGCGGCCGTGAGATCGGGGCTCATCGCGACGAGCCCGCCGCCGATGCGGCGGTAGTCGAGGTAGGCGAGCTCCTTGGGCGCCTCGCCCGCGGCGAGCAGGCGCAGGTTCTGCTTCGCGCGCAGGATCTCCAGCGCCTCGGCGGAGAACGACGGCGCCACGACGCACTCGAGGAAGATCTCCGCCATCGCCTTGGCCGTGGCCGCGTCGACCGGCTGGTTGAGCGCGACGATGCCGCCGAAGGCGCTGACCGGATCGGCCTCCTTCGCGGTGCGATACGCGGCCTCGAGCGTCGGCGCGGCCGCGACGCCGCACGGGTTGGTGTGCTTCACGATCACGCACGCGGCCTTGTCGCTGGCGAATTCGCGGACCGCGTCGAGCGCGGCCTGCACGTCGACGAAGTTGTTGAACGAGAGCTCCTTGCCGCCGGCGCCGAGCGATTCGGAGCCCGCCAGCGTCCCCTCGCCGGGGCGACGCTCGCGGTAGAACGCGCCGGTCTGGTGCGGGTTCTCGCCGTAGCGCAGCGGGTACACCTTCTCGAAGTTCATGGAGAGGTACTTCGGGTACGCGTCGGCCTCGCGCGAGAGGTAGCCGGCGATGGCGCCGTCGTACGCCGCCGTGTGCGCGAAGGCCTTCGCCGCGAGGCGCGCGCGGGTGGCGAGGGTGGTCGCGTTCTTCTCCTCGATCTCCTCGACGACCGCGGCGTAGTCGTCGGGATCGACGAGCACGGTGACGCGCGGGTGCGACTTCGCCGCCGAGCGCACCATCGAGGGGCCGCCGATGTCGATCTCCTCGATGATGTCCGCGTGCGTCGGCCCGTTGGGCGTGCCGAGCTTCGCGACCGTCGCCTCGAACGGATAGAGGTTCACGGCGACGAGATCGATCGGCTTTCCGCCGACCTTCGCGAGATCGGCGAGGTCGAGATCGCCGCGCATCAGGATGCCTCCGTGCACGCGCGGGTGGAGCGTCTTCACGCGCCCGGCCATGATCTCGGGCGAGCCGGTGTAGTCGCTGACCTGCACCACCGGCACGCCCGCGTCGGCGAGGTGCTTGGCGGTGCCGCCGGTCGATAGGATCTCCACGCCGCGCTCGACCAGCGCCTTGGCGAGCGCGACGACGCCGCGCTTGTCGGAGACGGAGATCAACGCTCGGCGAACCGGCGACAGGTCGGCAGGGGGCGCAGACGGGGCGGCGTGGGACATGGCGTTGCGGCTACCGGCGGGCCGGCCATGGCGCAAGGCGCTCGGGCGGGTTTGTTCGCCCTCGCCCGAAGGCGTGGATGTCGTATGATCTGCGGCTCCGCTCGCACCGGCCAGAACCGTGACCGCCCCCGCCCTGTCGTCGCTTCCGCCCCTCGACGTCCCCGCGCTGCTGGAGCGGTTGCTCGCCGGCGAGGCCATCGACGACGCGACGATCGAGCTCACCTTCGGGGCGCTGCTCGACGGCGCGCTGACGGCCGCGCAGATCGCGGCGATCCTCGTGGGCCTGCGCGCCAAGGGGGAGACTGCCGCGGAGATCGCCGCCGCCGCCCGCGCGCTGCGGGCGCGCGCCGTCACGGTGCATCCGACCCTGCCTGCGGGCACGCCGCTGCTCGACACGTGCGGCACCGGCGGCGACGGCGCGCACACCTTCAACGTGTCGACCGTCTCGGCGATCGTGCTCGCCGCCTGCGGCGTGAAGGTGGCGAAGCACGGCAACCGCGCGGTGTCGTCGCGCGCGGGGAGCGCGGATCTCGTCGAGGCGCTCGACGTGCCGCTCGAGGGGCCGGCGGAAGCCTTCGAGCAGCGCCAGCTCCGCTCGCTCGAGCGCGTGGGGCTCGCGTTCTTCTTCGCGCCCCGCCACCACGGCGCGCTCCGCCACGCGGCGTCGGTGCGCCGAGAGCTCGGCGTGCGCACGGTGATGAACCTCCTCGGCCCGATCGCGAACCCGGCGGGGGCGACGCACCAGCTGCTCGGCGTCTTCGACGACCGCCGCCGGGCGACGCTCGCGAGCGTGCTCGGTCGGCTCGGCAGCGCGCGCGCGTGGGTCGTGCACGGGCTGGCCTGCGAAGGGGCCCCGCGCGGACTCGACGAGGTCTCCACCGCCGGCCCCACGCGCGTCACGGTGCTCGACCGCGGCGCGCTCGAGGAGCGCGAGATCGTCCCCGAGGACGCCGGCATGCCGCGCGTCTCGATGGACGCGCTGAAGGGGAGCGACGCGCGCGGCAACGCGGTCATCGCGCGGGCCGTGCTGGCGGGGGAGGCGGTGCCCCCGCGCGCCGCGGTCGTGCTCAACACCGCGTGCGGGCTCGTGATCGCGGGGGTCGCGAGCGATCTGCGCGAGGGGCGCGAACGCGCCGAGGCCGCGCTCGATCGGGGCGAGGCCGCGCGGACGCTCGACGCGTGGCGCTCCGAGATGCGCGCAGAGCACTCCACGGAGCCGCGCTCGTCATGAGCGTCCTCGAGCGCATCCTCCGAGCGACGCACGACGAGATCGCGGAGCTACGGGCGCGCGCCCCCTACCCCGCCCCCGCGACGCTGCGCGCGACGCTCGACGTCTTCGAGCGCCTGCGCCGCCCCGAGGGGGCGCCGCTGCGCCTGATCGCCGAGAACAAACTGCGATCGCCGTCCGCGGGGGCGCTCTCGACCGCGCTCTCGACGGGCGCTCGCGCGCGCGCCTACGTGGAGGCCGGCGCGACGATGATCAGCGTGCTCGTCGATCGCGCCCACTTCGCTGGCGGCTTCGCGCACCTGCGCGAGGCCCGCGACGCGATCGGCGAGGCCGCCCCGCTCCTCGCGAAGGGCTTCGTGATCGACGCGATCCAGCTCGACGCGGCGCGCGCCGAGGGCGCCGACGCCGTGCTCCTCATCGCGCGCATCCTCGACGAAGCGGCGCTCCCGGCGCTCGTCGGCGCGGCCCAGGCGCGCGGGCTCGAGCCGATCGTCGAGGTCGTCGACGAGCCCGAGCTGCGACGCGCGCTCGCGACGCCGGCGCGCGTGCTCGGGGTCAACGCGCGGGATCTCGCGACGCTCGAGATGGACCCCTCCCGCGCGGCCCGCGTGCTCGCGGCGATCCCGTCTCGCTGCGTCGCGCTCCACTTCTCGGGCGTCGCGAGCGCGGCCGACGTCGCGACGCTTGCGCGACGGCGCCTGGACGGCGCGCTGATTGGCGAAGCCCTGATGCGCGCCGACGATCCGCGCCCGCTGCTCGCGGCGATGGTCGAGGCAGCGTCGGTCGCCGCCCCGCGCTAAGCTCCGAGCGATGGGCCCATCGACGCGTCGCTGGCTGCGCACCCTGGCCGCCGTGCTGCCGCTCGCGACGATCACGGCGACCGCGTTCGCGTGCTCCTCGCCGTCGCACCCGGGCTACTTCGTGCCGCCCGACGACTTCGACGCCGCGAGCGCCGAGACGACCGATCCGAGCTTCGACGCCAACCAGGACGCAGCGCCCCTCAACTGCAGCGCAGTCGAGGCCGGCGTGCTCTGCGCCTGCAAGGAGATCGGCCAGCGCCCGACGCTGATCTACGTGCTGCTCGATCGCTCCGGCTCGATGGTCGAGATGCCCGGGACGTCCACCGTCACCAAGTGGGAGCTCATCCGCCGCGCCCTGCTCGATCCGAGCACGGGCGCGCTTCGCAAGCTCGGCTCCAAGATCCGCCTCGGCGTCGCGGTCTTCCCCGGGAGCGACGCCCTCGCCTGCGCCACCGAGGTCGAGGCCTTCCCGGTCACGCGCGGCTCGGCGAGCGCGTACGACAAGCTCGAGGCGCAGCTGAAGGGCATCGTGCCCGGCGGCGCGACGCCCACCGCCGCCTCGCTCACGTCGCTCAAGACGTCGCTCGCCGGCGTCGAGGGGCCCATCTACGTGCTGCTCGCGACCGACGGCGGGCCGAACTGCAACGAGACGGTCGCGTGCACGCCGGCGCTCTGCATCCCCTGCATCGAGCACGACTACATCGTGGACGCGTCGGGCAACCCCACCGGCGCGTTCTGCGACGACAAGAACAACTGCTGCGATCCGTCGGTCTTCGGCGCGGGGGCGAACGGCAACTGCCTCGACACCGCGAGCACCCAGAGCGCCGTCGCCGCGCTGACGAGCGCCGGGGTGAAGACGTTCGTCCTCGGCGTCCCCGGCGCGGGCCCGTACGGCACCTACCTCGACCAGCTCGCCGCCGCCGGCGGCACCGATCACTACTACCCCGCGACCGACACCACCCAGGCGGCGCTCGAAGCCGCGCTCGACGCGATCACCGCCAAGGCGGTCGACAGCTGCGTGATCACGCTCGAGAACCCGCCGACCGATCCGGGGCTCACCAACGTCATCGTCGATGGCACGACCGTCGCGAAGGATCCGGTCGACGGCTGGTCGTGGGGCGACGGCAACGCGAGCATCGTGCTGAACGGCGCCGGCTGCGTCGCCGCGAAGGCCGCGGTGAACATCCAGGTCGCCGTCGGCTGCAAGACGCTCACGCGTTGAGGCGGCGACGGGCGAGTCCGCGCCCGAGACGAGGGCGCGGGGCACGATCCGGCAGCGCGCTCTAGAACTGCGCCCAGCCCGGCACGCGCGGGTACGGGATGGCGTCGCGGATGTTCGCGAGGCCGCAGATGTAGACGATGAGCCGCTCGAACCCGAGGCCGAAGCCCGCGTGCGGCACCGTGCCGTAGCGCCGCAGATCGCGGTACCAGCCGTAGTGCGCCGGATCGAGGTTCATCTTCTTCATGCGGGCGTCGAGCATGTCGAGCCGCTCCTCGCGCT
>CAIXWQ010000377.1 GCA_903923175.1 uncultured delta proteobacterium | reverse complement strand
GGCTCGTCGTCGGCGTCCGGCGTCGGCGGCGCGGCCTGCGTGGGCTTCGAGGAGGGCGGCGCGGCCGGCTCCGGCACGCGACGCGCCTGCGGCGGCGGCAGCGGCGGCGGCTTCACGCGCGACGCCGGCGCGAGCTCCTCCGAGGCCGCGACGATCTGCCCGACCAGCGCGCGGTCGACGCCGAGCGCGACGATCTCGACCTGCATCCCTCCGTGCGGATCGTGCGCCGCGACGCGCCCGAGGCCGGTCGCGACGACCTCGCCGGCCGCGTCGAGCAGCTCGATTCGCAGCTCGTCGCCGACGTTGGCGCGCACGCCCGCGACGATGCGCGTGGTGTTGCCGACGGCGTCGACGATGCGTCCGTCGTAGGTCGATGCGAGATCCGGCCTCGACCATCGGACGAGCGGACGGGGTGCGAGCTGGGCGCTTCTCTTGGCGTTGAGGTCGTTCTCGCTCAAGGCTCTCTCGGCTCGAGGTTGCGCGCGCAGGTCGCGCGCGAGGTCGAACGCTCAGCCTATCGAGACGCGCCCCGAAACGCGCAACCGTTGCGAGCGCGGCCGTTGATCCTCGCGCGCTTTTGTTGCCGACCGTTCACGACATGCGCACCCATGCGCGTCCCATTCGAGGACGAGCGGCGTGCCTCGCGCGTCACTTCAGCCCGAGATCCTCGGCCTTCGCCCAGAAATCCTTGGCGTCGGGCGGGATGAGCTCGAGGTTCTTCGGGAAGACGCGCGACCAGCCGCCGAAGGTGTCGACCACGATCACCTCGGCCCCCTCTTCGATCACGCCGATCGGCTTCGAGGACTCCGACGCCGTGAGCCGCAGCGCGACGTCCTTCGTGACCTTCACCTCTTTGGTCGCGCCGTCGACCTTGAGCTTGGCCGGCGAGATCGAGACCATGCTGGTGGACGCCAGCGCGTCGAGCATCTCCCCCTTGGGGAAGGCCTTCAGGTCCGCGGCCTTGGCCCAGGCGTCGACCACGATGGCCCCCTGGTGGAGCACGTGGATCCAGCCGGATTTCTGCTCCGACGAGTACAGCAGGAGGCCCGTCTCGGCGCTCGTGACCTCGAGCGTGAAGACGCTGGCGCCGTTGACGTCGTCGTAGAGGTCGAGCGAGGCCTTGCGCAGAACCCACTTCTGCGAGCCGGCGGGGATGGTCACCTCGGCCGTCGCGACGTCGCCCACGGTGATCTCTCCACAGCCCGCCTTCCCCTTGAGCTTCTGCCCGGTGGCCGTGATGGTCGCCTCGACCTGCAGCTTCCCCGGGCTCGAGCCCTTGAGCTTCAGGCGCTCGCCGCGCCCGATCCACACGTGCCCCGGCGCCACCGCGACGTCTGCGCGCGCGCTCAGCGGCACCTTCGTGGGATCGATCCACCCCTCGACGCGGACCGAGCCCGCGCCCTTGCCCGTCTTGACCTTGGCGCGTCCTCCGGCGGGATCCGCGGGGAAGTCGGAGACCTCGAGCTGGATCTCCTGGGTCGCGAAGCCGGCCACGGCGGTGCCGTCCTTCCTCTCGCTGAAGATCTGCACCCCCTTCTCGACGACCCCCTTCCCCTTCACGACGCACTCGGTCCCCGACCCGGCGGCCGGGTCGTCGGCGGCGCGGGCCGGCCCCACGGCCGAGCCGAGCCCGCCGCACAGCGCGGCCGTGAAGGCGAGCGCCAGGATCGGCGGAGACAAAGGGCGTCGGGAAGATCGGGTCATGTCCATGCACTGTACCCCATGGGTTCCCGCCGTCTCGCGACGGGGCCCCGGTCCGACGCCCCCAGGGCCCGCCTGATTCAAGAGATGACGGCAGCCGACGATTCCAGTGTGGCCACGCCGACACCGACCCCGGTCTGCTACGTACCCTCTGGCGCTACATTTCAGGCACTTCCGGCGGTTCACGAGCCCAGCTCCTGAGAAGCCCAGCAACAGCGAAAGACCATGCGCACGAACCGAACCCGCTCCCCCCTGCTCCTGGTGACGCTCGCCGCCTTCGTGGCGCTGGCCGTCGTGGCACTCCCGTCGGTGGCTCACGCCGACGAGGGAGACATCTTCGCGAGAGCGCTCAGCAAGGGCGGCGCAGCCGGCGTGCTGCTCGCCTTCGGCGCCGCGTACCTCGCCGGCCTCGCGGCGGCGGCCACCCCCTGCGTCTACCCGATGATCGGCATCACGGTCTCGGTGTTCGGCGCGAAGCAGGCGAAGTCGCGGGGCGAGGCGATGCTCGTCTCGGCGATGTTCGTGATGGGGATCGCGGCCCTCTACGTGCCGCTCGCCCTCATCGTCTCGCTGTCGGGCTCGGTCTGGGGGCGCGCGCTCTCGAACCCCTGGGTCTCCGGCACCCTCGCGCTGATCTTCGGCGCCATGGCGGCGTCGATGTTCGGCGCCTTCGAGCTGAGCCTCCCGTCGAGCCTCCAGAACCGCCTCGCGCAGGTCGGCGGCGTCGGGCCGAAGGGCGCGTTCCTCCTCGGGCTCGTGTCGGGCCTGATCGCCTCGCCCTGCACCACGGCGCCGTTCGCGAGCATCCTCGGCTCGTTCGGCACCTCGGGCGTCGCGCTCGGCACCTTCAGCGTCTTCCTCTTCTCGATCGGCCTCGGCACGCCGTTCTTCTTCGTCGGCGCCTTCGCGGCGCGGATGCCGAAGCCGGGCGTCTGGATGTCGTACGTGAAGAGCGTGTTCGGCGTCATCCTGATGGTGATCGCGATCGGCTACCTGAAGCCGGCCATCCCGGCGCTGAAGCACCTCGCGAAGCCGGGCTCGACGTTCGGCATGATCACCGGCGTCGCGGCCGTCTTCGGCCTGCTCATCGGCGCCATCCACCTCTCGTTCGGCGAGGGCTCGCCCTTCCAGCGCATCCGCAAGACGGTCGGCGTGCTCGCGGCCGTCGGCGGCGGGTTCCTCTTCCTGCAGTGGACGCAGATCCCGAAGCCGGAGATCGTCGCCACGGCCGATCCCTCGGTCCCGGCGAAGCCCGGCGCCCCGAAGCCGGTCGTGTGGACGACCGACGAAGCGGCGGCGCGCAAGACGGCGGCGACCGAGAAGAAGCCGATGCTCATCGACTTCACGGCCGACTGGTGCGCGGCCTGCAAAGAGCTCGAGAAGAACACCTTCACGACCGAGAAGTTCTGGAAGGCGGCCGAGCGCTTCGTCACGCTGCGCATCGACGGCACCGATCAGGACAACGAGATCTTCGACAAGAACTCGAAGGCCTACGGCGTCCAGGGGCTCCCGGCGCTGGTGATCCTCGACTCGAAGGGGCAACAGGCGAAGGTCTTCAAGAAGAAGCCCGAGACCGAGGAGCTGACCTCCGCGCTCGAGCAGGTGAACTGAAGCGACGCGCCGCGAGGCGTGAGACGTGACGGACCACGAAGCCCTTCTCCCGACGCGGAGAGGGGCTTCGGTGTTTTCGGGCGTCGATCGGCGATGGCACCACCATGGGCGATGGGCGGGCGGCTCACCCTCCGACGCCGAGCTGCGCCGGCGCCTGGAGGTTCGAGCTCAACACCTGGCAGACCGAGGCGTCCGCGCCGCACGCGCAGGCGACGCCGCCGGAGACGTCGAACGAGTAGGGCGCCGGCGCGATGGCGGCGGACTCGCCGTCGAGATCGAATGCGTTGCACGCGACGCGAGAGGTCGCGAGCGTGATCCGCGAGCCGAAGGCGAGCACCCCCGAGCGCGCGTTGGCCGTGACGCGCGAGCCGGTGACCGTCACCTTCGAGGCCCACGCGCCGATGCCGTCGCCGGCGCTGCCGTCCGACAGGCTCGACGCGGTCTGGTCGATCCACGTCCGCTCGATCGTCGCCGTGCCGTTCGTCACGTCGACCCCCTCGTAGCGGTTGCCGCGCACGAGCGAGGCGCGGAGCGAGAGCGTCGCGGTGAACGGCGCCGCCAGGTCCTGCACGACGATCCCGACGCCGAACGCGCCGTCCGCCGCGCGCGCCGACGTCGCCTCGACGACGGTCGCCTCGATGTCCGCCTGCCCGTCATCGACCAGGATCCCGGTCGAGCGGTTGCCGAGGATCGCGCAGCCGCGCATCGTCAGCGTCGACTGCGTGCTCGGCGTCGACCCCGGCGTGCCCGCCTGGACCCCGAGGCCGAGGTGGCGATCGCTCGCTCGCGGCAGCGTGCCGCGCACGAGGGTCGCCTCGAGCTCGCCGTCCGAGCCTTCGAGGAAGACGCCGACGACCTGGTTTCGCTCCACGAGCGAGCCGCTCATCGTCAGCTTGCCGCGTCGTGCCGTGGCGCGATCGTTCTCCATCGCCACGCCGAGGCCGAGCAGCGCGGTCGCGTCGGCGGTGGTGTCGCGCACGACCACGCGCGTGAGCACCAGCTCGCTCCCTTGCCCGAGCACGCCGTCGTTCTGGTTGTGCTCGAAGAGCGAGTCCGAGACGCTCGCCGTCGGCGGCCCGGCCTGGAGCCCCAGCGTCGTCACCGTCAGCCCTTCGCCATCCTTGCCGTCGCGGGGGCGCGGCTGCGTTCCCGTCACGCGCACGCGCTGCAGCGTCGCGCCGACGTTCCCGCCGATCAGGATGCCGGCGGTGCGGCTGCGGGCGACGAGCGTGTCGCTCACGGCGAGCGTGCGGTGCGCGTCGCCGGGCGCGGGGATGGTGTTGAACTCGATTCCGTGCCCGAAGCTCGTGTCGCTGACCTCGGCCTGCGTGTCGCGGATCACGCTCCCGTCGACGGTGGCGTCCGAGCTCACGGCCAGCAGCCCGGCGGTGTGGCACCCCTCGAGCACCGAGCCGTGCAGCTCGACCCCGGCGCCGACGTGCGCGCCGATGCCGCAGCCGTACGACCCGTCGTCGGACTGCGGTTTCACGCCGCGGATCAGGCTCGCCCGCACGACCACGGGCGCCCCTTCGACGTGCACGCCGTCGCCCGTGGTCGCCTCGATCAGCGACTGGGTGATCGAGATCGCCGAGAGCGCGTCGACGCCGCGCCCCGTCGTGTCGTGGATCCAGACGTGGTCGAGCGCCGCGCCGCTCGCGCCCGCGCCCGCCGCGACCGTCACGCCGGCGCCGTCGCCCGTGAGCGACAGCCCGTGGAGCTCGCTCCCCGCGGCGGCCGGCGCGGCGAGGGTGAACGCGCTCGCGCCGGCGCTGGTCGCGACCGAGACGAGCGACGGGCACCGCCCCCAGAGCTTCACCGGCTTGGCGCTGGCCGTGAGGCTCTCCGCGTAGCGTCCGGCCGCGATCGCGATCACCGCGCCCGGGGCCGCGGCGTCGATGGCCGCCTGGATGCGCGTCCAGGGCTTCGTCGCCGACCCGTCGCTCGCGCCGCCCGCATAGGCGAGGTCGACGTGCTGGGTCGTCGCGTCGACGGGGATGGCGCCCCACGGCGCGGCGCCGCAGTCCTCGATGGCATGGCACGCCGCCTCGCCCGGGAGCGCGAGCGCGCCAGCGGCGCAGGTGGGCGGCTCGGTCGGGCCGACGGCGGTGCACGTCGTCTGGCCCGGGACCGCCATCGTCCCGTCCGGGCAGTCGGCGGGGGGCAACGTCGCGACGCATCCGCCCTGTCCGTCCGCCACGAACCCCGCGGCGCACATCGCAGGCGGCACGCCCGGCGCGAGGCAGGTGCCGTCGTCCTGCGCGACCTCGTCGATCGCGCAGGTCGCCGCGGGAGGCGGCGTCGCGCTGGCGTGGCATGCGACGACCGCGGAGGCCGCGAGCGCGATCGTCGCGATCGCCACGATCGCCCCGGACCGCCGTTTCGTCCCGTTCCACGTCGTGGTCGCGCCCATCGATCGAGCCTACGACGTCGCGCGGCGGCCCGCGGTAGGGCTTCTCGTCAGGGCCCGCCGGGCATGCGTTCGCGCGGCGGCGAGCGAGCGTATGTCGCGATCGTCCATGCCGCTCCACCGATTCGCGATCGCGCTGCTCGCGCTCGG
>CAIXWQ010000376.1 GCA_903923175.1 uncultured delta proteobacterium | reverse complement strand
CGCGCTCGAGGCGACCCTCCGCTCCGAGGGCGCGATCGCGTCGGTGGAGATCGTGTTCCGCCGCGGCGGCGCCACCCGGGTCGCGCACGCGCGCGTCGCGAAGGTGCGCGACGCCGAGGGGACGCTCGTGCAGGCGGACGTGCTCTTCTTCGACGTCACGGCGCTCGACACCGCGCGGGCCGAGGAGCGCGCGCAGGCGCGACGCGCGAGCGTGCTCGCGCGCGTCGCGGGTCGGATCAACGCCGACCTGGATCTCGCGGCGCTCGGCGCCGAGCTGTGCAACGAGGTGATGCGCGCGCTGTCGGTGAACGGCTCCACGCTGCGCGTGTACGATCCCCAGCTCGACGCGTTCGTGGCGATCGCGGCGGCGGGCCTGCACGCGCGCGCGATGCGCCCCCTCGCCCGGGCGACCCTCGAGGCCTTCGTCTCGCGCTTCGGGCGGGCCGCGTTCATCGCGGACCTGAAGAGCGAGTCGATCTACGACGTCGAGCCGGAGTACTTCCGGAGCATCGATCTGCGGAGCCTGCTCTTCGCGGGCATCTTCCGCGGCGATCGGCTGCTCGGGGTCGTCATCGCGTCGTCGTTCGGCCGCACGACGGAGAGCTCGGCCGAGGACGTCGAGCTCCTGCGCGCCATCGCCGACCAGAGCGCGATCGCGCTCTCGAACGCGCAGATGCTCGCCGAGAGCCGCGCGACCGCGGCGCGCTACCGCACGATCGTCGAGACCGCGGCGGAGGGGATCGTGATCATCGATCCCGATCTCGTCATCCGCTTCGCGAACCCGCAGCTCGCGCGCATGCTCGGGCGCGAGGTGCGCGCGGTGGAGGGGACGAGCGTGCTCGACCACGTCTTCGCCGAGGACGCGGCCTTCCCGCCCAAGCTGCTCCGCGAGCGGCTGGGCGGCCGCGCCGGCCCGGTGCGCTGGCGCCTGCGCGGCGAGGGCGACCGTGCAATCGACGTCGTCACGAACGCCGCGCCGATCCTGGAGGCGGGGCGCCTCGTCGCGCTCGTGGTCGTCGTCACCGACGTCACCGCTTCGCATCGCCTCGAGGAGCGGCTGCAGCACGCGCAGAAGCTCGAGAGCCTCGGGCTGCTGGCGGGCGGGATCGCGCACGACTTCAACAACCTGCTCGCGAGCGTGCTGGGCAACGCCGGCCTCGCGCGGGCGCGGCTCGAGCCGGGGTCGCCGTCGCTGCCGCACGTCGAGGACATCGAGCGGGCGGCGCGGCGAGCCGCCGAGCTCACGCGGCAGCTGCTCGCCTACACCGGCAAGGGGCGCGTCGACGTGGCGCCGCTCGATCTCGGGCAGCTCGTGTCCGAGATGGGGCAGCTGCTCTCGACCGTCGTCGGCAAGGGGGTCGAGCTGCGCTACGCGCTCGCGGCCGCGCTGCCGGCCGTCGAGGGCGACGCGACGCAGCTGCGCCAGATCGTGATGAACCTGATCACCAACGCGTCCGATGCGATCGGCGCGCGCGCGGGGTCGATCCGGATCGACACGCAGCTCACGCGCGTGGACGCGGCGCGGCTCTCGGAGACGTACGTCGACGACGGCCTCGCGCCCGGCGACTACGTGGTGCTGGAGGTGCGCGACGACGGCGTCGGCATGTCCAAGGAGACACGCGCCCGCATCTTCGACCCGTTCTTCACCACCAAGGTGACGGGGCGCGGCCTCGGCCTCGCCGCGACGCTGGGCATCCTGCGCGCGCACCGCGGGACGATCGAGGTCGAGAGCGAGGAGGGGGTCGGCTCGACGTTCCGCGTGCTGCTGCCGGCGACCCGGGCGTGGATCCGGCGGGCGAGCGCCCCCGAGCCGGCGACGCGTGCGACGAGCGCGCCGGGCGGGCTCGTGCTGGTGGTGGACGACGAGCCGCGCGTGCGCCAGGTGATCGCGGCGGCGCTGGAGCTCGTCGGCTACGAGATCGTCGGCGCGGCGGACGGCCTGGAGGCGATCGAGGTGCTCGCGCGCCACCGCGAGCGCGTGCGGCTCGTGATCCTCGATCTCACGATGCCGCGCATGGGCGGCGCCGAGGCGTTCGGCGAGCTGCGCAAGCTCGCGCCGAAGGTGCCGATCATCGTGGGCAGCGGCTACGGCGAGCAGGCGGCGCTGATGCGCTTCGCGAAGGGGGAGCTCGCGGGCTTCCTCGAGAAGCCGTTCACGCTCGACGCGCTCTATGCCGCGGTGGCCGAGGCGCTCGGCGACGCGCCTCGCTGAGCGAGCGCGCGGGCAGGACTAGGCGGCTAGCGCACCGGGAACGCGTCGCGGAACTCGCGCATGACGCGGTCTTCGTCGATGCGATGCGCGAAGCCGCTGGCGCGGCGGAACGCGCTGCCGTCGATCACCACCGGATATTTGAGGTGGCTGAGCGCGCCGGCGGGCAGATCGGGGAGCCCGAACCGGCCGATGACGGCGTCGAGCAGCGGCTCGGGGACCGGCACCGGCCTGCGACCGACCGCGCGGATCAGGAACGAGAACGGGATCGGCTGCGGGCCCGCGACGTTGAACACGCCGCGCGGCCTCGCGCGCACCGCGGTGGTGATCGCGTCGACCGCGTCGTGCTCGTGCATGAACTGGAAGAGCGGATCGAAGCCCATCACCGTGGGCACGCGCTTGCCCTTCAGGAAGCCCGCGAGCGTGCCGTGGCCGGTGGGGCCGAGCGTGTAACACATGCGCAGCACGGTCGTCGTGAGCGTGGGCATGCGCCAGAGCGCGGTCGACGCGTAGAGATCGGCGGCGACGAGGTCGGCGAGCTCGGGGAAGGTCGCGAGGCCGATGGGCGGCTCGTCCTCGGTGTGGAACAGGGGCGAGTCGGGGCCGGCGCCGTAGTAGGTGTGGCGGCCGACGAAGATCACGTGCTTCACGCCGTGCCGCTCGCTGTGCTCGAACAGCGCGCGCGTTCCGTCGAGGTTGAGCCGGTAGCGCTCCTCGCCGCGCATGACGAGCGAGGTGACCGTCGCCATGTGCACGACGGCGTCCGGCCGACGCGTGCGGAAGATCTCCTCGGCGCCGCGCTTGCGCACGTCGAGCCTATGCACCTCGATGCCACGCGGCGCGGTGGGCCACGGCCGGCGATCGAGCCCGATGACCTCGTGCCCGGCGGCGATCAGCTCCTGGCCGACCATGCGCCCGAGGACGCCGGCGATCCCGAGGATCAGGACCTTCATCGCGCGCTCCCGGCGGTGAGCGAGCGCGGGCCGCTGCCGTCGCGCCGGCGCTGGCCTCCGTCGATCATCGCCGCGATCTCGCGCTTCACCTCGTCGACGTAGCCGGCGATCACCGCGTCGTCCTCGCGGCCGGTGCCTTCGAAGAAGCGCGGGGCGCCGTAGTAGACCTCGAGCGAGACCGGCAGCGGGATGGCGAGCAGGTACGGCGTGACCGGGATGTACGGCACGCCGAGGAGCTTGCCGAGCCGGTAGGCGTTCAGGATGGTCGGGATGGCCTCGCCGCCGCCGAGGAACGCAAAGGGGATGATCGGCGTGCGGGTCTCGAGCGCGAGGCGCATGAAGCCGGTGCCGAAGCCGACGAGCGAGTTGCGCTCGGGGTAGAGCTTGGCGGTGCCGCGCGCCCCCTCGGGGAAGACCATGAGCAGCCGCTCGGCCTCGAGCAGCCGCGTCGCGTGCTGCGGCAGGCCGGTGAACTGCCCGCAGCGCGCCGCCCACTCGCCGGCGAAGGGGATCTTGGCGATGAACTTCTCGGCCATGCCGTGCGCGAGGCGCGGCGGATCGAGCTCGAAGAACATCGACGCGAGGACCATCGCGGCGTCGATCGCGACGCCGCCGGAGTGGTTGCCCACGAGCATCGCGCGGCCGCGCGCGGGGATGTTCTCCGTGCCGAAGGCCTTCACCGTGAAGTAGCTCTTGTAGAGCGCGCGCAGGGCGGTGAAGAGCGAGCCGAGGTGCGCGCGAGAGACGCCGAAGGGGTCGACGCCGGTCCGGCTGAAGGGGAGCTCGAGCCGCTCGAGGCGCGCGCGGACGTCGGGGGCGACGGGGAGGCGTAGCTGCATCCGGAGCGCGAGCGTATCCCCCGCGGGCTCGGCTTCCTACGGAGACTTGGGCCGGTCGCTCCCGGCACCCGCGTCGCTGCCCGCGCTCGCGTCGCTCTCGGCGTTCCCACCGCTCCCGCCGCTCCCGGCGCTTGCACCGAGCCCATCGATCGCCGCGCGCACCGCCGAGAAGCGCGCGTTGGGGACGGTGAGCGCGAGGTTGTACTGGGTGAGCAGCCAGGTCGAGCCGCGCGCCTCTCGCGCCGAGGCGCCCGCCGGCGCGCGCACGAGCACGCCGCTACCGCGGCACGGGCCGACCTTCTCGCCGCGCAGATCCTCGTCGAACCAGGCGATCGCGCCGTCTCGCGAGAAGGAGATGGCGCGCCGGGTCGCGCGGTACGTCCAGCCGTGCCCGGCGGCGAAGTGCGGGTGCGCGAAGGCGCGGAACGCCGCGACGTCCCAGCGCTCGGTCGCGTCGGTGCCGAGGAAGACGAACTCGGGCGCGAGGTGCGCGAAGTAGCGCGCCTCGTCGGCGTGCGCGGCGGCTTCGTGGAAGTCGTCGAGCGCGCGCGCGATCTCGCGCTCGGCGACGGCGCGATCGAACGCTGCGGGGGTGGGGTGCTGGCTGCTCATCGGCGTGGCGGTGCAGGCGGCGAGCGCCCCGGACGCTGCGAGCGCGCCGAGCGCGAGGCCGAGCGCGGCGAGGGTGCGGGGCGACATGGTCGCGCATCGTAGGGCGGATCTCTCGCGAATCACGCGCGGATCTCGCGCAGATCAGGGGCGGCGACCACCACGCCCGTCGCCGCACAGCACCACGTGCGCCGATGCCTCAGTGGTGGCGCGCGGCCCGCGGTTGCGCCACCGCGCGGCCGCCGATAGCCGATCCGGACGCCATGAGCCCGCCGATCGATCCGTACGCCGCGCCGCGCGTCGCCTCGACCGGCGAGCTGCAACCGGGCGACGTCACCGAGCTCGCGCTCTCGCCGGTGGCGCGCATCGCGGCCGGCCTCGCGTTCGGCACCGGGCTGTTCGCGGTGGCGCTCGCGTTCCAGACGTTCGTGTTCTTCCGGCACGAGCCGCTCTTGACGAGCTGCGTGCTGCTGATGGTGCTGCTCGCCGGCGCGCTCGTCTTCGGCGCCGCGCGGCTGCGTCGGATGCGCGGCGCTGGCGCGCTCGTGGCCCTCGTCGCCGGCGCGCTCGGCCTGCTCCTCGACGCGACCTGGACGCTCGTGTCGATGTCCGCGGGGCTCTTCTCGTCGCTGCCGCTGATCCTGCTCCCCTTGCTGACGCTCACCACGCTCTTCGCGGCGCTGAGCGTCCCCGCGACGCGCAAGGCCGACGCGGTGCGGGCGCGGCTGCTCCGCGAGGGGATGGTCGCGGGGTTCTGAACCGGGGGCGCGCAGCCTCGATCTCAGGGCGCGAACGTCACGGTGCGCGAGGCCGTCGCGGCCGGCAGCTTCACCCAGATCGAGCGCGTCGCGGCGTCGGACCACCAGCCGCTCACGCCCACGGCGAGCGCGTCGAGCGCGGCGCGGCTGGTGACCGCGATCGCCGCCACGCCGTCGACGCTCACGCTGCCGGTCGCGCGATCGGCGACGCGCACCCGCAGCAGCGCCGGCCTGGTCGCGCGCGAGAGCGTGACGCGCGCGGCGGTCGCGTCGCTCGACTGCTGGATGGTGGTGGTCGCGCCGTCCTCGTCGTGCACCACGAACGAGCTCGCGGTCGCGTCGGTCCAGATCGCGTACGTGCGCGCGCCGGCCGAGCCCTTGGTGCCGAGGGCGGTCGCGTCGTCGTCGACGTCGAGGGGGATGAGGGCGCCTCCGCGCACGTACAGCGGGATCTGCAGCCGATCGGGCGAGGTGAACGTCGGCGTCGCGCCCCCGACGAGCGAGTCGGCGGCGGGGGCCCACCAGTCGTACCAGCGCAGACTCGTGGCGGTCGCCGTGGCGGACGGCAGCGCGACGACGCGCGTGCTCGTCGCGTCGAGCAGCGGAGCGACCAGGAACGCGTCGCCGACCGTGAAGCGGTAATCGCCCTTCCACGCGGCGCGATCGGCGAGCACCGGCGCGAGGATGGCGCGGCCGTGCGCGTAGCCCTCCTCGGCGAGCGAGTACCAGAACGTTACGAGCTCGTGATGGAGCTTGGCCCAGTAGCGGTAGGCGGCGACCGTCTCGTCGACGTGGTCCTGCACGGTCCACGGCGTGAGGTTCGCGCGGCCGTGGAGCTGGAAGAGCGGCATCATCCCCGACAGCGCGATCCAGCGATCGAACACCAGCGTGTCGGCGGGGATCTTCGTGGTCGGCGAGAGATCGTCGACGTCGAGGTAGCCGCCGATGTCGGAGCCGACCACCAGGTAGCCGGCCTGCGCGCTGAAGAGCGAGGTGTCGAGCATGTCGGCGAGGCCGATCCAGTCGCGGCGGTTGTCGCCCGCCCACACCACCGGCGCGTGCTCCTTGCGGGCGTAGAAGCGCGGCGCGAAGCCGTACGAGGTGTCCCACGCGCGCACCATCGTGAGGAACTCGTCGCTGCCGCGCCGGCCGACGCCGTACGCGTAGAAGTCGCGGTAGTAGTCCTCCGAGTACTGCTGGTGCGGGATGGGCCCAGCCGCCGTCTTCACCGGATCGCTGCTCACGTACTCGTCGCCGAAGTCGAGCTTCCAGCCGGCGATGCCGGTGTCGAGGATCGCGTCCTGCTGCGCGTGCCACCACGCGCGCGCGCGGGCGTTCTCGAAGTCGATCGCGCCGCCGGTCCCCTTCCACCAGGCCCAGTCCTGGCCGTCGTCGACGAAGAAGCCGCAGCCGCTCGCCTCGTCGTAGTTCGGCGAGGGGCCGGGGTAGAGATCGCCCCCCTGCTCGAAGTCCCAGGACTGATCGTTCACCGCCTGCGTCATCCAGAGCACGACGCGGACCCCCTGCGCCTTCATGTCCGAGACCATCTTGGGGAACTCGGGGTAGCGCGAAGGGTTCGGGACGAACGTGTGGTAGTTCGTCTCCCAGGGGCTATCGAGCACCACGACGCCGACCGGGATGTCGCGGTCCTGGAACCCTTTGACGAACGCGTAGGTGTCGTCGCGCGTCGAGATGTCCTTGGAGATCCACGGCTCGAACGCCCAGCGCGGCGTGTGGATCGGCGGCACCGGCAGCGGGCCCTCGGGGCCGCCGCTCCACGTGCAGGTCGAGGCCTCCGGGCCGGCGTCGGCGGGCGCGGCGCCGCCGGAGGACGAGCACGCGGGCAGCAGCGAGGCCGCGCAGAGCAGAGCGGTCGCGTAGGTCGAGCGTCCGAGCGCCATGGCGTCCTCGTACCGCTGCGGTCTTCGCGCCGGAAGCACGCGCCGGAAGCGCGCGCGCCGCGCGGAGGCCGCGGCGCCGCGAACGCGCTTGCGGCGCCTCGCGCGACCAGGGAGCTTCCAAGGATCATGCGACTCCACGCGATCTCCGGGAACACCCAGCGCCTCGACGGTGGCGCGATGTACGGCAACGCGCCGCGCGCGCTCTGGGAGAAGTGGTCGCCGCCCGACGCGCAGAACCGCATCTCGCTCGCGTGCCGCGCGCTGCTGCTCGAGACCGAAGACGAGCGAGGCGCGCCCAAGCGCGTCCTGTTCGAGGCCGGCATCGGCGCGTTCTTCGAGCCCAAGCTCAAGGATCGCTTCGGCGTGGTCGAGCCTACGCACGTGCTGCTCGACGGGCTCGCCGCGCTCGGTCTCGACGACGGCTCGATCGACGCGGTCGTGCTCTCGCACCTCCATTTCGATCACGCCGGCGGCCTGCTGTCGGCCTGGGAGGCCGGCGCGCCGCCGCGCCTGCTCTTCCCGCGCGCGCGCTTCTACGTCGGGGCCACGCACTGGGCGCGCGGGCAGCAGCCGCACGCGCGCGATCGCGCGTCGTTCCTGCCGGAGCTGCACGCGCTGCTGGTGGCGAGCGGACGGCTGCAGCTGGTGGGCGACGATGGGCGCGAGGGGGCGCGCGATCTCGAGCCGCTCGGCGTGCGCTTCCGCTTCTCGCACGGCCACACGCCCGGGCTCATGCACGCGGAGCTCACGACCCCCGCGAACGGCGGCGCGCCGCTCGTGTTCGCGGCCGATCTCGTCCCCGGGCTGCCGTGGACGCACGTGCCGATCACGATGGGCTACGACCGCTACCCCGAGCTGATCGTCGACGAGAAGCGCGCGCTGCTCGACGAGCTGGTCACCCGCGGCGGGGCGCTCTTCTACACGCACGATCCGGACGTCGCCTGCGCACGCGTGGTGCGCGACGACAAGGGGCGCTTTGCCGGAGTGCCGGTGGAGGTGGGGGCGCTCGCGGAGGGGTGACGCCGAGGCCGGACCACGAACGCGCGCTCGCGCCCGCTCGAGCGCGTCCCGGCGGGGGCTCGTCGCCCATGGCACGCCCCTCGCTGGATCCCGGGCATGAAGCCCAACGTCCTCATCCCCTACGACTTCAGCGCCGCGGCGGAGCGCGCGCTGTCCTGGGCGGTCGAGCTGCAGAAGAGCGTCGGCGGCGGGACGATCCACCTGATCCACATCCTCGACCCGATCCCGGTGCCGGTCGGCGTCGGCATCCCGTCCCCGGCGATTTCCGATGAAGACGTCGAGGAGGTGCGCCGCGATCTGCTCGACGTGGCGCAGAAGCAGGGGGTCGACACGACCATCCAGGTCATCCTGTCGCCGAGCGCGGCCGACGCGATCCTCGAGACCGCGAAGGCCCGGCGCACCGACCTGATCGTGATGGGGACGCACGGCCGCACGGGCCTGAGCCGCGTCTTCCTCGGCAGCGTGGCCGAGCACGTGGTCCGCCACGCCGATTGCCCGGTGCTCACCCTGCGCGCCCCCGCCGAAGCGACCTGAACGCGGGCAGGCGCACGGCCTGTGCGCGGCCCGTGCGCACGCGCGCAAGCGGTGCGATCGGGCCCGCGGCCGGTCAGCCGCCGACGATCGCCCCCGCGCTCTTGGCGTACGCCCCCTTCGGGAAGCGCGCCAGGTAGTCGCGCGCGAGCGGCCGCGCGGCGTCGCGCCCCTCGAGGCGATCGACCAGCATGAGCTCGCGGCCGAGCGCGTCGCCCGCGAACGCGCCGCTCGGCGCCTCGGCGCGGTAGCGGGCGTACCAGGTCCTCGCCTTCGCCGGCGCCCCCTGCTGCTCCTCGGCTACGCGGCCGAGCAGGAACGCCGCGTCGCTCGCGGCGGCGCCGGCGGCGAAGCGACGACGGATCGCGAGCAGCGCGCGCTCGGCGAGCGCGCCGTCGCCGGTG
>CAIXWQ010000375.1 GCA_903923175.1 uncultured delta proteobacterium | reverse complement strand
GGTCGCCGAGGCGGTGACCTCGGTGTCCTGCAGGATGCCGTCGCCGTTCGCGTCGACGCCCGTCTGGATCTTCTGGCCGCCGAACGCGCAGTTGGTGCCGGCCGGCTCGGGGCTCGTCTTCACGAGCGAGTTCTTGCCGGCCGCGCCGTTCGTGCCGGAGCCGTTGCAGATGTAGCTCGTGCCCGTGATCTCGGACGTGTCGAGCGTGCCGTTGCCATCGGTGTCGAGACCGACATCGAGCTGCGTGCCGCCATTCGCACAGTGGGTGTCACCGACGGCGAGCGTCGTGGTCTTGCTCAACGCCGTCTTGCCGGCCGCGCCAGGGGTGCCGGCAGTGCCCGGATCGCCCTTGGCCCCGGCCTCGCCGGCCTCACCCGGAGCCCCAGGTGCCCCCTGGTCTCCCCCGCCGCAGCCGCCGAGCGCGAAAAACATCGCTCCCAGAACGGCCGCCAAGCCGATGCGCCTCGAAGTCATGATGAATCCTCCCGTCCTGACCATCCAGCGCGTCAGCGCGCTTCCGGACGATCGAACAGCCAAAGGAAGCGCCGGCCATGCAACCAGGGGACCGAGCTCCATTCGCGGGAAATTGCGCGAACGCGCGCGATTGCGCGTAGGCGCTGGACGCGCGCCCCGCGCCACGTCCGCGCCCTTTGCGCGGAGCGCGCTTTCATGCGCGAGCAGAGCGCGTTCGGATCGACGCTCAGCCGGTGTTCGCGCCGTAAAACAGCGCTCCTTGGGGTTCGACGAAACGTGCGCGAGGACTCGTCGATCCGACGCGCCTGCCTATGTGGGTCGGCCGACGACGCGGGGTGTGGCGCCGACGCAGCCCCGCCAGCGCCTCCTCGAGGAGAGCGGCGCACGCCCGCGAGCCACCACGCTCTCCGCCGGCGCGCGCGGCACGCGCGGGGGCCTGCAAGGGACACGTGGCGCCACACGCCTGGTCCACGTAGCCCGCGCCGACGACACAAAAAGACGCCAGCGCCGGCGGATCGCTCCACCAACGCTGGCGTGGTCACTCAGTCAGTGCCGAGCGTGGCTCAGCTCAGTGCTGGTGGACGTTGCCGACCGCCGCGATCCGGCCCGGGCCGTGGCAGATGAGGCACTGCTCACCGCCGCTCGCGAGCGCGTCGCTGCGCTTCGCGTAGAACTGACCGCCGTTCGCCTTCATGTGGTTGAGGGCGATCGGCGTGTCGTGGCAGGCGGAGCACGCCGTCGCCAGCTTCGAGATGACCAGCGTCGAGCCTTCCGCGTCGCACGGCGCGGCGGGTGAGCAGACGCACGGAGCAGCGGACGTGCACGCGACGCCCTTGTACGTGCCGCTCGTGATGTTCGAGGTCGTGTAGCCCTTGCCGTAGTCCGTGACGTTGTCCTTGGTGATGTACGGCGAGAGCATCCAGGCGTTCGCGTTCGCGCTCGAGCCGTCGAACTTGCCAGTCGCGACCGTGGTCACGCTCTGGGTGCCGTACGCGGTGAGGTTCGCCGCGTTCGTGTAGTCGTACGTGTTCGGCGCGTGACAAGCCACGCACTCGTTGAGCGGGCTCGGGAAGCCGACGTCGCTGAAGTTGTCGGTGGGCGAGGTGCCGTTCCAGGTGAACGGCGTGACGCGCTTACGACCAGCGTGGATCGCGTGGATGAAGTAGTCCGACGCGGCCGCCCAGCCCGAGCTGGTGCGGTTCGGGGTGTGGCACGCAGCGCAGATGGTGCCGTCGTTGCGGGCGCCGCCGTGGAAGTCCGGCGCGATGCCCAGCTGGACGTGGCAGTTCTTGCACTTCGCGTTGTCGATGATCGTGCGGCGGGCGACGTACGCCGGAGCGCCCGTCACGTTCGTCGCGAGCTTCGTCACGACCGGCGGCGCGATGACGAGGCCGCCGCTGGCGATGACCGGCGGCGACGCCGTGGCGTTCGCCGCGGTGTACGGGTAGCCGGTCACGTCGGTCTCGGTCATCGTGCCGATGAGGGCGCCGGTGAGCATCGTGGCCGACGAGGGGATCACGACGCCGAGGTTCGTGATCGTGTAGTAGCCCGAGGTCGAGTCGAAGGTGAGCGAGCCGGTCGTCGCCGTCGGGGTCGACCAGATCGTCTTGACGCTCACGTTCGCGCTCATGTTGAAGTCAGCCGGCGCGGCGATGCCGTCCTGCGGGAGCGCGTAGAGCCAGTAGGCGCTCGGCGCGCCGATGTAGTTCGGCACCGGGTCGAGCGCCGTGGTGGCAGAGTACGTCTGGAAGACGACGTCGGCGCCGTCCTTCTGCAGCTTGAACGTCATCGTCGGGTGGAGGTTCGTCGAGACGGTCGCGTCCGGGACCAGGCCGACGCTCTTGATGACGTACGTGATCGGGTGCGAGGTCGCGACCACGTAGTTCGCCGCCGCGTAGTTCGTCTTCGCGCCGAGCGTCGAGGCGCTCGTCGAGACGACCGTGTGCACCGGCTTGTGGTAGCCCACGATCCCCGCCGGCGTGTGGCAGGTCTTGCAGGAGAGGTCGTCGAGCTGGGCCGCGCCCGTGTGGTTGCAGGCGACCGGCTGGCCGGTGACCGGGTCGACCGCCGGACCGGGCTTGTGGATGCACGTCGCCGCGCCGGCCTGGGCCGCGCTGAAGTCGACGGCGTCGTGGCACGAACCGCAGGCCTGGCGGCTCGGGTTCGTCGTGTACTGAGCGCCCTGCGCCGCGGTCGTCGCGTGGCACTGGGTGCAGTTGCGGATGTCCTGCGGGTAGGTCGCCGCGATCCCGTGGAACTGGTTCGCGACCTGGATGTGCTCGCCGTAGTGGATGCGGTGATACGCGCGGTTCGAGTTCGCGTCCGGGTTCGCGGTGCGATCCGGGTTGTGGCAGACGTTGCAGAAGAGCGCGTTGACGCGCCCGCCGCCGTGGATGCCGGCCGAGG
>CAIXWQ010000374.1 GCA_903923175.1 uncultured delta proteobacterium | reverse complement strand
GGTCGCCGAGGCGGTGACCTCGGTGTCCTGCAGGATGCCGTCGCCGTTCGCGTCGACGCCCGTCTGGATCTTCTGGCCGCCGAACGCGCAGTTGGTGCCGGCCGGCTCGGGGCTCGTCTTCACGAGCGAGTTCTTGCCGGCGGCGCCGTTCGTGCCGCTTCCGTTGCAGATGTAGCTCGTGCCCGTGATCTCGGACGTGTCGAGCGTGCCGTTGCCGTCGGTGTCGAGACCGACATCGAGCTGCGTGCCGCCGTTCGCACAGTGGGTGTCGCCGACGGCGAGCGTCGTGGTCTTGCTCAACGCCGTCTTGCCGGCCGCGCCAGGGGTGCCGGCAGTGCCCGGATCGCCCTTCGCACCGGCCTCGCCCGCCTCACCCGGAGCCCCAGGGGCCCCCTGGTCTCCCCCGCCGCAGCCACCTAGCGCGAAGAACGTCGCGCCTAGAACGGCCGCCAGGCCGATACGTCTCGAAGTCATGTTGAATCCTCCCGTCCTGACCATCCAGCGCGACAGCGCGCTTGCGGCGGCCGAACCGCCAAAGGAAGCGCGCCCTTGCAACCACGGTACCGTCGACGGCGGGCAAGGCCGTCCGCGCCCAGCGCACGATTGCGCGGGCGTGCGGGATTCGCGCGCTGCGCAGACTCCGCGACCTTTGCGCCTGGCGACGCGGAATTTGCGACTCGCGCGATTTCTGTCGCTACGCGCGAGCTTGGCGCGCCAGTCAGGGCCGCGTAGCGAAAAATCGAGCAGCGCAGCCGTGACTCGAGCCGGACGGATCGGCAGTCACCACGCCGCGCGCGCGCGACGAGCGCGCGGCTAGCCGACCTCGCGCGACCGCCGTGACCGCGCCGGTACGCGACGAACCCGGGGACGTCCGAAGGGCGACTTCCAAGCAGCCGCGACGTCGGTCTCGCGAGCTCAGCCTGCGAGCACGCGATCGAGCGCGACGAGGCCGAGGAACCCGAGAGAGACCCAGCCGTTCACGTCGAAGAAGGCCTTGTCGATGCGCGAGAGATCCACGCGCCCCGCCGGATCGCCGGCGACCGGGCGCACGAGCGAGTGCTCGTAGACGAGGAGCGCAGCGACCATCACGGTGGCGATGGCGAACACGAAACGCGCCCCCGCGAGCGCGCCGCACGCGCCGATTGCCACGACGGTGACCACGTGCAACGCGCGCGCGATCGCGAGCGCGCCGCGCCCGCCGAAGCGCGCGGGGATCGAGTTGAGGCCGGCGCCGCGATCGAACTCCTCGTCCTGCAGCGCATAGAGGACGTCGAAGCCCGCGATCCACGAGGCGACGCCGAGCATCAGCGCGAAGATCGACGGCTCGGGCGGCACGCCCATCGCCAGCCACGCGCCGGCCGGTGCGAGCGCGAGCGCGAGGCCGAGCCAGACGTGCGCGGCCCAGGTGAAGCGCTTGGCGTGCGAATAGCCGAGGAGCACGAGCAGCACGGGCAGCGCGAGGCGCGCCGGCCAGGTGCCGAGGGTCGACGCGGCGCCGAGGAAGATCGCGGAGCAGCTGGCCGTGAACGCCAGCGCGCCGACCACCGAGATCTGCCCGGCGGGGATCTCGCGCGACCGGGTGCGCGGGTTCTCGGCGTCGATGTCGCGATCGACGAGCCGGTTGTAGGCCATCGCCGCGCTGCGGGCGGCGACGAGGCAGACCGCGATCGCGAGCACGCGCGCGGGCGTGACCGCGACGTGCGGCCTTCGCGTCGCGAGGATCGCCGCTGAGACGGCAAACGGGACCGTGAAGACCGTGTGGGCGATCTTGACGAGGGAGCCGTAGGCGGCGGCGCGGCGGGCCGCTTGCGAGAGTGCGCGAATCACGGGTGTTCTCCGGTGAGCTCGGCGGGCCGGGCGAGCCAGCGCCGCGGCGCCTTGTGCGCGCGCAGCAGCCAGGCCGAGGGATCCAGGTCGGGCGCGTCGGCGGCGAACGGCGCGGCCGCGGTCGGCGCGACGTGAAGCACGCCAGGGGCGCGCCCCTTCGCCAGCAGACCGAGCGAGGCCCCCCACCCGATCGCACGCGCGCCCCCCGAGGTCACCGCCGCGATCAGCGCGGCCGCCGGCGCGTCGGGGAAGCGCTCGTGCAACGCGCGCGCGTCGGCGAGCGGATCGAGGCTCGGCGACGAAGCGAGGGAGTCGGTGCCGAGCGCGAGGGACACCCCGCGCTCGAGCATCGCCGCGAGCGGTGGGAGGCGCGTCTCGATGTGCAGGTTCGAGCGCGGACAGAGCACCGCGATCGCGCCCGACGCGGCGACGAGATCGAGCTCCTCGGGGCGCGCATCGGCGAGGTGCACGAGCGCGGCGCCCTCGCGCAGCAGCCCGAGGTCGCGCGCGTACGCCACCGGGCCGAGGCCGGGGATCGGGAACGCGTCGAGCGCGGCGGCGAGCCCGCGATCGAGGAAGAACCTCCGCAGCGGCCCGCCGCCGTCGGCGAGGAATGCACGCTCGGCCGGGTGCTCGGCCAAGTGGATCGTGAGCGGCGCCCCTTCGGGCGCCAGCGCGAGCGCCGCGCGCACGAGGTCGGGGTGCGTGCTGTAGAGCGCGTGGGGGACGACCGCGTAGCGAAGCGTCCGAGCGGCCGGGCCGGAGAAGGCCCCCTCGAGGGCGGCGCGCTGCTCCGCCATGCCGACGAGGCGCTTGCGACCGAGCTCCGCGCTCAACGAGAACACCTCGTGGAACACCGTCGTGAGCAGCGCGCGCGCGAGGCGCGGCACCGCGAGCAGATCGTTGGTGACCTCGCCCACCCCCGCGACGCCGGCCGAGACCAGCTCCGCGATCGCCTGATCGATCGCCGCGTCCCGCTCCTCGTCGAGCTGCTCGAAGCGCGCGGCCTGCATCGACGCGAGCCACGGCACGAAGCCGGCGCCCGAGAGCCCCGCGCCCCTCAACCCGGAGAGCTCCACGTGCGCGTGCGCGTTGACGAGCGCGGGGAGCAACACGCCGTGCAGCCGCTCGATCAGCGCCCCGGTGGCGCGCGGGAACACCTCGTCGGCCGGGCCGACATCGAGCACGCGCGCGCCCTCGAGCACCACCGCCGCGTCGAGGATCGCGCTGCCGTCGCCGACGATCACGGCGTCGGCGTGGATCAGGCGAACCCGCGGAGCGCTCACGTCGGCTCCGTGAGGTAGGCGTAGCGCACGTTGCGCCGCGCGTGCTTGAAGCCGGCCGCGTGGATCTGCTGCTCGATCGTGGAGGCGGTGGTGCGGAACGTCGTGCCCGCGCTCGACACCACGTTCTCCTCGAACATCACGCTCCCCCAGTCGTCGGCGCCGAAACGGAGCGCGATCTGCCCCACGGCCGGCCCCTGCGTGACCCACGACGACCCCACGTGATCGAAGTTGTCGAGCACGAGCCGCGCGATCGCCTGGGTGCGCAGGTAGAGCACCGTGCCGTGGTCGCCGGGCGCGATGCGGGTGCCCTGTTCGTACTGGAAATCCCAGCAGAAGAAGGCCGTGAAGCCCGCGGTCTCGTCTTGCAGCTCGCGCAGCTTGAGCAGGTGCTGGATGCGGTCGTCGTCGCGATCGACGGTGCCGTACATCATGGTCGCGCTCGAGCGCAGCCCGAGGTGATGGGCGGCGCGCATCACGCCGAGCCACTCGTCGCTCGTGCACTTCGCCTTGGCGATCTGCCGGCGCACGCGGTCGACGAGGATCTCGGCGCCGCCGCCGGGCACGCTGTCGAGCCCCGCGGCGTGCAGGCGAGCGAGGACCTGCTCGGTCGTGAGCCCCTCGAGCTGGCCGATGTAGAGGATCTCCTCCGGCGAGAGCGCGTGCAGTCCGAGGCCGTAGGTCGCCTTGATCCAGCGGAAGAGGTCCTCGTACCACTCGATGCGCAGCGCCGGATTCAGGCCTCCTTGCAGGAGGATCTGCACGCCGCCGGCGTCGACGACCTCCTGAAGCTTCTGGCCGAGCTGCTCGCGCGTGAGCGTCCACCCCTCGGCGTGGCCGGGCGGGCGATAGAACGCGCAGAAGCGGCAGCTCGTGGTGCAGACGTTGGTGTAGTTGACGTTGCGATCGACGATGTACGTGACCACGTCGGCGCGCACCTTGCGTTTGCGCACCGCGTCCGCGGCCATGCCGAGCGCGAAGAGATCGGCCTCGCGGTAGACGCGGAGCGCCTCGTGCCCGGAGAGCCGCCCGCCCTCGACGACGCGATCGAGGAGCGTGTCGACGCTGGCGCTGGCGCTGCCGGGGGCGCGCCTCGCGAGGGGCGCTCGGGGGCTCGTCGCCGGGTGCGACTCGCCGGCGCCGAACACGGCCTCCGGAGCGACGGGCGGAAGCAGCCCGAGCCGCGCGGCCTCCTCGGAGAAGCGGAGCAGCCCCTCGCGCTCGCGTGCGCCGAGGCGGTGCCGGATGTTCTTCGTGAGGTAGCTCACGAAGCGCTCGGCGGGCTCCCCCTTCGCTTCGGCGTACGCGCGCGCGATCTCCGCCGCGGCGGCCTCGCCCTCGGCGGCGGCGCGGTAGAGCCGCTCGAGCAGCGGGGCTCGTTGCTCCCCCTGACGCACGGCCCAGGCGGCGAACACGAACGGCAGCCCGGAGCGCTTCTTCCACTCGGCGCCGAGATCGATCGAGTGCGCGAACTGCTCGGCGAGGTCGATGGCGGGATCGCCGATCACCAGCGCCGCCACGTCGCCGCCGATCTCCGCGAGCGCCTGCTGCGGCTCGCGACGCACGAATTTCGGCTTGATCCCGCGCCAAGCGAGCACGATGCGCGCGAGGATCACGCTGGTGCGCGACGAGGCGTCGAGCAGCACGGTGCGGATCTCGTCCCACGGCCGCGCGGCCACCAGCACCACGCTGCGCACCGGGCCGTCGCACGAGACGCCGAGGTCGAGCAGCTCGAGGCCCCCCTGCTCGAACACTGCCGCGACGGGGATGAGCGCAGTATCTGCTTCGCCCTCGGCGAGGCGTCGCGCGATCTCGCGCGGGCGATCCAGCGCGAGCTCGACCGCCGGATCGTCCGCGAGCCCGCGCACGAGCGGCGCTGCGTTCAGGTACCCGACGCTGGCGATGCGGAGGCGTCCCGACCTCGACTCGCCTGCGTCGTGCGCGGCGACGTCGCTCACGACACGACCTCGAGGTGACGCCCTGCCCTCCGCTCCCGGAGCTTGAGGGAGGCCTCGGGGGCGAGCGCGCGCGGGAACTCGCGCACCATGCGGTAGAGCGTGTCGCGCTCGACCGGCGTGCGCCCCGCCTCGCGGATCAGGCGCACGAGATCGTCGACGCTGAGCCCCTCGGGCGACTTCTTGCCGGCGGCGCCGTAGATCGTCTCCGAGACGATGGTGCCGTCGACGTCGTCGGCGCCGAAGGCGAGGCCGACCTGCGCGATCTTCGGCGTGGAGGCGACCCAGTACGCCTTCAGGTGCTCGACGTTGTCGACGACGAGCCGCGAGACGGCGAGCGTGCGCAGATCGTCGACGCCGGTGGGCCCCGGGATGCCGCGCAGATCGTTCCCCTCGGGGTGGAACGCGAGCGGGATGAACGCCTGCAGCCGCGCGGGGCGCGCCTTCGCGATCGACTCGTCCTGCAGGGCGCGCAGACGCAGCATGTGGTCGACGCGGTGGGCGAAGGTCTCGACGTGACCGTAGAGCATCGTCGCGTTGGTGAAGAGCCCGAGCTCGTGGCACTCGGCGTGGATCGCCAGCCACTCGTCGGCGGTCGCCTTGTCGGCGCAGATCTTGGCGCGCACCTCGGGGTGGAAGATCTCCGCGCCGCCGCCCGGCAGCGACTCGAGCCCGGCCGCCTTCAGGCGCACCAGCACCTCGCGCGTCGACATGCCGTAGTGCTTGGCGAAGAAGTCGATCTCCACGGCGGTGAAGCACTTGCGGTGCACCGTCGGGAAGGCCTCCCGCATCGCCTGCAGCAGCTCCTCGTAATACGAGAACGGCAGCCCCGGGTGCAGGCCGTTCACCACGTGCACCTCGGTGGGGGGCGAGGCGGGATCGATCTTGCCGCGCAGGTACGCGATGGCCTGCGCCACCGTCATCGTGTGCGCGCCCGGCATCCCCTCCTCGAGCTTCGCGAACGAGCAGAACATGCACGAGGCGACGCAGACGTTGGTGACCTCGAGCCGCACGTTGCGGTTGAAGTAGGTCCGATCGCCGTGCAGCCGCTCGCGAACCTCGTTGGCGAGCGCGCCGACCGCGAGGAAGTCGGGCTCCTCGAACAGCGAAAGGCCGTCGTCGAAGCCGAGCCGCTCGCCGCCGCGCACCCTCGCAGCGATCTCGTGAAACCGGGCC
>CAIXWQ010000373.1 GCA_903923175.1 uncultured delta proteobacterium | reverse complement strand
ATGGTCGTCGGCCTCGAGGCGCGCCTGGCCGAGAAGCAGGGGCAGAAGAGCCTCACGCCGTTCCGCGACGCGATGTGCGATCTCGTCGCGGAGCTCTTCGCCGCGCACGAGGCCCAGGTGGCGGTGAAGGGGCGCATGAAGACGTCGGACATCTGGCGCGCGTTCCAGAAGACCACCGGCGCCGACGCGTACGACCGCGTCGTGGCGCTGTCGGTCGACTTCGACGAGGCCTTCAAGGTCGACGGGCTCCCCGGCCTCTCGGCCGATCCGCGGGTCGACTTCGACGCGCAGAAGGCGGAGCTCGCCGCGCTCGCCGCCGAGGTGAACGGCGAAGGTGGGCCGACGCTCGTGCCGTTCCTCGGCATCGACTACCGCGGCTACTCGAGCGCGGAGCTCTTGCAGATGGTCGTCGACGAGGTCGGCCCGGGCAAGGCGTGGAAGGGGCTGAAGCTCTACCCGCCGATGGGGCTCTCGCCCGCCGATCCGCCGTTCTACCCGCTCTACCAGCGGTGCATGCAGCAGGGGATCCCGCTGCTCTCGCACTGCAGCGTCGGCGGCGCGGGCGTGCGCGGATCGACGGTGAACTACGGCGATCTCGCGCGGCCCAAGCTCTGGTCGCCGGTGCTGGATCGGCTCGAGTCGGAGTGGGTCGAGGGCGGGCCGACGTTCAAGCTGTGCCTCGCGCACTTCGACGGCCTGCAAGAGGACGCGAGCGTCAGCTGGTCGCAGGAGCTCATCGCGATGCTCCAGCACTACGACGGCCGCCGCGGCGTCGAGCTCTACGCCGACATCGCGTTCACCACCGTCGGCGACGCGCGCTCGCGGGCGAACTACAGCGCGAACGTCGCGAAGGTGAAGCAGCTCGGGCTCGCCAAGCGCGTGCTCTTCGGCTCCGACTGGTGGATGTACCTGTACTCGGAGGAGAACGAGCAGACCTACGTCGACCAGCTCGATCTCGACAAGGGGTGGTGGGACTGGGTCGACCTCGACGAAGGGGCCGACAACTTCCTGAGGGACGTGCCGTGAGGCGCGCGTCGATGCCTCGGGCGCGGGCGAATCGCAGCGGCGCGGCGCTCGGAGCGCTCGCGGCGCTCGGACTGCTCGCGTCGATCGAAGGGCGTGCCTCGGCGGGCTCGATGGCGCAGCCGAAGTTCTTCGGCGCCCAGTCGCAGTCGAAGCACGCGCCGAAGATCGCGGTGGTCGACGAGAACGTCCAGGTCACGTGCGAGGCGCACGCGCCCTACCTCGAGTGCACCGGCGAGAGCGTGCTCACGCTCGAGAACCCGACCGAGGGCGCGGTCTCGATCGAGGTCGAGGTCGATCAGTACGCCGCGACGCTCCTCGTCGACGGGGCGAGCTACGCGCTCGCTTCGCCGACCGCCGACGGCACGGTGCGCGTCGCGGAGCCGATCGCGTTCGAGGCGCACCAGAAGCGCGTCGTCGCGACGAAGTACCGCACGTACTCGCTCCGCGGCGACGGCTACGACGGCGACTACCTGATGCGCCCCGGGCTCAGCGCGCGCCACCCGCTCGTCGGCAGCTACCCCGGGCCGCCGACCGCGACCGATCTCATGATCGCCGGCGTGTACGACGAGCGCTTCGCGAGCTTCGGGCTGCGCAAGGTCACCCTGAAGGTCCCCGCGAGCTGGGACCTCGGCGCGCACGACGGCGTCGATCAGGGGGTCGATCACGGCGTGCGCACCGTCGCGCTGGTGCCGACCGTCCCCGGCACGCCGCTCCTGATGAACGCGCGGCTCGGCTACCCGACCGGGCTGCTCGTGCGCGGCGGGCCGATCTTCGGCCTCGGCTACGGCTTCGAGTCGAGCTGCTCCAGCTGCTCGAACGGGCCGCGGGTGCGCGTCGGCTGGGAGACCGGCGTCGGCCGATTCTTCCTCTTCGGCCTCGCCGGCGAGACCGCCGACGCCCGTCGCGAGCTGGTCGCCGCCACGATCGACGTCGCGGTGCCGGTGCTCCCCAACGTCACGCGGTGGATGCCGTCGATCGCCGTCGGCGTCGGGCTGCCGGTGCGGATCGCCCGCTCGCCGCAGCTCGGGCTGCGGGCCGAGGCGTCGCTGATGTGGAAGGTCGCCGACCTGTCGCTCGGCGTCGGCGTGGTGTCCGACTGGTTCTTCGCGCAGTCGTGGCACAGCCACACGCCGACGCTGTTGCTCGGCTTCTGACGCCCCGCTCACGCGTACGCGAGGGCGGTCCCGAGCGCGAGGGCGCGCATCGCCAGCAGCTCGCCGACGCCGTGCTGCGCGCGATACTTCGCGTGCATGCGGCGGTAGGCGTCGAGCAAGCGGGCCTCGCCCGGCTTCACCGCCTGCATGAGCGACGGCGCGCCGGTGCGGTAGCGCAGCACGGGGCGATCGACGAAGGCGTGGCCGGTCGCTCGCACGACGCGCAGGTAGAACTCGACGTCCTCGCACACCGTCACCTCCGGGTCGAACCCGGCGACGCGGGCGAACGCCTCGCGCCGGACCATGCAGGCCGAGCACACCAGCGGCGTCGCGCGGAACAGGAGCGTCGCGACGAGGTGCATGCGCCCGCGGAGCGTGCGGGCGATCGCCGTCGCGCGCCGGAAGTACGCCTGCTGTTGCCGCAGCGCGCCCTCGTCGGCGCCGAACGGCACCACGGCGCCGAAGGCCATGCCGACCCGCGGCTGCCGGTCGAGGGCGGTCACCAGCGCCGAGAGCGCACCGCGCTCCAGCCGATCGTCGTCGTCGAGGAAGTGGAGGTAGCGACCGCGCGCGTGCTCGACCGCCTCGTTGCGCACGAGCGCCGGCCGGCCGCCCGAGGGCTCGCGTCGCGAGAGGTAGACGAGCCGCGGATCGCGCCGCGCCGCGACCACCGACCGCGCCGAGCCGTCGGCGGAGTCGTCGAGCACGAGCATCTCGAGCGTCGGCCCCTCCTGCGCGAGCGCGCTGTCGATCGCCTCCGCCAGCTCCACGGGGCGCCGGAAGGTCGGGGTGACGATGGTGACGTCGGGCTGCATGTCGTCTCCTGCGAGGTGGGTCCGAGGAGCCATCGAGGGCGCGCGGGCTACGTCCACGCGCGCTTCGGCAGCAGCGCCGAGAGCGCGGCGGCCGCGGCCGGGAGCGTCGAGGCCCGCTGGAACGCGCCGAGCGCCGCGCGCGACGACAGCCGAGGCCGCGCGGCGATCGCCTCCGCGTAGCGGACCTCTCGCGCGCCCCAGCGTGTCTTGGAGACGTCGCGCCCGGCCGAGAGGTTCACCGAGGCGAGGCCTCGATCGATGGCCCACTTGATGGCCTCGACCACGGTGGTGGTCATCACGCCGTAGCGCGCGAAGGCCGGATCGAAGCCCGAATAGTAGAGGTAGAGCGAGCGGCCCACGACGAAGCCGAGCCGCGCGGCGACCACTTCGCCATCGACGCGCAGCAAGAAGACGCAGGCGCGGCCGCGGCGGGCGAAGCGCGCGACCACGTCGTGCAGGAAGGCGCGCGCGGCCGGGAAGCCGAAGCGGTGGGGGTGCGGCACCGTGCCGGCGAGCGCCGCGCGCAGGCCGTGCAGCCGCAGGAAGACGTCCACCGCGCCAGGCACGAGCTCCTTCGCCTGCACGACTTCGAAGTCGAGCTTGCGCCCCTCGCGGGCGAGCGCGTTGTAGCCGTGTCGGATCGACTCGCGGACGTTGCGACCGCAGCGCGCGCGCAGCGCCGGCCAGCTCTCGGCGAGATCGAGCACGTAGTCGGGCGCGGCCTCGCCCCAGCGGAGGTCCTGGGCGACCGCGAGCGCCTCGCCGAAGGAGGCGGGATGATCGATCCCGCTCCAGTGGATCCAGTCCCACGAGCCATCGTCCTCGAGCGCGCGCGCCACCGCCCACGCGACCGACGCGCCCCAGGCCGGATCCACGAGCGGGGCGCGCAGCTCGGTGAGGTACGGATCGGCGCCGAGCAGGCTCAGCGAGCGGACGTGCAGGGCCGGCAAGCCCGCGCCGAGCGGCGCGATGGCGCGCTCGGTGGCGACCAGCGGGACGAGGCCCACGCAGGTTCCGCCGACGTCCCGCACGACGTGCACACGGAGGGCGTCGCGCAGGTTCGGCGTGTCCTTGGCGAGGTGCGACCACCACGCGACGTGCCAATCGTGCAGCGCGAACGGGAGGCCTTGCTGCGTGCGCCCGAGCAGCGCCTCGTAGTCGGACTCGAGCGCGACGAGCCCCGCGAACGAGTCGATCACCTCGACGGAAAGGCCGAGCTCGGGGCGCGAGACGGCGACCATGAGCACTCCGGGAAGCATGGAGCGTTCCCGCGCGGCGGCGGATCCGGCGGCGCCCGCGGACCGGAAGGCGCTCCTAGCCGGCGACGCGCGCGAACGCGTACACGCGCGCCGGCTTGCCGGAGGTGATCCGCTTGCCGGGCGCCTCGACGACCTGGCCGCCGTCGAGCAGCTGCTGGAACTTGCGCCGGAAGTTGCCGGGATCGTGCGTGGTGCCGGTGACGGCGTCGAACACCGCGCGCAGCTCCGGGATGGTGAAGGTCCGCGGCACCAGATCGAACGCGATCGTCGAGCGCTCGAGCCGCTCGCGCACCCGCTCCAGCGCCGCGTCGACGATCTGCGCGTGATCGAAGGCGAGCTCCAGCTTCGTGTTCACGCCGAGCGTCGCGACCGAATGCCAGCCCGCCAGCGCGGCGTCGCCGCCGGCGTGCACCAGCGGCGCCAGGTCGGGGCGGATGAGCGCGAAGTACGCGACGCTGATCACGCGCATCCGCGGGTCGCGATCGGGGGCGCCGAACGCGCCGAGCTGCTGCAGACGCGACGCGCCGCGCGGCAGCGACGTCTCCTCCGCGAGCTCGCGCGCGGCGGCCTCGTCGAGGTCCTCGCCGCGATCGCGCTTGCCGTCGCCGACGCGGACGAAGCCGCCCGGCAGCGCCCAGCGCCCCTGGAACGGCGGCTCCGCGCGGCGCACCAGGAGCAGCTTGAGATCGGCGTCGAGCACGGTGAGCACGACGAGGTCGACGGTGACCGCCGGGCGCGGGTACGCCTCGGGGCGGTAGGCTTCGACGAACGCGCGCTCGTCCGCTTGTTTGCGCGAGGCCATCGACGGCGAAGCTATCCCAACGTGACGCGCGTGCGCGCCCAGAATCAACGCTCGAACTGCGGGGGCTATGGGGCAGAGGCCTCGCCCAAGCCCCCAGCGCGAACGTCTAGCTGCCGTGCGCCCGCGTGCCCCGACGAAATCGATCGGAATCGATCGGCGTCGATGGCGCGCACGGCGCTACGGCGCGAAGAAGCCCGTCGCCGCGCCGGGCCCGACGTGCGCGCGGCTCGCGCGGATGGCCGACTGGCTCACCATGCGGAACACCTGTCGCAGCGCGGCGGGCGACGCCTGCGCCTGCACGGCGACCGCGTCGTCGGGGACGCCCATCTTGCGCGCGACGGCGCGGAAGTCGACCGCGCCGCCGACCCCGACGAAGGCGAGCACGAACTGCTCGGAGGCGAGCAGGTCGCGGCTGAGCCGCGCGCAGTCGCCGGTGGTCCTGCGCGAGCCGCAGTCTTCGCCGTCGGTGATCACGACCACGACGCTCCGGCACGGCGTCCCGCCGTCGCGGAGGCGCTGCGCGTAGGCGACGTTGGCGGTCAGCGCGTCGACCCAAGTGTCGTAGAGGCGCGTGCCGCCGCCGGGGCGGTATTTCTTCGCGTCGAGGCGGCTCGCCTCGGCGACGGGCACGTAGGCGTGCACCACCTCGAGCTCGTCGTTGAAGAGCCACAGCGCCATCAGCACCGAGTCGCGCTCGCGGCTGCCGGCGAACGCGTCGATCAAGTCGTGCTGGCCGGCCACGATGCTCGCCGCGAGCCCCGCGGCGCCGATGCTCGAGGAGGCGTCGATGAGCAGCGTGACGAGCGTGACGTCGCTCGCCTGGAGGTTCTCGAGATCGACCCCCGCGGCGCCGGCGATGACCATCTCGCCGAGGTCGCCGGTGATCGTGTCGACGCCGAGCAGGCCCGAGGCGACGGCGGAGCAGAGGAGGGACTGGACGTTCTGGGAGGGCATGGGAGGTTCCTTTCGCGTGACGGTGAGACGGGCGCAGCGCATCCGGAATGGGCGTCACGGCACGACGATCGGATCCGTCGTCTTCACGACGTTCATCCCCGCGCGGCGGAAGTCCTCGATCGCTCGATCGGCGATCCGCGGGAAATCGAGCGCCGCGGGCACGGGATCGATCGGCGGCGGCGGCACCGGGCTCATCGCGTCCTCGAGGATGTAGATCTTCTTCACCAGCGAAGGATCGGTCGCCTCGATGTGCTCGCGCAGATCGTTGAGCGTCGAGAGCACGCAGTGCGACTTCGCCTGCCCGAAGACGTAGATGCGGTCGTACTCGAGCAGCGCCTTCACGAACGGCGCGTTGAAGGCGCCGACGACCTTGCCGCCGAGCTCGCGCACCTCCGGCGAGAGCACCGAGTAGTTCTCGGTGAGCGCGTGCGTCCCCTTGGTCTCGAAGCTGGTCTGGTGCCGGCGCACGAGCGCGTGGAAGAGCGCCGCCTCCATCATCGCGGGCGCGAGCGCGTGCGACACCCCGCCGAGCAGCGTGTGGTACGGCCAGATCGTGAGCACGTACTTGCCGGTCGCCTCGAGGCGCCTGCAGTACTCGAGGCTCTCGCGCGGGTGCGACACGGGCGTCCACGCGCCGGTGCGCACGTCCTCGTGGAAGATCGGCGTGAACGGCGCGGGGTGCTTGCCGTCGCGATCGATCCACCACGCCGGGTGGAACACCTGGAACGCGCGGTGGGTGTCGAGCGAGAAGTGCAGGGCGGTGAGCTTGTCGAGGTTGCCGTAGAGCCAGAGCAGCGCGCGGCGCGTGTCGTCGACCGCGCCCGGCACGAAGAGGCTCGCGCCCGGCGAGCAGAAGCCGATCTGCACGTCGATGCCGAACGCGGCGATGCGGAAGGCGTCCTTGCCGCTCGGCGCGATCCGGTGCGTGCGCGCGTAGCTCTCGGCCTCTTCGGCGATGCGCGCGGCGCGCTCGACGTAGACGTCGCCGACGGTCTTGGAATCGAAGAACGAGGGGAGGGGGAGGGGCATGGCGGGACTCCTTCGGGGTGAAACGGGCTCGGTCAGCTCAGGGTCAGCTCGTCGACGGTGCTCGGGCCGACCACGAACAGCGCGCCGCCGGGCGCGGCGTGGAGGGCGTCGTCGGGGCTCACGAACGCGGCGGCGTCGGGGAAGCGGGCGCGCTCGACGAACGCGCGCGTGGTGGCGTCGGCCTCGTAGAGGACGAGCGCGTCGTCGGCCGCGGCGAGCGCGAGAT
>CAIXWQ010000372.1 GCA_903923175.1 uncultured delta proteobacterium | reverse complement strand
GTCAGGTCGGCGCCCTGCAGCAAATCTAAGAGGGCGTTGGCAGTTTCGACGTGACGACCGCGAGTGATCGGGCTCCGCGCCTTGCCTCCCCTCGTCTCCTTGGCCGCGCTCATGACACCACGATCTCTCGAACGAGGTCGCGAGCGGTCTGCCCACTCTCGAGCCGGACAACGCTGCCCTCGAGCACCACGTAGCGCCCGAGCTCCCCGCGCAGGTTCCGCAGCACGACGGTGCCGTCGCGACCGACGGTCGACAGCCTGCGGTTGGGCTGCTGGGGGCTGATGATGCCGGACACGTTCTCGAACTCCCACTGCGCGTGGGCGCTCATGGCTTGAACGACGCGGTCATTCCTCTTCATGCCGGTCCTCCAACTGCGTGGTACCGAACTGACTTGAGTTGAGCGTCGCGCCGCCCACGGGCGCGCAGCCTCCGACGGCGACGGGCGTCGGAGCCCTACCGACGATGACCACCTCGACGACCGATTGGCGTTTCGTGCCGTTCGCCGCCATCGCCCTCGGTGCGACGATGGGGTGGACGGCGTGTCCGGCGTACGCCTGCCGGATCCAGGGAACGTCGCTGTTGGACGTCACAATGGCCACGCCGGCGGCGGCGACCTTCGTGACGAGGCTTGCGAGTCGCTGCTGATTCCACGTCGAGAAGCCGCCCGCGACGAAGCCCGTGAAGCTCGACGTCGCCGACGTCGGGACGTACGGCGGGTCGGCGTAGATGGCGTCCCCGACGCCAGCTCGCCGCTCGATCCAATCGAAGTCGCCGGTCACGATCTCGACGCCGGCCAACGCCTTCGAGGCGTGACGGAGCGCGGGCGCGTTCGCGACTGCCGGATTCGCGATCTGCCCGAACGGCACGTTGAAGTCGCCGTACTTGTTGACTCGCCAGAGGCCATTGAAGCACGTGGCGTTGAGGTACTTGAACCTCGCAGCCCGCTGCACCGGGTCCTTCGGCCGAGCGGCACGCACCTTGAGGTACGAGGACTCGTCGTTCGCGTACTGCGAGTCGGTGAGCTCGGCGATCAGCGCCTCGGGTTCATCGCGAACCGTCGCGTAGAAGTTCGTCAGCTCGGCGTTCTTGTCGCCGACGACTGCGTGCTTGAAGCGGTTGGCCGCCTGCAGTGCGAAGAAGACCGCTCCGCCTCCCAAGAATGGCTCGTAGTAGGTGTCGATGCTCGAGGGCAAACGAGAGAGAATGTGCGCGAGCACGCGCGTCTTCCCTCCCGCCCACCGCAGGACGGGTGATGCCATTGACGTTTCTCCTTGTTGGTGTTGGGAACTTGGGTCCCGCCGCGAGGGTCGAACTCGCGCTACACCCCCCATCGGGGCGCGGGACGGTATCGATCAGACGTTGATGTCGATCGCGTCTACGGGTTGGCCGGATGGCTCGGCCCCCGAGAGCGCGGCGACCTTGTCGATCGCCGCTGCCCAGGGCGCGCGCCCAGGCTCGCCCTGGAGCACGAGGATCGCCCTTTCGATCTCGTCGTGAAGCGCGACGAGCATCGACATCACCTTCGGCGGCGCCTTGTCCTTGCCGAGCGCGATGTAGTTTTCGACGGCGGCGAGGGTCCCGTACAGCCGGTCGCCCGCCCACCTCTTCACCCACGCGCTCTCGTCGATCGCCTCCTCCTTGGCCCGCTCGTCGATCTGCTTGCGGTACGACGGCCAGGCGTTGTCGGCGTCAGCGTCGGTCCGCAGCTTGAGCAGAAGCTCCAAAATCGGGTCGAAACTGCTCTTGTGCCCTCTGTATGCCATCGGTCTAGTCCTCCTTCGTCGTGTCGTGTGTCAGACACTCATTGCTCGCGCTCGGCGGGGTGCCGAAGAACGCTCGCGGATCGTGCGCGAGCGGGCCGCGCATCGGAGGGGTCTGACCGTTCGACGAATCCCGGTATCCGGGTTGGCCGCAGCGGTAGAACGTCCGGGCAGCCATGCCGATGACGGCGCGCTTGTGCGCATCAGTCATCGGCTTCGCGAAGTCATCTCGTGGGAAGTCTTTGAAGAACCACGCATCGGCGGCCTCCATGACCGCGAGGACGATTCCAGGCTCGCGATCGTGGAACTTGCGGTTGTTCACGTATCCGTAGGCGATGGTCTCCTCGGGAGCCGTCGGCCGCGTCTCCGAGTTCATCGCGAACTGGAGTAGGGTTAGCCGGGGCTGCTTCGGGCCATTGGCGCAGGACCAAGCCGACCACCACCATGTACGCACCGGGCCGGTCATCCGGTAAGCGTCGTCCTCACTCAGCTTTCTGTCGATCTTCATGGTTGCGCCTCATTCGTCAGTGACTTGTTTGACCTCGACGAGTGCCATTGCGTCCAACGCCGTCTCGATCGTCCTGGTTGCACCCGCCGCGTTGGCCGCCGCGAGAAAGCGCTGCAGTCCGGCCCTTACCGCAGCCCGGCACACGGTCTCGAGCTGCGGTTTGTCCTTCGCCCAGGCGCCGGGGAACTTGGTGACGTCGAGGTGGTATCTGACGAATCCGTGGTTCGTCGTGCCCTGCGCGACGTGATGCTCGGCGATCCGAAGCGGACGCCCAGCGCACGCCTTGTCGAGAAGCCATGCGTTGTAGCGGCCGTCCGTGTGGAGCTTGTCTGCATGGATCACGCCGCAG
>CAIXWQ010000371.1 GCA_903923175.1 uncultured delta proteobacterium | reverse complement strand
GCGTATGGCAAGTATCCGCTGTTGGGCACGAGCGTGCTCGTTGCAACTGGAGTTAAGACGGGCGACGATCTCCGGTTCGTCCGTCTCTGGTTCGAGGTCGCGCCGAGACACCTTCCATCCGTCACGAGCCCAACACTGGCGCACGCCTGGCAGTTCTACATTAAGGGTGCGGCAGGTGCAGAATGGATCGAGCCTGCCACTCAAGTTCTCTCCTGGGCCAACTCGGGTCTGGAACTGAAAGTATTTGGGACGTACTGCGCACCTGGAACGGTTCGCCTTCGTGACTCGGACCTGTACCTGCGTTTAGGAGTCGCCTTCTCCCCTATCGGCGCATCATTCAGCGCCCGTGCCCATCGTCATCCGAGTATCATAGGAAATGCCGGCCTCTCGGCATATCCACTCGATCGTGCAGGCGTCCTCTGTCTGCTTAACCAAACACGCTCACGTCGGCTCCTTCAAGATCTGAATCCAACGGTAAATTTCTTACTGAGCGACGTCGCACGACTTCCGATGGTTCCCCAGAGCGACGCCAACACCGTTCTCGGCTGTGTTGAACATGCCTTCGCTACGCACGAGTCCCACCGGGAGCCATCGGTTGAGTTCAAGAGCACTGGCCCGTCTCCGTGGCCGTACGCCCAGGACTGGGCTCAGCGAGCCGTTGATCGCCCAGAAGGCGCACCGATACCGCCGTACGTTCCAATAACCGTCGTCCCCGAACCGATCGATTACGTTTCCTTCGCCGTCGGCGTCTCGCTCGGCCGCTTCGGCGCGAACGCCGAGGGCATCCTCGACCAGGCTCTCACCACCGCACTCCCGAACGGCATACTGTTCATCGGTCCTGACGGCTCCGGCAGCATCCACCACCTGGACTGCCGTGCCATTCTTGACGCCTGGAAGGAACACGGAGCCGAAGTCGGCGGGGCCGACGACCTTCCGACCTACCTTCGCAAGTCGTTCTTCGACTTCCACAAGAAGCTCTACGAGAATCGACCGATCTACTTCCCACTGTCGTCGGCCAAGAAGAGCTTCGTAGCATTCGTCTCGATCCATCGCTGGACCGACGACACGCTCACCGTGCTCCTCGCCGACCACCTGGTTCCGACCCGGCGACGCCTCGAAGGGGAGTTGGACGACCTCCGCACCGCCAAGGCGTCAGGCAACAAGGCCAAGGCCGAGAAGCGTTTCGTGGAGGTGCAGAAGCTCCTCGAAGAGCTGAACGACTTCATCGGCAAGGTCACCGACATCGCCGACAAGGGGCCGCCCCCCGTCGACGAGAAGACCACGAAGCGCGAGGTCGACGCCCGCTTCGTGATGGATCTCGACGACGGCGTGATGGTGAACAGCGCCGCCCTCTGGCCGCTCTTGGAGCCGCAGTGGAAGGACCCCAAGAAGTGGTGGAAGGAGCTGGCCAACGCCCAGGGGAAGCGGAACTACGACTGGTCGCACCTCGCCGGCCGCTACTTCCCCAAGCGCGTTCGGGCCGCTTGCGTCGCTGATCCGTCGCTCGCCGTGGCCCACAAGTGCTTCTGGGAGCTGCACCCGGCGAAGGCGTACGCCTGGGAGCTTCGGCTCCAGGACGAGATCCGGCCCGACTTCACGATCGACGAGCTGGCATCGAAGGAAGCCCGCATCCGGTTCCTGCAGGACCGTCCCAAGGAGGCCGCGCAGATCGTCGCGGACGAGAAGCGGCGTCGCGAGCGGAAGGCAGCGAAGGCGGAGTCGGACGAGCCGCTGTTCGAGCAGGGCGAGGCCGAAAGCGACGAGGCGGACGATGCGTGACGAGGAGCGCAACCGGGCCGTCGGCGTGGCAACCCTTCGGAGATTCCGAATAGTTCAATCCGGCGGCCCCCCTGCGCCTTCTGGGCAATTCCGGCGGGCTCGGTTGACGCGCTCCGCACGCACCGTGGGTGCATCGTGACGGGCCCCGTGTCGTCGGTGCTCTTGCAGGAGGTCTCGAACGAGGTCCGCCGGCAGGGGCTCGTGATCTGGCTCGACAAGGACGCGTCGTACTCGGGCTTCGTCGACGATCTCGCCGCCAAGAGCGCCACCGGGGAGATCTCCTTCCCGGTCGTCGGCTTCCGAGGCAGCTTCCTGGAGCTTCTCTACAAGCTCGAACGCTACGGCAGCGGGCTCGACAAGCCGCAGCTCCTCCTGCACATGCCCGGGTTCAACGAGGAAACGATCCGCTCGACCCCGGTGCTGGAGTTGTACGAGCCCGGCGTCCGCTTCCGGAAGGGGCTCGACACCCTCGTCCGCGAGGCCGCTGCTGCCCGCGTGGCGCCCGCCGAGGTCACGTCGTTCCTTGCGACCAACCCCAGCCTGGAAGCTGCCGACGTCTGGCTCTCCGGGGCCGTCTCGCGGAGCACCGTTGGCCTCGAAGCCATCTTGAACGAGTTCGGGCCGAGGATGCTCACCGAGGCCCTCGCGCAGCCCAGTTCACTCACGTCCCGCGTGACGGGCGTCGAGGAGGTGCAGACGCTCCAGAACTACATCCACCGGCTCACCGGGATGGATGAAGCCTGGGAGGCGTTCTACCCGGCCGAACGCGACGAGAAGCCGCTCGCCCGACGCCTGGGCAACGTGCTGCACTGGCTCGGGGGGTGGCTGCTCGCAGTCGAGTACGTCCACGACCTGCGACGTCCCCCGCATCGCGAGGAGCTGCGTCGCCTGCGAGCCCTTGCTGCCCCCCAAGTGAAGGCGTGCGGCGAGTTGCTCGGCCAGCTCCGTCGCGACCACGGCGACGTCTACGCCAAGATCGCCGACGCGCTCGAAGGGTTCCTGGCCGACGAGCTGAAGGCGATGGCCCCCGAGGATCTCGGGCAGGTCGACACCTTCCGCGAGGAAGAGAACCGCGTGCTGGCCGGGGCCGTGGATGCCCTTCGCAGCAACGAATGGTCGAAGGCGAAGGCGTGGGCGGAGGCTCGGCAGGGGGACAAGTCGTTCTGGCTCCAGCGTGAGCAGCTTCGACGGTCCGCCTGGACGCTGGTCGCGGAGGCTGCCGAGTTCGGGGAGACGATCGCCCGTCATCCGACCCCGCTTGCGGGCGTCAGGAGCCTCGATGAAGCGACCGAGCGGTACGCCGCTGGCGTCTTCGAGGTCGATCGCGCTCACCGGCGGTTCGAGCAACGAAGGCTCGCCCTCTTGGATTCGCGGCTCCCCCAGCACGGGGCCCTGCTTGAGGTCACGACCTCGCTTCGGCGTTCCCACCGAGCGTGGGCCGACCAGCTTGCGAAGGCGTTCACGGTCCTCTGCAAGGAGCAGGGGTTCCTACCGTCGGCGACGCTCCAGCAGCGCAACCTGTTCGAGCAGGTGGTTCACCCACTCACGATCGGCGGCGAGAAGGTCGCCGTCTTCGTGGTCGACGCCTTCCGCTTCGAGATGGCGACCGAACTGGTCGAGGAGCTGAAGGGGGCCGGAACGTCGGTCGACCTCAAGCCACGGCTCGCGGAGCTGCCGACGATCACCTCGGTCGGCATGAACGTGCTCGCCCCCGTGGCCCGCGATGGACGTCTCTCGGTCGCCGGCATCTTCCAGGGGTTCAAGTCGGGGGAGTTCACCGTCCGCACCCCCGAGGAGCGGTCTCGGTCGATGGGGATGCGGAGCGCCGGCAAGCCTGCCCTGCTGCTCAAGCTCTCCGAGGTCTGCGAGGCGAAGACGGCCAACCTCAAGCGGGAGGTCGCGCAGAACTCGCTCATCGTCGTTCACTCCAAGGAGATCGACGACGCTGGGGAGGCCAACGTCGGCCTGCCGACGTTCGAGTCGACGCTTCGGCTGATCAAGGCCGCGTGGCACCACCTCCAGCTCGTCGGGGTTCGGAGCTTCGTCTTCACCTCCGACCACGGGTTCCTGCTTCGCGACGAGACGTCCGAGGTTCACCCCTTCGGCACGCCCCGCGATCCCAAGCGTCGCCATGTCCTCGACGAGTACCCACGGGCCGAAGCCGGGATGGTGAACGTCGCTCTCTCCTCGCTCGGCTACGAAGGGCTCGGCGGGTACCTGCTCTTCCGCGAGGACACGGCAGTCTTCGCGACCGGCAACCCGGGGGCTTCGTTCGTTCACGGGGGGAACAGCCCGCAAGAGCGGGTCATCCCGGTCCTCACGGTGACGCGAACCCGGGCCGAGCAGCTCGGCAACATCAAGTACGAGCTGGAGGTCGAGTCGCTGGGCGATGCGTTCGGCTGCCACCGGGTGCGGCTGCGACTCGGGTTCGCGAAGGACACGACCGCGAGCCTCGGCTTCGCGGGGGCCCGCACCGTCGATCTCGCCCTGCGGGTTCCCAAGCGCGACGACGTGCGCACGATCATCAAGGAAGTCTCGGGAGCCGGCACGCACAAGACCGGCCGGCTGCAACTTCCGGTCGGTGACGCCTGGACGGAGGTGTTCTTCAGCCTCGAAGGCCCCGCCGACGAGCGCGTCCGCATCGAGGTCCACCACCCGGACAACATCGAGAAGGTCGACGCCAAGACCCCCGAGACGTGGTTCACGGTGAGCGGCTCCTCGGCAGCACCGACGCCGACCGTGCCGACCGTGCCTCCCGCCTCGTGGGCGGAGTCGATCGAAGACCCGCTGATCCGAGCCGTCTTCGAGCACATCGACCGCCACGGAGTGATCACGGAGCCCGAAGCCACGAAGCTCCTCGGGTCGCCGCGTGCCTTCCGAAGGTTCTCCGCCGTCGTCCAGGTCTACCTTCCGAGGCTCCCCTTCGGGCTCAAGTCGGACCAGACCGAGAGCGGCAAACGCTACGTGCGCGACCATGACCGAGGTGATCGATGACGAGCCATAGAGACCGCGAGCACATCTTCGAGCGCCTCCGTTCGGGCGTCGTTCCCGAACGTGGCCTAGAAGCCTTCGCGGTGGGGATCGAACGGCAGCGGGCCGAGATCGGCCGTCAGCTCGATCTCGCGGCCTCGGGCGAGGGCGTCTTCAAGTTCCTTCGCGGCGGCTACGGTTGCGGCAAGACGTTCATGGCCCGGCTCGCGCTCCTCGACGCGCAGGCCCGAGGGTTCGCGACGAGCTTCGTGGTCGTCTCCGACAACGACTTCCACATCCACAAGTTCGAGGTTCTCTACCGCAAGGTCGTCCAAGAGCTGGGAACCACGACCTGCCCCAAGGGTGCCCTCGGCGACATCATCGACCGCTGGATCGCGAAGGTCGAAGCCGCCCTCATCGACGGCGGGGCCGACGAGAATGCCGCCGACTTCGACACGAAGGTGCAGCAGCGGATCGAGGACAACATCCGCTCGCTCCAAGGGGTGCCCGAGGACTTCGGGCGCGTGCTGCGCCAGGTGTTCGTCTTCAAGCAGGAGGGGAAGGTTCGCGAAGCCGGGGCTCTCCTCTCGTGGCTCGCCGGCAGCCAGAATGTCGGCGCGTCGGAGAAGAAGGCCGCCGGCATCCGGGGCGAGATCACGAGCAAGGACGCGATGTCCTACCTGCGGGGGATCCTCGCGGTCGTGAGGGAGGCCGGGTACAGCGGCCTCGTCATCGTGATCGACGAGGCCGAGACGATCCTGCGAATGCGGCAGGACGTGCGAGCGAAGTCGCTCAACGGCATCCGGCAGATCATCGACGTGAGCGGGCAGTACGAGAAGCTCCTCTGGATCTTCACGGGCACGCCGGAGTTCTTCGACATCAAGCGTGGCGTCGCGGGGCTCCAGCCGCTTCACGACCGGATCCGCTTCCAGATCGAGGGCGGGCTCGTCTCGATGCGGCAGCCCCAGCTTGAGCTGAAGCCCTTCGACCGCGACCGCCTCAAGGACGTGGGCCTCCGGCTCCGGCAGCTCTACCCGGCCGGTGATCCCAACGTCGTCGCGCAGAAGGTCACCCCCGAGGTGATCGCCGCGAAGGTCGACGAGGTGACCAAGGGGTTCGGCGGCGACGTCGGGATCGTCCCCCGGCAGTTTCTACGGACGCTCGTGAACCTCTTCGACGTCGTGGCCGAGAACCCCGATGCGCAACTCCCCGAGCCGGCGAAGACGGTCGTGGAGGAACGCGCAGCGAAGGGCGAGAAGCCGTACGAGTACGAGCCCGAGCCAGAGGACGAGAAGGGGTACGTGACGGCTGCGGTGGAGTTCTAGCCCGATGCTCAAGCTTGATCCAACCTCGAAGACGCTCGTCCCCGTCTCCTCGACGACGCTCAAGGAGTCGAACGTCCTGGAGCGCACGCACCTCCAGGCGGCGATCGTGAGTTCCTGGGCAGCGTTCATCAGCGAGCTTGGCTACGAGGAGCTGTTCCTCGTCGGATCCGAGGTCGTGCCGCATGACTCGTGCGACGACCGCATCGACCTGCTCGCGATCAGTCGTGATGGCACCCCGGTCATCTTCGAGCTGAAGCGCCACCGCGACCGGCTCCAGCTCCTCCAGGCCATCTCGTACGCCGCGATGGTTTCCAAGTGGGACGCCGCCCGCTTCCGGCAGGCCCTTGGAACCAAGAACGACGAGGACTCGGAAGAGCTGCGTTCGCTGCTCGAAGACGAAGCGTTCGAGCTGAAGGATCCAGAGATCGTCCTCGTCGCCGAGAGCTTCGAGCCCGAGGTCATCCTCGCGGCGGATTGGCTCTCGCAGTTCGGCGTGCCCATCTCCGCCTTCGCGATCTCGGGGGTGCAGCATCGCGGCGACACGCTGATCTCGATCGATCAACGCTTCCCACTCGCGGGGGTCGACGACGTCTACGTCCGTCGCAGCAAGCGGCGCACGGGGCCGGTCGAGGGCAGCTCTTGGGACGAGGCGCTGAAGAGCGTGAGCTTTCCGTTCGCGAAGCGGGCGGTCGAAGTCTTCAGGAAGCGCAGTGAGGGAAGTCCTGGGCGGCGGGCGTTCGACTCTATCTACGGAAGCTCGCCGCTAGGCCGCATGAGGATTGCCTTCAAGAAGAAGTACTTGAAGGTCTACACGACGGATCAGTCGGCCAAGGTCGAGACGGTCATCCGCGAGCTTCTGGAGCCGAAGATCCAGGTCTCGACCTGGGGGAGCGAGAGCACCAAGAACTCGGGCTTCACCTTCACGATCGAGACCCAGGAGCAGTTCGAGCACTTCCTCAAGGCGGTCGGCGAGGCGCCCTGATGACCGCGTTCGCCCGCTTCCCTGCACGGCTCCAGGAGGCGATCGTCTCGCGCCTCGGCTGGACGAGCCTGCGTCCCGTGCAGGAGCTAGCGGGCGAGGCCATCCTCGACGGCAAGAACGCCGTCGTCCTGGCCCCGACGGCGGGCGGCAAAACCGAAGCGTCGATCTTTCCGGCCCTCGCCCAGCTCATCGAGCGCGAGCCGGAAGGCGTCGGCGTCATCTACGTCGCCCCCATCAAGGCCCTCCTGAACAACCAGGAGGAGCGGCTCGGGACGTACGCCGAGATGGTCGGCCTTCGCCGGTTCGTGTGGCACGGCGACGTCACCGCCCTCGCGAAGAAGAAGTTCGTCCGGGAGCCGGCCGAGATCCTGATGACGACCCCGGAGTCGATGGAGGTCATGCTGATCTCGTCGCGCTCCCCCGTGCAGCGGCTCTTCACCGACCTGCGCCTGGTGATCATCGACGAGGTTCACGCGGTCGCCGGGACCGACCGGGGAGCCCACCTGCTGTCGGTGATCGAACGCATCGCGTCGATCAGCAAGAACGACGTCCAGCGGGTCGGCCTCTCTGCGACGGTAGGCAACCCCGAGTACATCCTGGAGTGGCTGAGGGGCACCTCGAAGCGCGAGGGGATCATCGTCGATCCGCCGAAGATCCCGAGCCAACGCAACCTCGCGATCGGCCTCCACGAGAGCATCGCGGACCTTGCGGGCGAGGCCGCCTCCCGTGCCGGGGGGAAGAAGAGCCTATTCTTCTGCCAGTCGAGGTCGCTGACGGAGGCGGTCGCTGATCGGATGCGTGGTCGCGAGATCGACGTGTTCGTCCACCACAGCTCGGTCTCCCTTGAGGAGCGTCGGGCCGCCGAAGAGCGGTTCGCGCACGGGACCAACGCCTGCATCGTCTGCACCTCGACGCTGGAGCTTGGGATCGATGTCGGTGACCTCGACCTCGTGTTCCAGGCGAACGCTCCGAGCACGGTGTCGTCGTTCATGCAGCGGATGGGGCGGACGGGCCGCCGCAGCGGCACGAAGCCGAACACGACGTTCTTCTGCGAGGACGCGGAGGCCGTGCTCCAGGCCATCGCGCTCATCGAGCTAGCCCGCGAAGGGTGGGTCGAGCGGGTGCCGCGTCAGGAGCGATGCTGGCCGGTCCTGGTTCACCAGCTCCTCGCGCTTACCCTCCAGTTCGGGGCCATCAGCGCAGACGCCGCCTGGGAGACGCTCTCCCGGATCCCCGACTTCCGCTCGATCACGCGGGCCGAGTTCGACACGACGATCGCCCACATGAAGAAGGAGGACGTCGCGGATCCGGCGTACCCGGGACGCGACAACGGCGGGTACCTCTTCGAGGTCGGCGGGCTCTACTCGATGGGTCGCAAGGCCGAGAGGCTCTACGGGAAGAAGAACTTCCTGGAGCTGTACGCCGTCTTCTCGTCCCCGGTTCTCTACCGCGTCGTCACCCGTGCCGGCCGCGATCTCGGCTCCCTTGAGCAGGACTTCGTCGACCGGCTCGTCGAGCAGATGAGTTCGTTCCTGCTCGGGGGTCGCGCGTGGGCCGTCGAGCGCGTGAACCACGAGGAACGTCTCGTCCACGTCCGCGAGGCCCCCGGAGGCGTGAAGCCAAGCTGGGGCGGCTTCGTGCCGCAGTTCCTCGGCTTCGAGCTGTGCCAACGGATGAAGAAGGTGCTGACCGACACGGGTCGCTACCCGTACGTCGATGAGCCCGGCTCGAACCACCTCGAAGAGAAGCGAGCCGACCTCGGCCCGATCCTCCGCAGCAAGGGCTACGCCGTGCAGCTCGATGGAGGCAGCGCCCTCTGGTGGACGTTCGCCGGGGGGCGGATCAACCACACGCTGAAGTACGGCTTCGAGGTCTTGGAGGGCTGGAAGGTCATCGCCGACAACTTCCAGCTCCGCATCGAGGGCCCCAGCGTCGGGCACGAGTCGGTGCGGCGGGCGATCGGGAAGATGGCCTCGGCGGCGTTCTGGGACGCGCCAGACCTGCGGAAGGCGGTCCTCGCGAAGTTGCCGGGGTACCGGCTCTCGAAGTTCCAGGATTGCTTGCCGGAGCTGTTCGCGCTGGAGGTGATCGAGAACTACTTGCTCGACGTGGCGGGGACGGTGCGGTGGCTCACGGACGAAGCCGGCACCACCAGTCAGAGCGTCGGGTGAACGTCGTTCCCGCTCCCTGTTGCCCGACTTGCCCTATCCGTTCCCATCGAGGCCGGCGAGTGATCGACATCGCACAGCCTCGGCGTGGAGATTCTCGAAGTGCGGGCGCAGCGGTCTCTCAAGTCGCTCGTGTTCTTCGACGATCGTCGCGAGGTCACCGTCGAGCAGGTGACCTTCAAAGAAGAGCCACGCGAGTACGTGGGGCGTCGTCTGGACGCGTTCGAGGGGTAGTGTCTGAGCCGCAAGTCGCCGGGCACCCTGGTCGTCAGTTTGAAACGCCAACCCGACTCTCTTCGCGAAGACCAATGCACTTAGCTCCCCCATCGACCGGAGCTTCCGCTTAGGGTTGAGCGCGATCACCTCCTGCAAGTCATCCACGGAGATGCTGACGCTGTTGAACTCGGCACGCGCACGCGCCTCCATCAGTCGCCTGCGAAGCTCGTCACTCGCAGGCGTTCGCGTCTTCCGACGTCTGTGGAGACACTCGTAAACCACGAAACTCGTGAGTGCGAACACGAAACCCTTCGAGGTGCAGGTGCTATAGAGAAGGGTCGACGAGAGCAGGTTCCAGACTGCGCATGTGTCTGTCACGGCCAGCTTCTCGATCCGATCTATCCGCCGGTCCATCACAGACCTCGCGCTCCGAAGAGGTCACCCAGCTCACGTAGTTCCGCAGAGTCGACGAGCAGCATCTCCGCGAGCCGTGCTGCCGAAATGATCCCCCGTGTCCGGGCCTCGAAACAAGCGTGTGCGTAGAAGTCGGAGATGCCGCGCTCCAGAAGTTCCTCTCGTCGCTTTCGCCCCTTGGGCGAGAGAGACGCTGGAAGCTCGGGATCCTCCTTCGTCTGGCTGGGGAGCGTCACTTCCTCGAACCGACGCCGATCCTGTTTGGAGATGCGGCCGTCGCGTTCCAGCGCAATCAACAAGACCTTCACATTCACGCCAAGCTGCTCGGCCAGGCCGGACAATCGCTCCTCCGTCCACTCGACGCGGGGACATCGTGCGATCAGTTCCGGAGGAATGAGGAACGATCCGGCGAAGGCGTTCGCTCGAACTTCCCGGAGATCTCCGCCTCGCCAGAACGAGACGACGTACTCGGCATCGCGATCGAAGAGTGCGTGAGCCGCCTCGTGGGCGGCCGTGAATCGCTGGCGGTAGACGTCCTCGACGTAGTTGACGAGCACGCAAGGGCCCGCCTCGGGATGGTCGAGAAAGAGGCCGGAGATGTTCCGGTTCTCAAGACGGCGACGAAAGACGTGGATGCCGAGCCGCCGAAGGTCTGAGAAGACCTCGGGAACCTCGGTTGCAGAGTACCCAAGCGTATCCCGTAGCTCCTGAGCGACGGCCCCGCCCTGCCGCTTCAGCAATGTATCCCGCGCGGTTGGTCGGAACGAAATCGGCGGTGGTCGCTCAAGCTCCGAGAGAACTAGGGCTTCGTTCTCGCACAGGAACAGGAACTCCTGGATAGCCCAGCGATCGGAGCTGGATAGCTCCTTGTCGTACGCGCGAAAGAGCTTCTCTGTGCGCTCGATCGGAGGCTGTTCCTCGTTGGATATGAAGAACTTGAAGTCGCAACGGAAGTGGTCAGCGAGGATGAGAACCTGGTCGCCGGTCGGCTCGCGTATCGCCTCTTCGAGGTCCAGGATGCTCGGGAGGTCAATCCCAGTAGCAGCAGACAGTTGCTCGGTGGTCTCACCGAACATCTCGCGGCATCGGCGTACCTTGCTTGCGAACGACGGTAGATGAAGCCCCACGGCAGTGCCTCGACTTTCCGGGCTTGGGACCACGGCTGGTCGGCAGGGTACCGCAGACGTCTCGGCCCCGCTCGCTCGACTTGGTGACCTAGCTCGTGTTGCGCGAACACGCCGAGCCATGCATCGCGACGTCAAGGAGCGTGATGAAGCGGAGGGCGGATGCAACCGCTAGACGTCGGCTTCGAGCGCGGTCCGGGCCTTCGACATGGCCAGACCGTTTGATCTCGAAGGGGTTCCTCGTAGTTCGTTGGTGAACTCGTCTGACGCGCTCACGCGACCGGCGGCCCGGACTTGCCCGGCCTGCGGCAGGACGTTCACCCCCAAGAAGCCCGCGACGGCGTGTTCGGGCCGTTGCCGCATGAGCCTGCTCCGGGAGCGGCGTCGGCTTGACCTCGATCAACGTCTCCAGGCGGCAGAGGCGGCGCTCATGGCCGTCATGAGCGTCGTGGCCGGCCTCCGGGCCGAACTGCGTCGCCTCATCTGATCGCAGGCGGGCTCCGTCTAGTTGTCGGCATGGAGCACGACCCCGACGGTGAGCTGCCCGCCCTCGACCTTGCGGTCGTCGAGAACGAACAGGAGTTGGCCGCCGCCGTGGACGACGTCATCTTGAGGGTGACCCGCCTCGACCCCGAGCTGGGTCGGCTCCAGGCGGAGCTGTTGCTCCAGGAGGAGGCGCTTCAGAGCGCGTTCCCGGAGGCGTGGCCCCAGTTCCTCCTGGTCGAGGAGCTGGTGAACGCCCGCACGGCGGAGCTTGCGACTCGGTTGGCAAGGTGGGCCTTCACCGAGGGATTCAACGAGGGCGAGCGATACGGCCGCCGATCCGGAGGAGCACCGTGATGCTCTGGCGGACGGCATCGACCTCGTTGTCGGTCAGGGGGTCCAGCAGGGCGACAACCCGTTGGACGGACGCCCGGACGCCGGCCTTCTTCGGGGCCTTCGTGGAGAGCACGTCGTCGATGGTGGTGCCGGCCGCCTTCGCGATCCTCCCGAGGAGGTCTACGGACGGGGCGAGCTTCCCCCGCTCGATCCTGCTGATCGTCTCGTTGGCGGCCTCGACCCGTTCGGCAAGCTGGGCCTGCGTGAGGCCGGCCGCGACCCGGATCCGGCGGACCCGGAGACCGACGTGGGGTTCGGGGGGACGTCGGGGCATCCCCGGAACGCTCGCCGAAGCGGGCGATCAGCGGCAGGACGTAGCCGCCACGTCTAGTCCTAGACCCGGACGGGCGGATGGGGCGACGATGGCAAGGTCATGAAGTCGCACACTTTCTGCATCGTAGTGGCGGCGGCCCTCGCCGCCGCTGCTTGCGGCGACGGCACGCCGAGCACGAAGCCCCCCTCGAAGACGGCGGAGGACGTGACGTCTTCCGGGGGGGCGAAGACGATGACTTGGGAGGAGAAGAAGGGGAAGGCCGAGTTGATCGTGGCGAGGGCCAAAGCGGCGATGAGCGTCGCGTCTGAGGCCATCAAGATAGCGGACTCCCCGGAACTCACGAAGGACGTGGCGGCAACTGGCGGAACCTGCCCCATCGGGGATGACGAGGAACCGGAGGCTGAACCCAGGCTCGTCGGCGTCCTTGTGAAGTGCGCCATCGGCAAACTCCACGAGACGCTGACCACGAAGAGCGTGGAAAGAATCATCCAGACCGAACCCTCGGTCGCCCGAGGTGTGGAACTGGCCCAGCTAGCCCTCCAAGCAGCCGAGAAGCTGGCTTCGCAACGGGAGGCCAGACGGCAGGCGAAGATCGAGGAGGAAAGGCAGAGGGTCGACCACGAAGTCGCCGAGAAGGCGGCGCTCGAAAAGGCCGAAGCGGCGTGCGCCAAGGACGAGTCCGGCTGCAAGTCCAAGTGTAACTCGAACGCCACAGACGCCGGGACGTACTGCTTGGCCCTCGGGAGGCGACTCTTCGAGAAGCAAGCATTCGACCAGGCCAGCATTGCCGTCACACGCTCATGCACCCTCGGCGTCAAAATGGCGTGTTCACTTCCGGAGAAGATCGCTGAAGCGAAGGATGCTGCCACCCTCTGGTGGTGCGGGCCCCGCCTCTTGCCCACGAGAGTGTCCGGGCCATCAGCTTCGACCCCCCCCAAGGCGACCGATACCGTCGGTGGCAGCACGGATGAAAGGTGCGTCCCCTCGAAGGACAACTGCACTGGGAGTTGCCGTCCGGCAACGGAGGCTCACTGTTTCCTGATCAAACTGGCAAAGAACTCCGCATTGTCGGATGTTGAGTGCTCTTCCACCGCCGCCGGGTGCAACCAAGAAAGGTACCGCTGGGCAACCAAGTCGGGTTGGTCTGTCGGGGCCTGCAATAGGTACACGAAAGACCTGCCGCCAGAGCAGTGGGAAGGGTCTCATCGCTGGCTTGGGAGAAACAAGATTTGCGACCCGCAGTGCCGAGACGCACCGCCCATCAAACTCTAGCCGGTGCGATGTCGGCATCTTGGAACGCAGTCGGCCGCCTGCATTTCCGACCCGTGGCCTCGCTCCCGCGAACTCCAACAGACCCGTCGGAGGGTGGTCCCGCCCGCCGCCCCGCAAGATGAACACCCCGAAGTCGTACTGGATCACGGTCCCCGGCAGCACCGCCCCGCCGTTGGGGCCGCTCGACCTCGACGGCATCGTGGCCGGCGTCAGCTCGGGCTCCATCCCGACGACCGCGAACGCGTGCGAGGTGGGCTCCGCAACGTGGACGCCCGTCCAGGGGATGCTGCCGCCCGAGGCTCTGAAGGCCGCCTCGGCTCCGGCAGGGGCGAAGAAGCTCTCGGGGGTTCAGCGAGAGTTGCTTGGGGTCGGGATCGCGATTCTGCTTGGTGGGCTGCTGGCCGGGACGCTCCTCTTCCTCGCTAGGTCACCAACGGGGCCCTCGTCCCCGCACGCGGGAAGTGCCGCGTCCCCTGTGGCCCCAGCGTCGGCTCCACCCAGCAGTCATGCCAGTACGCCAACCCCACCGCTGGCAGCCCCCGAACTGCTAGCCGGCGGCCTGGTGAATCCACACTCGATCACCGTCACGGACGGCAGAGCATTTGTCACGGTGCTGGGCAACCCCGAGCCGAAAGACGAACCGGCGGGAACCGTCGTGTCGGTCGCGGAGGGGGGTGAAGTGACGACTCTCGCCTCGGGCCAGAGACGTCCCATGCATCTGATGCGTGACGAGAAGACCCTCTACTGGGCCACTTTCGAGCGCAAGATCTGGCGTCTTTCGATGGCCGGCGGCCAGGCTCAGACGCTCTACACGGCTTCAAGTGGTGTCGTTGATCTTGTAGGTCTTGACGCGAGCGACCTGTACTTCTCCATCATCACGCATCCCTTGGCCGCCAACGGCGGTGAGGGGATCGTCTACGCGATCCCCAAGGCCGGCGGTTCGACCCGAGACGTGGTTGGGTTCAACGCTTTCTTTGCGGCGGCGGTCGGCAGCGGCGTCTTCGTATGCCGGGACGGGCTTTTCCAGTTCCGGAAGCTGACGGACGACCCGACCGCCGATCCGCTTGTCCTTGAGCGTAAGGTGCTCCACAAGGTCGACTGCAAGGACGTTCAGGCCGACGACGTTCGAGTCTACTGGTCGCAGAACGAGTACCGGGCCAAGACCGCCGGCATTTGGACTCACGAGTCTGGGAAACCGAGCAGCCCGTCCGTACACCTCGTCGGCGATCTCGTTGACCAGATCGTGCTCGACGGCGACTACGTCTACTGGCGCACCCAGGAGTACAAGGGCCCCTGGCACATCCGCCGTATCAGAAAGTCCGGCGGGACATCTGAGCCGATCGCTGATGACCTCGCGGAGGTCACCGAGATCACCGTCGCCATGCCCTACGTCTACTGGACGAGCGAGAAGGCGGGGACCGTGTCCCGTGTTCTTCTTCCGGGAGCGACGGCTCCCGAGAAGCCACCGCCGAAGCCGACACTACCGCCACCCCCAACGCCACCGGCGCGGCAGAAGGCAAAGGGGAAGATCTATCCCTTCGTTTGCCCGGAGGGATCGTACCCAGTTAAGGGGCGGGGTGGCTGCTGGTGCATGGGTTCCCCTGGCGCCGACGCCGTGAACGTACCGCCTCCCGGAGAGAACTGCTTTGCTCCGAGCATCGACGAGATCCCCTGTGAGTGGCACTGCAAGTAGGCTTTTGCCGGATAGTGAACGAGCGCCGCCCTAAGCAGGGCGCGTTTCTCCACGAGATCACCGCCGCCCAAAAAATCGCGACCCCCGCACCCATCGAGTCGAAGCTCGAAAGGGGGTGGGGGGGTCTGAGCGTCTGACCGTGCGTGGTCCGTGCGCCTGGTGAATACGCCACGTATCGCACATGTGCGCCGCACGCTTACATAAGCCCGCGGTTCCGTTCCTCGATGCGTTCTTGGGGGTGACAAGGGACCACGCGATCCCCTGCCACCTCAGCCCCGCCCTCAGTTCCGGGCGAGGTACCTCCCGGCCGCCCGCTCCAGCTCGAACCGCAGCTCGGGGTTCTGGTCCTGGGCCGCCAGGGTGATCGCCTGGCTGACCCCGAACCTGGAGGCGTGGGGCTCTCTCGCGTAGGCCATCATGACCTCCCCGAGCAGCCGGGCGGGGAGAATAGCTTCACGCAGTAGACCCCGGACCTCGCCCTCGACGTCAGCGACCTGGAACTGGGCGGAGCGGCCGAGAACCTCGGCCCCACGATGAAGACGATCGCCGATGCCGGCGAGCCCGCGTTCGATGGCGACCCGAACATCTCCGGCATGGATCCACCGGTGCCTCGTACGCACAAGATCGGCGTCGGGCAGCGGGACGACCATCCCGTTCCGGCACGCCAGCCGGTGCAGGAAGAGCGACACGACGAGCTTCGTGTACCCGACGCCGCTGTTCCTCACGAGGATGCCGCCCCAGACGTCGCCGACGTTGCCGGGGCCGCCCGGCTTGAACGGCTTCCCGAGCCTCACCACGAAGGACGTCGTGAGGTCGGTGATCGTGGAGCGGATGATCGTGGCTTCCTCTTCTACGCCCACGAGGGCATCTCGAACCATGAGGCTCAACATCGTGTCGGGGACCGTCGCGTACTCGCGTGAGACGACCGCCCGGACGGTGCCCTGGGCGTTCATTCCCTCGGGGATCTTCCTTGTGGTCCGCAGCCGGATGCTCCCCTGGGCTCGGGCCAGACGACGGTTCACTTCGTCGGCCCGGTCGTCAGGGCTCGCACCCATGAACCAGCGGTCCCAGGTGACGCCGAGCATCTTCGAGAACTGGCCCTTCGACCAGTCGGTCATCGCCAGCTCGCCGAGCGTCGGGACGTGGAGCATCCCGGCCGGGGTCATCTGGACGGTCCGGACGGCGACGTCGAGGTCGGGGTTGTGCTGGCCCTCCTCGGCCGCGAGCTGCCCCGCGAGGTCGTCGAGCGTGACGTGGTTCCGGGCGTGCTGCTGCCGGAAGGGGAGGATCAGGGCGTTCACGATCAGGCCCGCTTCCTGGCACGAGCGGCGAGGACGGCCTGCACGTCGGCATCGATGGTCGGGAGGATCTTCGACGTCACGTAGTCGGAGAGCGAGATGCCCTTCACGTACGAGACGAAGCGGACATCCTCCACGAGTTCCTCACCGAAGCTGAGCGTGAGGACGGTCTTCTTGGCGGTCGCCTTCTGCGGCTCAAGCACGTCGCCGACGAGATCGACCGACGCGATGGCGACGGCTGGCATCACATCGTCCTTCTGAACGCTCGGCTCTGCGGGCTCGACGCTCTCCGGCTTCGCGACCGGCTTCGGGTCGGTGGTCTTGATCGTGGACTTCGTGTTCGAGGGGGTGGCGCTCATGGTGGCCCCACTAGGCAGCCGAGGCACCCGATCAAAGCGAACGCTCGACCTTCGTGGAAGCTCGGGTCGAAGGAGCGTCTCCGGCGCTTGATCGGGCTGGATCCAGCTCTAGTGCAGCGAGCCAACCCGTCCCCCCAAACTTCGCGGTCGAAAGACGCTGTAGGAAGCGACGGCCGGTGTACAGGTCAACATGCCGTCGGAACTCACCCTCAGTCATGCCCTCGGAATCGTGGCGGACGTCGAGCGCGACGTCGTGCGCGACACGACCCGCGACGCCGAGGGGCTCTACTGGGAGGCTCTGGCGTACGTCCAGCAGCACCTCGGGCGGGAAAGCGATTCAGTAGTTCGGGGCCTCCGGCAAGACCTCTCCCGCGTTCTCGAACTGGTCAGCGCGATCGTTCCGCCGAATGCCATGGTGACGCCGCCGGTGCCGGCCGCCGCGCCCAAGCGACGACCGCGGGCCGAGATACCGACCCATGCCCCAGCCCTCCCGACCGAGGTTGCTGCCCGGTACTGCGGGTACGCCACGGGCAGCGGTCTGCGGAAGGCGAGGGACCGGGGCCTCGTGTGCGATCTCGGTTCTCGCGGCGAATCCGGGCCGCTCATGTGGGCGGTCTCGGAGCTGGACCGCTTCAACGGTTTGAAGGGAGAGCAGAATGCCGAGCGAGTGGGTGAAGCAGTGGGGGTACGAGCTGGACCGCGAGCCCGTCCGGCCCGGGATCTACCGCCTGAAGGACGGGGGTTACCTCTTGCGGGCGAAGCTCACAGAGCGGCGAACCGGGAAGGAGCATCAGAAGATGAAGGTGCTCCGGGACGCGACGTTGCCCGTGGCCGAGAAGGCGCGGGCGGCGTGGCTGGTCGAGGCTCGCGAAGCCATCGAGACGCCGAAGCTAGTGATGCCGCGCTTCGACGCATTCGCGGCATCGCTGTTCGAGAAGAAGGTCCAAACCGAGAAGATCCGAAGCGCCGCCGGTCGCCGGAAGTGGGAGGAGATCCTGCGTCTCCACCTGTTCCCGGCGTTCGGCTCGCTTCTCGTCGATGACGTCACGCACGACGACGTCGAGCGTTGGCTCTTGGGGTACGCGGCCGACATCAAGGCCGACGAGTTGTCGCCGCGAACCGCGAACACGCGGCTCGGGATCCTCAAGGTGATCTTCGGTGCGGCCTCCGCGAAGTTCGGCTTCAAGGATCCGACCGCCGGCATCGAGGCGTACGACACGACGCTGCACCCGACGTACACGCCCGAAGAGCCGAACTCTCTGACCGTGGACGAGTTGCCCCGGTTCCTTCACGCGATGATGCGGCTCGCCCCGCAGCACTACGCCCTCACGCTCCTCGGCTTCGTGACCGGGCTCCGGCCCTCGACGTTGTTCCCGCTCTTGATCGCGGACGACGTGCTCTGGGAGAAGCGAGAGGTCTGGATCCGCCGTTCGCACACCTACGGCCAGGAGGTCATGCAGACGACGAAGACCGGCCACGGCTACCCGATCGGGCTCCCCGAGGAAGTGATGCGCTGCCTTCGGTGGCACATCGACACGCACATCGGAGAAGGCCGCGCGAACAAGAGCGGCCTCGTGTTCCCTTCCGACCTCGGCACGATTCGGCTCGTTGAGTCGCTCGCCAAGCCCTTCGTGAAGGCGGCGGCAGCGGCCGGGATCAAGAAGAGCATCACGCCGCGAGCCATGCGGCGGACTTTCCAAGACGTGACCCGCGCCGCCAACGTCGAGAGCGTCGTGAAGCGATCGATCTCCGGGCACGCGACCGAGGAGATGGAGGGCTGGTACTCCACCGTGGCCCCGGACGAGCAGCGGGTCGGCCTAGCGAAGGTCATCGACCTCATGGACCGCCGGGCTCAGGTCGCGAACCTCCCGTCGCCGCTCTTGCTGACCGGGCGATGAGCGGGCGGCCGGTGGAGCCCCCCGGCTGCCGCCGAGGGCCGCTTCGGGTGTGGGAAGAAGTGTGGGACGATCGGCTCCCACACCGCAAAAAGCAGAAAAGCCGACCCCGCCTCAGCGGAATCGGCTTCTTTTCCTGCGTATTCTAGAGCGGGAGACGGGATTTGAACCCGCGACGTCCACCTTGGCAAGGTGGCACTCTACCACTGAGTTACTCCCGCAAACTGACCTCGCCGCAGCCAGGGAACCGCGGCGAAGGAGCGACGTTCTAGCCCTGCCCTCCGAGCCTCGTCAACGATCTTTTTTCGACCGCCGTCTCTTTTCGATCTTCGTGACGTCTCCCCTACCACTCTGGCTGGACGTGATACGTTCTCGACATATTCGCGGGCGGACGGAGTGGCGATGACGAACGCAGCCATCAAGCGACCCACAGCGAAGCCGGCGCCCAGCACCGGCAAAGCGGCCTCCGCCAGCCTCGGTGGCGCGCGCGAGCGCAGCTCCGCCAGCGAGCAAGGCCCTGGCTTCGCCTTCCTGCTCGCGCCCCATCCAGGGCGCATCCGCGCGATGTCCCTCGGGCAGGGGGGCACCCTCGGACGAAGCGAGGAAGCCGACCTGCTCCTCGACGCGCCCGGCGTCGCGCCGCTCCACGCGCGCGTCGAGCTGATCCCACGGCTCCCCGGCGGGCCGCTGGAGATCTACATCACGGACAGCGGCACCAACTCCGGCATCTACGTCAGCGGCATGCGCGCCTCGCGCACCGTCCTCAGCGACGGCGATCTGCTCCGCATCGGCGGCGCGATCGCGCTCGTCGTCGACAAGGACATCGGCAGCTACGAGGGCGCGGTCGTCGACGAGGCCGGCATCGTCCGCGGCCCCCGCAGCAAGCGCGGCTGGCTCGCCGCGCTCGACGCGGTCGTCGCCGCCGGGCGCGAAGGCAAGCGCGTGGTCGTGGTCGCCGGCAAGCCTGGCTGCGGCCGCCGCAGCGCCATCCGCCGCATCGCCGCCGCCTGGGGCGTCGCCCCGCTCGCCGAGGACGGCGACGCCGCCCGCGCCCTCGACCTCGACGTCGAAGCCCTGGGGAGCGACGACGCGCTCGACAAGGGGCTCGCCGCCGCGTTCGCCAGAGGGGGCGCCATCCTGCGCGGCCTCGCCGCGCTCGAGCCGGTGCGCCAGAGCGACGTCCTGCGTGCCGCGCTCGCCAAGCGCGGCAAGGGCGCGCTGTTCGTGATCGTCGACGACGGCGGCGGCGACGGCGTCGCCCTCGAAGCGCTGGTTCGCGAGGGGGCCCACCGCGTCGACATCCCCTCGCTCGAGACGCGTCGCGAGGAGATCCCGACGCTCGTCCGCGCCCGGTTCGAGAAGCGCGGCGTCGGCGGCAACCGGCTCTCCATCGAGCTCTACGAGGCGTTCGCGCGCGCCGCCTGGCCCGGCGAGGTCGAGGAGCTCGTCGACCTCGTCGATCGGATCGCGGAGGCGCACGCCGAGGTGCCGCGCCTCGGGCCCGAGCATCTCGTCCGCCCGCTCAGCCGCCGCGGTGGCCGCCAGCTCGCCGAGGTGAAGCCCGAAGGGGCAGGGGGCGACGCCGAGAAGATCCGCGCCGCCCTCGTGCAGCACAAGGGCTCGGTCGCCGCCGCCGCGCGCGCGCTCCACCTCTCGCGCCAGGCGCTCTACCGCGAGGCCGCGCGCCTCGGCATCGACATCCGTCGCGCCCGCGACGAGGGCGTCGAGTAGGCGGGCAGCGCCCCCCGCGCTTCGCGCCGGGCGACGGCAGGCGACGAAGCGCGGTGCAGCGCTGCTACGCTCGCTCGCACCATGGCCCCCCCCCTCGTCCACCTCGAGAACAAGGTCGCGATCGTCACCGGCGGCAGCCGCGGCATCGGCGAGGCGATCGCCCGCGCCTACGCCGACGCCGGCGCCAAGGTCGTCATCGCCTCGCGCAAGCAAGAGGGCGTCGATCGCGTCGCCGCCTCCATCCGCGAAGCCGGCGGCGAGGCGCACGGCGTCGCCTTCCACGCGGGCGAGCTCGATCAGATCCCCAAGCTGGTCGAGGCGACCGTCGCCAAGTTCGGCCGCGTCGACGTGCTCGTGAACAACGCCGCCACGAACCCGTACTTCGGCCCGCTCCTCAACGTCGAGCGCTCGCAGTGGGAGAAGACCTTCGAGGTCAACGTCCGCGGCTACTTCGAGCTCGCGCGCGCCGTCGCCAAGCACCTGCTCGATCGCGACGCCAAGGGAGCCATCGTCAACGTCGCGAGCATCGTCGCGCTCGCCGGCGCCCCGCTCCAGGGCGTGTACGGCATGACCAAGGCCGCCGTCGTCTCGATGACCCAGACGCTCGCCGTCGAGCTCGCGCCGTCCGGGATCCGCGTCAACGCGATCGCGCCGGGGCTCGTCGACACCAAATTCGCCTCGGCCATCGTCCACAACCCGGACATCGTCGCGCGCGTCGTCGAGCGCACGCCGATGCGGCGCTACGCGCAGCCGCAGGAGATCGCCGGCGCCGCGCTCTTCCTCGCCAGCGACGCCGCGTCGTTCGTCACCGGGCACACGCTCGTCGTCGACGGCGGGCTGATGGTCTCCGGCATGTGACGCGCGCCGGCGTCGCGCAGCCGCGCGCCGCGGCTTGACGGTCGGGCGCGCGATATGCTCCGCTGGCTCGCGCACGGACGCTCTCCCGGCCGGGCGCTTGCTCCGAGCGGAGGTCGACCGTCGCAACCACGGAGGGACCCATGGGCTGGAACGTGAGGCGGGGCGAGCACCGGCAGATCGGTGGCGACGCCGAGTGGAAGGGGACGCGCGCGATCGTCGGCCTCGGCGGCGTCATCTACGCCTCGCACGAGAACGGCAAGCTCTACGCGATCGACCCCGACGGCGGTCGCTACCAGCAAGTCGGCAGCTCCTCCGGCTGGAACACGCGCTTCCTGTTCTCGGTCGCCGGCCGGCTCGTCGCCATCGAACAGTCCGGCACGTTCTGGGCGGTCGATCCCTCGTCCGGCGACGCCACCCAGGTCGGCAAGGACGGCGAGTGGGCGAACATCACCGCCGGCGACTGGACCAAGGAGAACATCTACTGCCGGAGCAGCCAGGGCACGCTCTGGGCCTTTTCGCACGACGGCGGCTGGCGGCAGATCGGCAGCTCCGCCGGGTGGAAGTCGACGCACGTCTTCGCCGGCCGGGGCCTCACGACCGTCGAGCCCGCCAACCAGATCTGGCGCGTCGATCCGCAGACGGGGCAGGCGCAGTCGTTCGGGAGCTCGCGACATCAGGTCCTCTGCGGCGTCGGCATGCACGGCCACGTCTACGCGCACTTCGACGACGGCGCGATGTGGGACCTGAGCCTCGACGACGGCTCGTGGTCGCAGCTCGGCACCAGCCACGACTGGCAGTCGCAGGCGATGATCGCGGTCGGCGACGCGCTCGTGTCGCTCGAGCGCAGCGGCACACTCTTTCAGCTCGGCGTCTGACGCGCGCTCGCCTGCCGCGCGCGTCAGCGCGCCTCCGCGTGGGTCACCGCGCCGCGACGGCGCGGATGGCCTCCACCAGCGCCGCGCCGCACGCGTCCACGATCGCCTCCGCGCCCGCGGCCTCGAGCTCCTCGCGCGCGGCCGCGTCGAGCGCCACGCCCACCACGCGCGCGCCGATCGCGCGCGCTGCCTCCACGTCGAGGCGGGTGTCGCCGACCACCACGACGGTCGCCTCGCCGCCGGCCGCCGCCACGCAGCGCTCGGCCCCCACCCGGAGCAGGGCGCTGCGCTCCTCGGCGTCGCAGCCGTAGCCGCCGAGCGCGAGATCGAAGGAGCCGAGCAGCCCCGCCGAGGCGAGCTTCAGCGCGGCCCCTTCGCGCACGTTTCCCGTCCCGACGCCGACCAGCGCGCCGCTCGACGCCAGCGCCTCGACCGCGCCGCCTACGTCTCCCACCGGCAGGTAGGGCCGTCGTACGACCTCCTCGGCCAGGTGGACGAGGTAGCGCGCGATCCCGTCCGTGATCGCGCGCTCGACGTCCCCCTCGAAGCCCACGCTCGCCAGCATCGCGCGCACGATGGATCGATCGGTGCGCCCTGCGAAGCGCACGCCCGCCGTCGCATCCTCGGCGCCCACCAGGTCGCGCATCGCGCGGCGCATGGAGACCCGCCCGGGCCCGGGGTTTCCTCCCGAGAACGTGACCACCGTACCGTCGAGATCGAAGAGCACGATCGTGCGCATTTTCTGCCGGTCTCCGCAGATCACGCACCGGTCCGACCGCGTGCGCATTCCGCACGAAGAGCATAGCGCGCGCGCTACGCTCGTCATCGATGTCGTCGTGGCTCGACCTCGTGTTCCACGTCCTCGCGCACGTCGAGGGGACGGCGGGGCTCGCGTCGTCGAACTTCGATCCCATCTACGTCGCCTTCGCCGCGACGCACCTCGGCCCCGCGACCGATCGCACGCTCGGCGGCGATCGCACGCTGCTCGCCGCGGCGCTGCCGACGCACGCGCGGCTCGCGCGCGCGCAGCTCGTGGCGTGGCTGTTCGCCGATCTCGAGCAGGCGGTGGCCTGCGCCAAGCGCGATCTCCGCGAGCTGGGCCCCGAGGACGTGGCGCGCCCGTGGCTGCTGCCGATGCTCGTGAGCGAGGAGGCGGGCGTCGAGCTGCTGCGCGGCGCGGCGCTCCTCGAGGCCGAGACGTTCGCCCGGCTGCCG
>CAIXWQ010000370.1 GCA_903923175.1 uncultured delta proteobacterium | reverse complement strand
TGTGCACGACCAGCACGGTGCGGACGCAGCAGACCGCGCGGCTCGCGCTGGCTGCGCTCGGACGGGCGGAGCAAGCGATCCGTCCGCAGAGGGACGGCGGGTTCACGAGCGCCGATGGGAGTTTCGACGCGAAGATCGCGAGCTGGATCGAGCAGGCGGGGGCGCCGCCGCAGACGCTGATGTTCGTCGGGCACGGGCGGTCGCAGGCGGGCTGTCGGACGGTCGCGCCCGATCTCGTGCTGCCGAAGGGGACGCATGGCGCGGTGGTCGTGTTCGAGCGGGAGGGGGATGGCGAGTGGCGGGTGGTGCGGAGCTTCGGGGGGAGCGGGCCGTAGCGAGCGAGGTTCCGCGCGAGAGTCGGCGCGCCCGGGTATCAGGAGAAGCTCGAATGGACGCCGCGCGGAATGCAGGACGGCGGACACGCGGCGATGCCGAAGGAGCTCGAGGCGATGAGGGCGTGGGCGACGGGGTTGATGGGGGTGATCCGGCGCGGTTGAGCGCGCGGGCGGCCGGCCGGGAGGGGCCGGCGTTCGGCGCGGCGCGACGCGATCGTTCGACCCCGGTCGACGCTGCGTCGATCGATGACGGCGTCGCACGTTGGTGGGCGCACGACCGTGCCCTTCGCGGCTCGCCGTACGCCCGCCGGCCTCGGGCCCCGCGAGGCTGAACAAGCGCTACCATGACGGGCAGCCGAATGCGGGAGACGGTGCAGATCCGACACGCGCTCGCCGCAGGAAGCGCGGCGCTCGCCGCGTTCATCGGGGCATGTCTCGTGGCGTACGCGGCGACGCGAACACCGCCCGATCCAGTCAGTGCGGGCGTGGGCAGCGCGCCGGTGCTGCTCGCCGCGGCGATCGTGGTCTACCTCACCTTCGCCGCGATTCGGACGCCTCCCCGGCGCGCTCCCGCGCTCGAGCCCGACACTCGTCGAATCCCCGAGCAGACCGGGTCCGGTTCGAACGACGACTCGCGCCCGGCCTCGGAACGGAATGCGACTGGCCGCGAAAGTGCTAGCTCGCCGTCTGGTGCGCAGGCGCGTGAGCCGTCGGTCGAATCGACTGATGACCAGCGCCTTCGATTCGATCCCGTGGCGATTGCCGCGCTGGATCTCGACGACGACGTCGACGCTTCGCTCAAGCTCACTCTCGGCGAGGCGATATCGTGTCTGCGCACGGGTTCCCACCTGGCGTGCATCGCCCTCGCGGGTCGCGCCCTGGAAACGATCCTGCACCACGCGCACGTCCGGATCGTCGGGAAGGACCCCGAGCTCGATGGGAAGGGGACGGCCGCGATCGCCAATTCGCTCAGACGAGCGGGCGTCCCGCTGATGGACTCGCTGGGCGAGTCGATACGGGTCATCCACGCATACAGAAACAAGGCCGTTCACAAGCACGTACGGATCCCGACGAGCGACGAAGCCGAGGCGATGCTTCTCCTGCTTCGCGATCTGCTCACCCGGCTCGCGGCTTCGATGGGCACGGACCTCGCGCCGCCGCCGCGCCGATTTCGGGCGTACGAGCGCAGTGACTCGGTCACCCTGCTCCGCGGCGGGGCCGTGCTCATCGGGAGACGTCCCGAGGGCGCGTCGAACGAGAGTGCGTCGGCGGCGACGCTCGCGGTCGTAGCCGAGGGGATCTCCGCGCGGCACCTGATCGTCACGTACCTGGGTGAGCGTTGGCGCCCAGGCGGCT
>CAIXWQ010000369.1 GCA_903923175.1 uncultured delta proteobacterium | reverse complement strand
TGGGCCACGAGGGCGGCTGGCGGCGCCTGGTGCGGACGCTCGTCGCCGCGGCGTGGAGCGCCGCTCCGACGGACCCGGCGCTCGCGGCGGACGGGGCGACCCTCGACGAGGTCGTCGACGCGCAGTGGCGCATGCAGCCCACGCGAAACCTCTGGCGCAACGTGCCAGAAGCGGCGCGCGCGCTGCTCGGCGAGCTCGACGCGCGTCGGGTGCCGATGGTCGTCACCTCCAACAGCGAGGGGCGCGTCCGCGAGCTGCTCGAGGAGCTCGGAATCGCGCGGCACTTCCGCGCGATCCTCGACTCCGGCGTGCTCGGCTTCGCGAAGCCCGACGCGCGAATCTTCCAGCTCGCGGCGGCGCGCGCCGGCGTCTCCCCCGCGGAGCTCGTCCACGTCGGAGACTCGGAGCAAGCCGACATCGTCGGCGCGCGCGCGGCCGGCCTGCACACCATCCGCTTCGACGCGTTCGTGCCGGGCTCCGAGTCGCTCCCGACCGCGGCCGAGGCGCGCACCTCCAACTACAGAGAGCTCCGCGCGATTCTCTTCGGTTGGCTCGAGCTCTCGACGTGAGACGAGGGACCGTGGGAGCCGAGGGGCCGTCTACGTGGAACTGCGTAGCCCTGCCCGGGTGACGCTCGCGTCGCGTGTACTTTATGATTCCCCTATGGCCGCGGGCACGAACTGCGAGAGCCCAGTGGCGAAGCGGCGCATCGAGCGCGGCGCCTGGAGTCGAGGGGGGCGTGAGTGATGGACGCAGAGGTCCTCGTCCTGGTCGTGCGCCGCGAGGCGCTCGAGCCGATGCGACAACGGCTGGCGCGCGCCGCCGGGCGCGGGCCACGAGCGGCCGTCGCGTTCGCCTCGGAGTCGGCCATCGAGCGTGAGATCACGGTGGCGCGGCGGCGGCTCCCGACGACCGGCGTCCTGGTGGTGGTGACGAGCGAGGCGGACGTGGACCGCGCGCTGGCGCGCGGCGCCGACGAGGTCGTGGTCGAGGGCGAGGACGACGAGACGACGCTGTCGCGGGCGGTCGAGCGTGCGCGCCTGCGCGCGACCGCGCGTGACGCGCACGTCGCCGATGGTCAGGTCCTCTCCCAGGTGCTGACGGGCGTGGTCCGCAGGCTCGAGTCCCCGATCACCGCGCTGGCGCTCGATCTCGAGGCGTTCCGCGCCGTGACGGAGCCGCTGCTGGCGCAGGAGGGGGTCACGCTGCTCGACGACTGCATGGCGGCCCTCGACGACCTCGCGAGCGCTCTGCGCGACGCTGGCCTGTTCGCGCGCGCGGAGGCGCCGGAGCAGCCCGTCCGCGTGGATGTCCGCGCCGTGATCGACCAGGTCCTCCGGGTGCTCGGCGGCGCCATCGGCCTGCGCGCGCACGTCGAGCGCGACGAGTGCCGCCCCCTCGCCGCCGCCCTCGCGCCGCGCGCGCGGCTCGCGCGGGCGATCGCAGGTGCGCTCGTGCACGCGCTGGTGCTCACGAACGAGCGCGCCGACCCCGCGGCCCTCCGCAAGCTCCGCATCTCTCTGCGCGAGGACGCCACGCGCGTCGTCGTCACGATCGAGGCCGTCGCGAACCACGGGCCCGGCGCCGCGATCGCGCGCACGATCGAGCCGGAGGGGCCGCTGCGCCTGCTCCGCGACAGCGTCCGGGCGTTCGGCGGCGACCTCTCGCTCGAGGTCGGCCCCCGCGGGGCGCGCCTCGAGCTGCGCGCGCCGCGCGAGCAGCTCGCGCTCGTGGAGCTCGCCGCGGTCCGTGCCCCGCGGACGCGCGCGCTCGTTCAGCCCACGGTGCTGCTCGTCGAGCCCGACGATCGCGTCCTGCGCGCGACCGCACGAGCGCTCGCCGAGCGCTACGACGTCCTGGTCGCGCAGACCGGTGAAGAAGCGCTCGATCTGGCGCGCGAGCAGAGCATCTCGGTGGCGGTGGTGAACTCGCGCTTGCCCGACGTGTCGGCCGGGCTGCTGCTCGACGAGCTGCGTCACACGCGCGGCGCGCAGGGGGCGCGGGCGGTCCTGGTCGCGTCCCAGGACGAGCTCGACCAGCTGGCCCCCCCCCCCGGCGTCGCGCGCGTCGAGAAACCCGTCCGCCGCGAGGACTTGCTGGCCGCGATCGAGCGGCTGCTCTCCGAGCCGACGCCGTCGATCCGCGAGCCCTCGAGCCACGTACTGAACTAGTTGTCCGAGCTGGGAAGCGCAGCGCTGTCGTCCGCCTGCGCGCGAGCGCGGCGTCCCATCACGAGACATCGAGAGGCGATGGACGAGGTGGATGAGACGGCGCGCTGGGTACGTTTGCCCCTTGAAGAAAGTGGGCTGCGCGGTTCCGATGGTCCCGCTCGATTTACTACGTTCCCTTTCGCCTCCCGCGCGCATCGCACCGATCGTCCGGCCAGGCATCACCACAGTGGGAGAGCTTCGTCCGGCAGCCCGCGCTGGTGAGCGCGCGCTCGTTCACGGCGGCCCGAGCGACCCGCCGTGGGAGTCGGAGCGCGGGGCAGAAAACACGAAAAGCGACGGACGGAAAAAGCGGCTATAGTTCAATTGTTGTCACTCTGAACCACACGGAATAGAAGAGCATGGTGGTTGACCAGCCCCCGAAGCTGCTGCGTCTCGCCCAAGTGGCGGCGATGCTGCAAGTACACCCCAAGACCGTCTACTACTGGGTTCGCACCGGGCGTTTGAACGCCCTGACGTCCCCTGGCGGCCTCCTGCGCGTGAAGGCCGAGGACGCGCGCGCGCTGTGCCAGAGCGCGGGAATGCCTGTTCCCGCCGACCTGGCGACGGTGCGACGACGTGTCCACGTGCTCGAGTCGGACAAGTCGGTGTCGCGCTCTCTCGCTCGTAACCTCAAGACCAAGGGGTTCGACGTTCGCGTGTACGACGACGTCTTCGACGCGCTCATCGCCACGGCGAAGGAGCCGCCGGAGGCGATCATCCTCGACCTCGGCGTCGCTGGCGTGGAGCCGCGAAAGTTCACCTCGGCGCTCCAGCGCGACGACTCGACCAAGCGCACGCGCGTGATCGTGTGGAGCGACGTCGACGCCGAAGAGCACGCGGCGCTGGTCGAGGCCGGCATCGACACCGTGATCGCCCGTGGCGACGCGGCGGCGCTGACCAAGGCGCTCAGGTAGCGACAGGCCCCGGAGCGGGCGCGGTGGCGGCCTTCGCGCCGTCACCGTGCGCGCGAGGGCCCGCCAGGTAGCGCCCCAGCTCCGGATTGTCGGCGCGCTTCCAGATGAAGCCGTCGAGCACGTAGTGCACGCCCTGCGGCAGGGCGAGCAGAGGGACGAGCCAGCCGAGCGCGTCGTCGGAGAGGCCACGGGCGTGGCCGAACAGGCGCTCGTGATCGTGCCAGGCGAGGCGATCCCAGCCCGCCTCCTCCAAGAACGCGAGCGCGAACAGGGCCGCGTAGCCCGTCGCGAAGCCCCCGCGGAGCAGCGCGCGCGCGAGCCGTGCGGGGCCAGGCTCGCCGGGCCCGTAGCGTCGGTGGGCGTAGAACAGCAACAAGACGACGTACGGCACGCCGTGCGGCAGCACGTTGGTGACGGTGAACGAGAAGTCGTCGTCGCAAGCGACGATGCCGAGCCACCAGGTCGCGGCGGTGCCGAGCACGACGAGCGACTTACCCGCAGAGACGACCTCGCGCGCCCGTAGCCTCGCGACCTGCCGCGCCACGAACGCCACGAGGGCCAGCGCCCAGGCGACGCGCGCCCCGGTCGCGACCCACGGCGGGAGCCCGACGGCGAAGTCGCCGGCGAGAAACCAGCTGAACGGGCGCGGCGCGCGCGCGTGCCAGTCGAGCAGCGGGTAGAGCGTCGAGAGGTAGATGGCGGCCCGATCGATCCAGGCGTCGAGCCGCGGAGGCCCCGCCGGGGTCTCGCGGCGCTGATAGAGCGCGACCCAGCCGGCCTGTTGCCGCACGAAGTGCCAGACCGCCGCGTAGGCGAGCACCCGCCAGAAGACCGCGCCGCCACAGGCGACGTGCAGGCCGACGCCGGCCGCGTACACGAGCGGAGGGGTGCCGAGGTAGAGCCACGGGCGACGGCCGACCTCGCGCGCGTCGAAATAGACGCGGTAGAGCGTCGCGTGGACGTGCGCGACGTCGACGCCGACCACGCAGGCGACGAAGAGCCACGTCGGCGCGGCGGCCAGGCCGCCCGCGCGTCCGAAGCCGACGAGCGCGAGCGCGAGCGCCACCGGCAGGGCGAAGGCGACCAGATCGAGGCGCGGCGAGAAGAGCCAGGTCGCGCGCGCGACGCCGCCGGATGAACGAGGCTCGATCGCGCTCGACGCGGCCATCGCGGAGCTCACCGCACCGAGGGCGTCACGAGGCCGACCGCCGCGAGCGCCTCCTCGGCCGCGCGCACCCCGTGGTCGTGCGCCTCCTCGAAGAGCGCGAGCCCCGACAGATCGGTGTGCGCGAAGTGGATGGGCCCCATCGGCGTCGCCGGGGCACGGCGCGCGAGGGCCGCGCGCTGGCCCACGCGCGGCCGGGACATCGCGTGCCCCCAGCGGAAGACGTCGACGCGCTCGACCATCCCCGAGAGCTCGGCGTGCGCGCGGCCGAGGTCGGCGAGCGCGACGTCGGCCCACTGCTCGCGCGTGGCCGAGAGGAGCTTCTCGCGCGCCTCGCGCCCCGGATCGGTGAGCGCGTAGTACCACGTCCACACGGTCGATCCGTGATCGCGCCCGCTCTGGTGCGTCGCCACGACGTAGCCGAGCGACGGGCTCTCGTAGAGCACGTTGTCCCACGCGAAGGGGCAGCCGCGCGCGCCGGGGCGATCCCGCAGGTGCGCGTTGGCGACGACCCACGCGCCGTAGTCGAAGGCGAGGCTCTCGTCGGCCGCCGCCGCGGGCCCGAGCGAGAGCTCGCGCAGGGCCGGCACGAGGTGGCGCGCGACGAAGCGCGGCGTCGCGACGATCGCGCGCTCGGCGATCAGACGCACGGGCGCGCCGGCCGCGTCCCAACCCTCGACGACGACCTCGCGCTCACCGCGCGCCACGACGCTGCGCACCAGCCAGCCGGTGCGCAGGCGCTCGCCGGCGACGGTCGCGAGGTGGCGCACGAGCCGGCCGTTGCCTTCGGGCCAGGTCATGAGGGGCGCCGACCGCCCCCCCTCCCCGAGCCGGGCGGCGAAGTAGAAGATCCCCGCCCACGCGGACGCGTCTGCGAGCGACAGGCCGTAGTCGTCGCGACAGCCGTAGTCGACGAGCCAGCGCAGGCGCGGCGAGGTGAGCCCGCGCGCGTCCATCCAGGCGCCCATCGAGAGCGCGTCGAGGGCCGCGAGCGCCGGCGCGTCGCGCGTGGCGGCGGCCGCCGAGAGCGGCGCGACGAACGCGCGACGCCCCGAAGCGTCGCGAAATCGCGCCCACTTGCCGATCTCGTCGCGAAAGCGGCGCAGCTGCGCGAGGTCCTCGCGCGAGGCGCCCGCGTGCAGATAGAGCCCCTCGTACCAGAGCCCGCGGTAGTAGAGGCGCTCCTCGGGCGCGCGACAGAGCACGCCTTCGGCGATCGTGGGCGAGCCGTCGGGCGCGCGCCCTTCCACGACGCCGAGCTCGTCGAGCAGCGCGATGAGCGCGCGGGCTTCTGGCGCGGGGACAGGCACGTAGTGCGCGCCCCACGGGTAGCGCGTGACGGGGCTCTCGCCGCTGCGCGAGGTGCCGCCCGCGGTCGCTTCGAGCTCGAGCACACGCACGTCTTCGGAGCGATCGAGGCCGCCACGACGGAGGCGCCACGCCGCCGACAGCCCGGCCGGCCCGCCTCCGACGACCGCCACGCGCGTTCGCTCCTCGCGCACCCCCTCGCGCGGGAACGGCGCGTCGTCCTTGATCAGCCGGTGCGCGCGCGCGAAATCGGGCGCGAGCAGCTCGCCGACCGGACGCGCCGAGGGCTTGCGACAGGCCACCAGCGCCGCGGAGGCGCCGAGGAACGTCGTCAGCAACTCCCTGCGAGACGGACCGGCCATGTGCCTTCGCGCGCCGTCAGAGCGCGTGGACCTGGACGCGCTCGCGATCGACCGCGGCCTCCGCGGCCGCGACGCTGGCCGCGCCGTAGTCGTCGCCGTGCCCGAGATCGCGCGCGCGGATCCCGAGGGCGCGAAGCAAGAGGCGCGGCGGCGCCAGCCCGAGCGACGGCTCCTGCGCGAAGAGCCGACCGAGCTGCTCCGCGTAGGCCGAGGCGAGCACGCGCAGCGGGATCTGGTCGAACGCGAGCGTGCGACGTCGGCTCGCGGCCGCGGAGGCGACCAGCGCGCAGTACAGGCCGTGGAAGATCCCCATCAGCCGCACGCGCGCGAGCCGCGGCGTGCGGGCGAGCACGAGCTTCAGGAAGTGGACGTTCAGCGGCACGTGGAACGACTCGTCGCGCGTCAGGATCGTCAGCATCTGCCGCATCGCCGGGTGCTTCGCGGTGCGCAGGGCGAGGCGATAGGTGGTCGAGCCGATGGTCTCGAACATCAGGTTCGTGAGGACGATCGTCTCCATGCGATCGGCGCGCGCGTAGAGCTTGTAGAAGGTCCCGGTGACGCGCCCCATCGGCTTCACGTCGCCGCCGATCCAGGCGAGGAACTCGGTGAGCAGCTCGCGATGCCACCCCTCCTCGTCGCCGTACAGGCGCAGGCACTCGGCGAGCTCCGGATCCCAGGCGGCGATCTCGTCGGCGAGCTCGTGCGCCTGGCGCAGGCCCGACTCCTCGGCGCGATACGCGGCGTTGAAGAAGGCGATCGCCCCCAGGCGCTCGGCCTCGGAGGCCCACTCGATCGGCGCGCCGAGCTCGAGCCGCTCGTCGTACATCCGCTCGCGACGCTGCTTCAGCATCGAGAGCCACCAGCTCGTGGGCCGATCGCGCACCGGGGTGGTCGCCATGAGGCCCGGACTCTAGCGCGGAATGACCGCGCAACCAGGCCTCACAGATACTTCCGCCACTCCTCTTCGTAGTAATGCACGAGCACCTGGTTATCGAGGCGGTTGACCTCGACGGGGGTCGCCTGCATGTCGGGGCCGAGCACGAAGAGCGCGCGCATGGCCGCGTCGTCGAGCGCGCGGCGAAGCTTCGTCGACGGCGCGAGCGTGCGCGGCGGCTCGAGCCCCCCCTTGCGGGCGAGCACGAAGCCCCACTCGCCGAAGCTCGGGACCAGGGCGTGGTAAGGCGCGACGGCGAGGCCGGCCGACTCGATCGTGCGCGCGATGCACCAGAACGACTTGCGCGCGAACAGGGGCGAGGTCGACTGCACCACGAGCACGCCGCCGTCGGCGAGGTGCTCGCGCATCCAGTGGTAGATCCGCGTCGTGTACAGCTTGCCGAGGGCGTAATGGTTCGGATCGGGGAAGTCGGCGACGATCACGTCGTAGCGCTTGCCCGCGTTCGCGTCCTCGGAGAGCCAGACGTACGCGTCGGCGCTCTCGACGTGCACGCGGGGGTCGTCGAACGCGTTCTCGTTCTGGTTGCGCAGCAGCGGCATCGAGCGCGCGAGCTGGGTCATCGCGGGGTCGAGATCGACGAGCGTCACGGCGCGCATCTCGGGCACCCGGAGCAGCTCGCGCACCGCGAGGCCGTCGCCGCCGCCGAGGACGAGGACGTCACGCGTGGGGAGCCCCGCCTCGGCGCGCGCCGAGATGGCCGGCCACACCAGCGCCTCGTGGTAGCGGTACTCGTCGGCGCTGGAGAACTGGAGATTGCCGCTGAGGAACAGCTGGAACGAGCCCTTGCCGCGCGTGATCACGATGCGCTGGTAGGGGGTCTGCTTGGCGAAGACGATCTCGTCGGCGTAGAGCCCCTCCTCGGCGAGGAGGGTGAGCCGATCGGCCGCGAACGTGCCGGCGGCGAGGAGCACGAGCACCGCCGCGGCGCGGACCCGCAGCCCGGCCACGGTGCGGAGCGCGTCGCGCAGCAGCCAGGTGGTGCTGAGCGCGACGAGCGCGTTGACCCCGCCGATGACCAGCGAGGTGCGCACGAGCCCGAGCTTCGGGACGAAGAAGATCGGGAACGCCAGCGAGCCGACGAGCGCGCCGAGGTAGTCGATGGTGAGCACGCGCGAGACGAGGTCGCGGAACTCGAAGCGCTCCTTGAGGATGCGGAGCAGCAGCGGGATCTCCATCCCGACCAGCGCGCCGATCACCAGCACGACCAGGTAGAGCGCGAGCCGGAACCACGAGAGGTGGGCGAAGGCGAAGAAGAGGAGCGGCGCCGACACGCCACCGACCAGCGCGACCGCGATCTCGACGTCGACGAACGTGCGCGCGACTCGCTCGCCGGTGACGTAGCGCGAGAGCCAGGCGCCGAGCCCCATCGCCGACAGGTACACTCCGATCACGGTCGAGTACTGCGTGACGGCGTCACCGAGCACGAAGCTCGCGAGGGTCGAGGCGAGCAGCTCGTACACGAGCCCGCACGTCGCGATGACGAGCACGGTGAGCAGCAGCAGCGACGCGGTGGCCTTTCGCATCGGCGGCGCGGCCTGCGACGCGGGGAGCTCGGGCGGCGGGCCCCAGATCGTGCGCACGGCGCGCCTCGGCGCCTCGCTCGCCGGCGGCGTCGGCTCGGGCGTCTGGGCGGCGTCCTTCACGTCGCTCGGATGACTCGGATCACTCGCGTCCGTCACGATGTCGCTCGAGCTACTTTCCGGGTTGGAAGCCCGAGTGCCAGAAATGGAAGCTCCGATATCCACCCGGCGAGTGGCGCACGGAGGGAGGCAACGTGTAGCCGGGCTGCGTCGGCGACCAGCCGGACTTCGCGATGACGAGCCAGCCGACGAGCGCGGCGAGCGAAACGGCGACGTAGATCCAGCGTCCCATGGGCCTCTCCCGCCTCAGTCGTCGTCGGAGGACGACGAGCCCGCGCCGCCCGCGCCGACGTTGGATTCGCGCCAGCGCGCGGCCTCGAAGCTGCGCGTGCGGAGGAACGCGAGCAATGGACCGAGCGCGATGATCAGGAAGGCGAGGAGGCCGGGCCAGAGCACCGGCTTGCCGGCCACGACCTTCACCGTCACGCCGCTCGGACAGCGGGTGCCAGGCTTCTCGCAGTTGGCGGGCGTGTCGGTCGCGGGCTGCAGTCGGAGCACGTAGCGCCCCTTGGGCACCGAGGGGAGCGACGTCGACTGGTCACGCGACCCCTCGCTCCACGACTCGCCGTCCTCGACGCCGCTGTAGTAGCTCGGCTCGACTTCGAACTCGTAGACCGAGCCCGACTCCTCGTGGATCAGCGCGCCGCCGACCCAGAGGTAGCTGTTGTCGAGGTCGGTGGAGAACGCGAACTCGACCGGCGCCGACTCGGAGATTTCGAAGGGCTCGCTGTACCAGGCGGCAGCGGTGTTGACGTCCGCCGGATCGGGCGGCGGCTCGCCGGGCTCGGCGGGGGCGGGCTCCTCGAGCTTCTCGGGCGGCGGCAGCGGCAGCGCGATCGACTGCGTGAGGAGCGTCTGCGTGTTGGAGGTGGCGGTGACGCCCGCGCAGGTGGCGAGCATCAGCGCGAACATCACGACGGCCGCGAGGTAGACGGCGCGCGCCGAGGCCGCCGCGGTCGAGGGCTGGTTCGGCCCGACGCCCCGCACGGGCGGTGGCGCGCCCTTCACGCCGAACGCCTGGAAGAGCTTGGCGCCGTCGACGTAGTGCGACAGCGACCACTGGATCTCCTCGCGCCCCTGATCGCCGCGCGTGTACTCGCGCGAGAGCGTCAGCCCGAGCTCGGGGGCGATGAAGTCCTGCGCGGCGGCCCACTCCTGCAGCCGCACCTCCCAGTAGAACTCGCCGAGGAGACGGGTGACGTACGCCTGTACGTCGCCGAACTTCTTGAAGCCGCGCCCCTTGTAATAGGCGGCGAACGGCGTCTCGTGCACGTCGCCGACCTCGAGCGGCGCGACGACGTTCCAGTGCCCGTCCTGCTCGAGCAGGAAGCGGAAGCCGTGCTTCGGCTCGTAGAGCAGGTACTCGTCCCAGTAGTACCAGACCCCCTCGACCCGGCAGCCGCGGGTCATGTAGCCGATGACGGTCCACTCGGTGTTGAGCCCGCCGGCGACGCGGCCGAGATCCGAGAGCTCCTTGCCGGGGTGGCCGAGAAGGAGCGGGGCGAGGTGGCCGCGGCTGCCGATGGGGAGCTTCGGGACGGTCTGCTGCTGTTGCAGCACCTCGAGCCAGCGCAGCTGGCCCTGCGAGGTGTCGAGCAGCGCGCTGCAGAACGGACACGCGATGCGGCGCGTCTCGGAGGGGGCGCGGATCTCGAGGTTTCCGCCGCAATTCGGGCAGGTGAGCGCCTTGCCCTGCACGTGCGCGACGTCCTGCGCGCTCGCCTGCGGGAGCGCCACCTCGGCGAGGCCGAGATCGCCGAGCGTGACCACGAAGCCGACGTACGCCTCCTCGGGCGCCCAGCCCTCGCCGCGGCCGTAGTCGAGCGTCGCGAACGCGCCGCCTTCGCCCGAGAGGTCGACGTAGTAGCTCGATGCGCCCGGCAGCAGGCCGGTAGGCAGCTCGCCCTCGCACGAGACGTTGCGACCGAGCCCCTTCTCGGCGACCACGAACGCGCGGTCGCCCAGCATCACCGACGCCCCGGGCGCGACCTGCCCGTAGGGCACCTGCGGCGGCGGCGCGGGGAACGTCGCGTAGACGCGCCCCTGCGCCTCGGCGATCCAGCCCCATCGGCCGTCGTCGAAGGCGGCGTACCACTCGTCCCAGGGCCCCTGCCCGTGATCGAGCTGCTGCCGCCCGACGAAGGTGAAGCCGACGCCGCGGAAGCGCCCGCGCAGGCCGAGCCGGAAGGGCGAGCTGGTGGCCGCGAGGTCGGCGACCTTGCCGATCGCCTCGACGCTGCGGTCCTTGCGCACGACCGCGTAGCGGCAGTGCGGGCAGACGACCACGACCGAGCTGCCGGCGCGGAATTCGATCGTCGCGCCGCACGACGGGCACGCGACGTTCACGGAGCGGCTCCCGCGGGGGCCTCGCCGCGCGTGAGCACGCGCACGGTGACCTCGCGCGCGTCGAGCGCGTCGCGGAGCCGCTCGGCCCACGGCCACTCGGCGCGCGGGCGACAGCAGTACAGGTTGAACGTCGCGAGCCCGAGCTCCGGGAAGGTGTGCACGGCCAGGTGCGACTCCGAGAGGAGCACGAGGCCGGTCATCCCGGCCTGGCCGCCGAAGACGTGCCAGAGCGGCGGCTTGAGCACCTTGAGGTGGAGATCGTCGACGAGCCGCTCGAGCAACACCCGCATGCAGAGCTCGTCGCGCAGCCGCCCGGGCGGGCAACCGATGGCGTCGACGATCCACTCGCGACCGGCGCTGTCGAGCGGGAGCACGAAGAAACCCCTACCAGGCGCGCGGCGAGGAACCAACCCGGACGGCGCCACCGAGGGCCCCTCGGAGCGAGCTCGGCGGCGCGCCGAACGCGCGCGGCACGCGTGCCGTGCCGCCGAATCGCGCGACGCGAGGCTGCCGCACGCGATCGCGTCGGCTTCGCACCGTCGCCGGAACGTGCGAGGGTCGCTGCTGGATCCGGCGCACGCCGCCCCTCTCCGGGAGCCACGATGTCCGCGAAGCTCGAGTGGGAACCCGCCGCCAAGGAGCGCCTCGAGCGCGTGCCGTTCTTCGTGCGCCCGTTCGTGCGTATCCGCGCCGAGCGCGCCGCCCGCGAGCGCGGGCTGACGCGCGTCACCAGCGCGCTGCTCGACGAGCTGAAGCGCGCCGAGCATCCCGGGCGGTGAACCTGGAGCGGTCCGCGTCGGCTACGGTCGGCCGATGTCCGAGGCTCCGCGCTCCGCTGTCGTGATCATGCTCGCCGCGCTCGCGGTCTCGCTCGCGCCCGCCGCCTCGGCGAGCGAGGGCTCGGCGCCCGGGCACGACGGCCTCTACGTCCGGATCGGGCTCGGCGCGGGCTACGTCGCGGGCTCGGCGTCCGTCGCGGGCGAGAGCGCGTCGCCGACCATGAAGGGGGCCTCGATCGCCACCGAGCTCGCCGTCGGGACGAGCCTCGCGCCCGGCCTGGTGATCGGCGGCGGCGAGTACTCGATGATCGTGCCGTCGCCGACCTTCACCTCGCGCGGCGTCTCGGGCGCGGCCGGCGCGCATCACGTGTCCGGCCTCGGCCCGTTCGTGGACTACTACTTCGCGCCGCGCGGCGGGCTCCACGCGCAGGCCGCGCTGCTCGTCGGCGGCGCCTTCGTCACCGCGAAGGACGGGCGCGGCTCGGCGGCGGGCTTCGGGTTCGGCGCGATGATCGGGCTCGGGTACGAGGTCGCCATCTCCGAGCGCTGGAGCCTCGGCGGCGTCGCTCGGCTGGCCGCCTACCGCGAGTCGCTCTCGTCGAGCGACGCCTTCACGGGCACCGACACGAGCGCGAAGAGCACGCTCGCGATGCTGTCGCCGTCCTGCCTGCTCGCCGTCACCCTTCGTTGAACCGCGCGAGGCTGGCCGGTCCGCGGGCGCGGCCTGTCCGTCGCCGCGACGGGTGATCGGCGATCGACCCCCTGGCGTTCGTGGCCGCCCGGTGGTCCGCTGCCGAGGATGCTGCTCGGAGAGCTCCTCGAGAGACTGCGCGGGGTCTACGTCGATCGCCTGGCCGCGGCCATCGCCGCCTCGCCCGGCGCGACGCCCGAGCCCGTGCTGCGGAGCGAGGATGGAGCGGTGGCGCGTCGTGGGACGCTCTCGCTCGGGCTGCGCGCCGACCTCGTCCGCGAGGCCGGAGGAGCGGACGAGACCGTCTCGGTCCTCTCGACGGCGCTCGCTCGGTTCGAGCCGCTTCGCTTCGAGTGGAACGGCGTTCCGATCGAGATCCGCCCGTTCTTCTGGGATGCCCTGCTGCTGACGCTCGTGGGCATTCCGACCGCGGTCCCGTTCGACGCTCTCTGCGCTTGGTACGAGCACTGGTTCGCGGCCGACGGGGCCACGGCGCACGACGGCGCGGTCGCGCACGTCGTCCACTTCATGTCGGACCCGGTCGCGACGAGCGACGGCTGCGAACTCGAGCTCGATCTCGGCTCCGCTCCCGTCGAGGCGTTCGAGGAGCTCCTCGACGCCGCGACGTCGCTCGGGCCACTGCGGCTCACGCTGAGCGCGCGGCGCTCGCCCCCCTGAGGCCGCCTCCGCCCGCGCTCGGCCAGGCCGTTCGCCGCAGCAGACGCCGGCGGGCCGACCGACCCACGGCGCGGCCGCGCGCGGCCCGGCTGGTAAGCTCCCCGCGATGTCGACATCCGAGCAGTTCGTGAGGGAGCTCGAATCCGAGGTGCAGGCCGCGATCGCGCGCATCGGCGCCGCCTCCGCCGCCGGGGCGCCGGCCGCAGGGGTCTCGATCGCGAAGCTGCTCGAGGTGGCGCTGAAGAACGAGCTCGAGGCCTCCGAAGAGGCGGCGGCGTGGATGACGTCCGAGCGAGACGTCGAGGTGAAGCTCGCGCTCGCCCGCCAGTGCGGCGACGAGGCCAAGCACTACCGGCTCATCGAGGCGCGCCTGCGGGCGCTCGGCGTCGACGTCGCTGCGATCGATCCGCTCGCGGGCGGCCCCTCGCCCGTCTACTCCCTGCTCCGCGGCCTCGAGACGACCGTGGAGCGCATCGCCGCGGGCCCCTTCGCCCGCGAGGCGCTGGCGCAGGTGCGCAACGAGGTCTTCATCGCCTACTGCCGCGCCGAGGGCGACGAGGAGACCGCGCTTCTCTACGAAGAGACCATCCAGCCCGACGAGGCGCACCATCACCGGCTCGGCCGCACGCTGCTGGTACGGCTGGCGACCGACGACGCCGCCCGCGCGAGCGCCCGCGCGGCGGCGCTGCGCACGCTGGAGCTCGCGGAGGAGCTGCAGGAGATCGCGCGGCTCAAGAAGGGGATCGCGCGCGCGCCAGGCTGCTGAGCGAGGCGCGCGCCCGAGGAGCGATCGCCGTCTTCAACCCGTCTCGGCCGCGTCCGTGGCGGCGTCGTGGGCATCGGCGGTGCCGGTGTCGCTGGCGCCGTCGGCGGTCCCGCTGTCGCTCGCGTCGCCCGTCGAGCCGTCGTGGGCGTCGGCCGCGCCGGTGTCGGCAGCGTCTGCGGCGCCGGTGTCCGCCGCGTCGGTGCCGCCGGTATCGCCGGTGCTGGTGTCGGGGGTGCCGGTGTCGCTCGGCGTGGTGTCCGGCGTCGCGGTGTCCGTCGTGCCGGTGTCGGGCGTCCCCGTGTCCTCCGCTGGGGTGACTTCGGTGCTGCTGCTCGAGCACGCGGCGAAGAAGGCCGCGGACGACACGAGGAGCGAAAGGCGGGCGAGCTTCATGAGGCCTCCGGTTCGACAAGAGCAAGCGAACGGCGGTCTTGCGCGCGACGAGGCCGCCCGCCCTCCCCCCAGTCGAACGTGACGATGACGAGCGACGTCGCGCTCGTCAACGACGCTCGACCTCGATCGGGTGAAACTGGACATTCCTACTGTGCGCGCGCAAATTGCGATTGAACAGGGTGCCGCGCGGGGCCCTATAGGCCATTCAGCGGCCGCGATCCACGGCGCCGGCCGTGAGGTTGCCCGGCGTGCGCGCAGGATCAGGACGTCGCACGCGTGGAATCGCGGCGATCGCGAATCCACCTGTCCGAGAGGCCGTGCCCTCGCAGAGTGGCACTCAGACGCGCGGACAGCGGCCTCTCGCGTTCACTTCACGCTCGTGGATGGCACCCGAGGCTCGCGCCGAGACGGGCGCGCCCGAGTGGCCGGCTCGGCGTGCGCGCCTCGCCGAGGCGCGTCGAGCGCGCGTGATCCGTCGCGTTCAGGACGGCGGCACCAGCGCGCACTTGTTGGTCGGGGCGACCCACCCGAAGATCTGGACCCAGAGCTGCTTGATCGCGGGGAGCGTCGACCACTCGGAGTCGAACTCGATCCACTCGTCGCCCCACACGAAGGCGCGCCCCGCGCCCATCTGGACCGCGAACCCCGCCGTCACCTTGCCGCTCGGGTCGGCCAGGAACGCGATCGGCGTCCGCGAGCTCGCGCTGCCGCCGAGATCGGAGACCGCATAGCCGCCGTTGAAGGTCACCGAGGTGAGGCCGGCGGTGATCGGGTGCGTCGCGAAGTCGGTCACGGGGCCGCTGCGCAGCGGCCCTCCGTACCCGACACCGAGCGGCGCGAGCAGCGAGTTCGCGTGCCAGTCGTCGGTCGTGTTGTTGTCGTAGCCTGACATCGACGCGACGCCGCCGCCGGCGGAGATCCAGGTGGCGAGGATCGCGGCCTCCGCGGTCGTGTAGTCGCGCGGGAGCCAGTCGAGGATGACCACGTCGAACGGCTGGAGCGTGGCGGCCGTCAGCGGTTGACCCGTGGTGGTCTGGATGCGCTGCACGGTGGTGCCGCTCTTCTGCAGCCAGCTCTGGAAGTTCGACGACGCGTTCGAGCCGGCTTTGCCGAGGATCCCGATGTTGAGCTGGCTGCAGGTCGCGGTGTCCATCGGCGCGGTGTCGAGCATGAAGCCAGGGCCCGTGTCGTCGCTCGTCGCCGAGTCGGCGGGCGTGGCGTCGTCGTGGCCGACCTCCTGCGACGCGTCGGCGGCGGCGGCGGCGTCGCCGGCGTCGAGGACGCTCGCCGGATCGCCGCTCTGGCTGCTCGTGCTGCTGCACGCGAACGGCGCCGACGCCGCGAGGAGCAGGAGCAGGCGGGCGAGGGTCGAGGCGCGCGCAGAGCGGACGAAGCTAGGCATCGCCCCGTCGTAGCACGCGGCGAAGCCACGCGCGCGCATGCGTCGACGGCGTCCGCGGCCGGGGGTCCGAGCGTCGACGGCGCGCGCAAGGGCCACGCGGGGATGGGCCTCGAGCAGCAGGTGCGCGACGACGCGACGGCGCCCGTTCGCCCGAGGCGAGAACGCGTCCGGGAAAGGAGCGACGCGATCGGCGCGGTCGTCGCGTCGCGCAGACGAGGCTTGAATTCCAGGCGATTCGCGCGTGAGGCCCGGGCCGAGCGAGCTCGAATATTCCGCAACCGCGCTGCGAGGCGGTCGTCGGAAATGCACGCAATGGGAGCGCGTTCGTCGCGCCCGTTCCTGCATGGGGGTCGCATGGCTGAGACCAAGCTTCGGTCGATCGGTGGGGGCGGCGTGCGTCTGGCTCGCCGGGGGCATCGCACGGCGTTGTCGTGGCTCGCGGTGGCGCTCACGCCGCTCGCGCCGCTCACGGCCGCGTGCACGAGCAGCGAGACGCACGACTCCGTCGGGCAGCTCGCCAACGTCGACACCGGCGTCGCGGACTCGACGGTCGGCGAGGTCTCGTGGGCCGAGCTCGAAGGGGGCACCGACGGCGGCACGTTCGTGCCGCGCACCTGCGTGAGCAGCGGCGCCAACTGCGGCCCCGTCGCCGACGGCTGCGGCGGCCTGCTCGGCTGCGGCACCTGCGCGGCGCCGGAGATCTGCGGCGGCGCAGGCACGCCGAGCGTCTGCGGGAACTCCGTCGGCGGCTGTCTGCCTCTCACGTGCGCGAAGGCCGGCGCCAACTGCGGTCCGATCGGCGACGGCTGCGGCGGCACGCTCGACTGCGGCAGCTGCCCGAGCGGCCAGACCTGCGGCGGCGCCGGGACGCCGAGCGTCTGCGGCGTGAAGTACATCGCGCCCGACGGCGGCGTCGCCGACGCGAGCAACACCTGCAAGCCCCGCACGTGCGCGGACGTCGGCGCCAACTGCGGCCCGATCGGCGACGGCTGCGGCGGCACGCTCGACTGCGGCTCGTGCACCGCGCCGTTCATCTGCGGCGGCGCGGGGACGCCCAGCGTCTGCGGCAATCCGTACGTCGGCGACGGCGGCCTCGCCTGCACGCCCCGCACGTGCGCCGACGTCGGCGCGAACTGCGGCCCGGTCGGCGACGGCTGCGGCGGCCTGCTCGACTGCGGCACTTGCTCCTCGCCGTTCATCTGCGGCGGCGGCGGCACGCCGAGCGTCTGTGGCAACCCGTACGTCGGCGACGGCGGCACGGCCTGCACGCCGCGCACGTGCACGGACATCGGCGCGAACTGCGGCGCCGTGGGCGACGGCTGCGGCGGCCTCCTGGACTGCGGCACCTGCACCTCGCCCTTCATCTGCGGCGGCGGCGGCACGGCGAGCCGCTGCGGCAACCCGTACGCGAACGACGCCGGCGTGGTGTGCACGCCCAAGACGTGCGCGAGCGCGGGGGCGAACTGCGGGCTCATCGGCGACGGCTGCGGCGGCTCGCTCGACTGCGGCGCCTGCCTCTCGCCGTACCTCTGCGGCGGCGCGGGCACGCCGAGCGTCTGCGGCAACCCCTTCGCGAGCGACGCGGGGGTCGTCTGCACGCCGCGCACGTGCGCGAGCGTCGGCGCCAACTGCGGGCCCGTCGGCGACGGCTGCGGCGGCCTGCTCGACTGCGGCACCTGCTCCTCGCCGTACATCTGCGGTGGCGGTGGCAAGGCGAACGTCTGCGGCAACCCGTACGCGAACGACGCGGGCGTGGTCTGCACGCCGAAGACCTGCGCGACCGCGAACGCGAACTGCGGCTGGATCGGCGACGGCTGCGGCGGCTCGCTCAACTGCGGCAACTGCGCCTCTCCGGACATCTGCGGCGGCGGCGGCGTGGCGAACCGCTGCGGCGGCGGCTCGGGCGGCGGCGGGAGCTCGACCTGCACGGGGCTGTGCCTGCAGCAGATCGCGTGTCCGACCGCCGGCGTGACGACGACGATCAGCGGGACGGTCTACGCGCCGACCGACTCTTCGCTCGGCTTCGGCGCGGCCGATCCGCTGCCGAACGCGGTCGTGTACATCCCGAAGAGCGGCACGCCGACGCCGTTCGCGAGCACCGTGACCTGCGATCAGTGCGGCGGCGCGGGGACCACCAACGCGCTCGTCAGCGCCATCACCGGCCCCGACGGCAAGTTCCAGCTCAAGAACGTGCCGGTCGGCGCCAACATCCCGATCGTCATCGAGCTCGGCAAGTGGCGGCGCTACTACTCGATCCCGAACGTCTCGGCGTGCGTCGACACGCCGCTCCCCGCGACGGCCACGCGCCTGCCGCGCAAGCAGGCCGAGACCAGCGCGTGGGACAACATCCCGCAGATGGCGTTCGTCACCGGCGCCGTGGACGCGCTCGAGTGCGTGATGCGGAAGATCGGCGTCTCCGACGCCGAGTTCACCGTCCCGAGCAAGGGCGGCCGCGTCCACCTCTACGCCGGCGACGGCAGCGCGGGCGCGACGCTCCCGGGCTCGCCCACGGAGGCGACGCTCGTCGGCTCGGCGACGACGCTCCAGAAGTACGACGTCGTCCTCTTCCCCTGCCAGGGGGCGCGCTACGCGAATAGCCACGCCTCGGCGGCGCAGCAGACCAACGTCATCAACTACACGAACGCCGGCGGCCGCGTCTTCGCCACGCACTTCAGCTACATGTGGCTCTACAACGACGCGCCGTTCTCCGGCACCGCGGCGTGGAACGTCGATCAGTCTACCCCGGCCGATCAGACGGGCTTCATCGACACGAGCTTCCCGAAGGGGGCGCTGCTCGCCCAGTGGCTCCAGCTCGTCGGCGCCTCGACGGCCTACGCGCAGATCCCGCTGAAGGTGCTGCGACACGACTACAACTCGGTCGTCGCGCCGTCGCAGTCGTGGATGACGATCAACAACCCCGGCGCGTCGGTGCACTACACCTTCAACACGCCGGTCGGCACGCCGGCCGCGTCGCAGTGCGGCCGCGTGCTCTTCGACGACTTCCACGTCGAGGACACCCAGGCGAACGGCAAGAGCTTCCCCGCGGAGTGCACGAGCACGCCGATGACGCCGCAGGAGAAGCTGCTCGAGTTCATGATCTTCGACCTGTCGTCGTGCGTGACGGCGGACAACGCGCCGCCGCCGCCGCCGCCGACCTGCACGCCCGGCACCTGCGCCAGCGCTCACGCGACCTGCGGCCCGGTGGGCGACGGCTGCGGCGGCCTGCTCCAGTGCGGCACGTGCCCCTCGGGGCAGACCTGCGGCGGCGCGGGCGTGGCCAACCAGTGCGGCGGCCCGAGCTGCACGCCGACGTCGTGCTCGAAGCTCGGCTACTCCTGCGGCTCCTGGGGCGACGGCTGCGGCGGCACGCTCGCGTGCGGCACGTGCCCGGCCGGCACGACCTGCGGCGGCGGCGGCGTCACCGGCGTCTGCGGCGGTCCCAGCTGCACCGGCCAGACGTGCGCTTCTCTCAAGGCGACGTGCGGGTGGGTCGCCGACGGCTGCGGCGGCCTGCTCCAGTGCGGCACCTGCCCGACCGGCCAGAGCTGCGGCGGCGCGGGCGTCGCGAACCAGTGCGGCGGCCCGACGTGCGCCCCGACGACCTGCTCGAAGCTCGGCTACACGTGCGGCGCCTGGGGCGACGGCTGCGGCGGCGCGCTCTCGTGCGGGACCTGCCCGACCGGCACGACCTGCGGCGGCGGCGGCGTGACCGGCGCGTGCGGTGGCCCGACCTGCGCGCCGCAGACGTGCACCGCGCTCAAGGCGTCGTGCGGCTACGTCGGCGACGGCTGCGGCGGGGCGATCAACTGCGGCCCCTGCCCCGCGGGCACGACCTGCGGCGGCGGTGGCGTGGCGAACCAGTGCGGCGGCCCGACGTGCAAGCCGCTCACGTGCTCGAGCGTCGGCGCGACGTGCGGCGGGATCGGCGACGGCTGCGGCAACGCGGTGAGCTGCGGCGACTGCGTCGCGCCGGACACCTGCGGCGGCGCGGGCGTGTCGAACCAGTGCGGCCACAACAGCACGGGAGGCTGCACGAAGCTCACCTGCGCCGGCGTGGGCGCGGGGTGCGGCCCGGTGGCCGACGGCTGCGGCGGCCTGCTCGATTGCGGGCCGTGCCCGAGCGGTCAGACCTGCGGCGGCGGCGGCGTCGCGAGCCAGTGCGGCGGGCCGACGTGCACGCCGACCACGTGCAGCGCGCTCGGCTACAACTGCGGCCAGGCGGGCGACGGCTGCGGCGGCCTGCTCTCCTGCGGCACCTGCACGGCGCCCCAGACCTGCGGCGGCGGCGGCGTCACGAACGTGTGTGGCAGCATCCGCTGAGCGATCCGAGCCAGGCCGGTACGACGCGGGGCGGCGGGCGAATCACGTCCGCCGCCCCGCTTCCGTGCTCGGGGGCGCGAGCGCGAGCGCGCGAGAGTGCGGCGGAGCGCGGGCGGGGCGCGCATCGCGACGAGGGCGCGTCATGGCCGCAGGCACGCCTCCAGGTCCTTCACGCCGGGCGCGATCGCGAGCGTCTGCCCCGCGCCGTCGGGGACGACACGCACGCAGCGGCCGTAGGCGTCCTCGGGCAGCGCGAGCCGGACGCCGTCGATCGCCACGGCGCGGACGGTGCGCGCCTCGGCGGGCGAGACCTCGTCGGCAATCGCGGAGAGGAGCTGCTCCTGCGAGAAGGGCGCCTCGCCGCGCCGCGCGCGCGCGACCAGGCCGCGCATCAGGTCGTCGAGCGAGCGAGCGCCGGCGGAGCGGACGCGCATGGCGTGATCGACGAAGACGGCGATCAGCGCGCCACGCAGGTACGGCAGCGACGCGGCGTCGCCCTGCCAGCGCATGTCGGCCTGGGCGTTGGGCGCGTCGACGCGCGGGTGCGTCGCGTAGGCCGCGAGGCGCGCGCGCTGCGCCTCGAGCCACTGGCTCGCCCGGCCGACGCCGGCGCGGAGCATCAGCTCGTCGGCGATCCGCTCGGTGAACCCCTCGGAGAACCAGTAGGTCTCGGAGTCCTTCCCCGCGCGCCGCACGATCTGGCCGTTGTAGAGGTGCACCATCTCGTGCGCGGCGAGGCGCGCCTGGTGCGGCGTCCAGGGCGCGTCGGCCTCGAGCCAGAGCAGCGCCGAGGAGGTGAGCGAGGTCCCGTGCGGCGAGGGCTCGTCGTCGCCCGCGCCGACGCCGAGCACGAGCACGCGGAGCGTCTCCTTCGTCGGATCGGCGAACAGCGCCGACTCGGCCCGCGCGAGCGCGCCGAGATCACGAAGGGCGGCTGCGCGATCGAAGCGCTCCGACAGCTGCGCCGAGAAGCGCGCCTGCAACGCGAGCGCGCCCGCGGCGGGGAGGTCGCCGTGATCGAAGCGCCCCGCCGCGAGATACGCGTGGCGCGCGGCCCGCGTGGTGGTGTCGATCGCCCCCTCGACGCCGAGCGAGTAGAGCCCCTCGGCGCCCGGCATCTCGCCCAGATCGAACGAGGCGCGCACGCGCGCCGGCGTCTCGTCGGGGCAGTCGGGGAGCACCAGCGCGGTCTCGGCGATCGCGGTGACCAGGGCCGGCGCGACCTGGACGTCGAACTCGTAGCCGAACGCGAGGCCGCGCGGCTCGGGGGCGATCACGTACGCGAGCTTCGCGACGGCGCAGCGCGCGGGGAGCGTCCAGCCCACGTGCGTGTCGAGGTCGTCGTAGGTCGTCGCGACCTCGACGCCGTCGCAGCGCGCGTGCACCGCGCCGATGCGCGACCAGACCTCCTCCTCGCCCGCCCAGCGCTTCTGCACGACCCAGCGCCGAGGGAGCCCCGCGCCGCGCGCGGTGACCTCGAGCTCGAGCCTGGCCCCGCCCGCGAAGCGAGGCCGCGCCACGACGTCGAGCTCGAGCCCGACCGGGCTGCCGGTCACGTGCTCGAAGGGGCCGCGCCCCGCGCTCGCCGGCGTGCCGCTCGCGTGGCAGCCGAGCACGTTGGCCGAGAGCAGCGCGGCGCCGCCGCGGATCGCGAGGCCCGCGAGGCCCGCGAGCGCGCCGAGCCGGCCGCTCACGCTTCGGTTTCGCGCGCGGCGCCGAGCCAGACGCCGCGCTCCATCAGGTCGGCGACGAGCTCTGCGAAGGCGGCGACGAGCTCGGCGTCGATCGCCTGCCCGCTCGCCGCGGTGGCCTCGCGCA
>CAIXWQ010000368.1 GCA_903923175.1 uncultured delta proteobacterium | reverse complement strand
TGGAGGATAGGCGTTTCAAGCGAAGCCAGCCTTCCAGCTCCGATTACATAATCCCACATACCCGCAGTTCGAGGAGGACGGAATCGGCGGACCGCCAGCGCCTCTCCACGTCTCTCTGACCTACTCCAAGCGCCCCCCGGACGCACCTCGCCCCGCCGGCGCGCTCGGCGCCCGCTCGGCGCGGCTCGGGCCGGCCGGCCGGCCCTCACGCTCCGATGTCGACCTCGGCGTCGAGCCAGACGTCGACCGTGTCGAGGTCGTCGTCCGGCTCACGTGCTCCGCTCGGCGGCGCGCGCGCGGGCGGCTCGCGGAGGTGGTCGAGTATCTTGCGGATCACGGCGGGCTCGGTGATCGCGGCGATCACCCGGGTCGGGCCGCGGCACCTTGGACAGACGAACACATCGATTTGGAAGGTGCGCTTGAGAAGTGTGGCCCAGTCGAGGCGCGGCGCGGTCGCGAGCAGGCGACCGCCGTCCAGACGGCGTAGGTGCGCCTCGGTGATCGCGCGCAGATCGCGCTCGGCGGCGGCGTCGCTGGTGGAAGGGCGCTGCCAGAGCGGCGAGTGGGCGTCGGGCTTGGCGGCGCGGGCAGACCCGGGCGCGGGCGCCGGCGCTTGCGTTGGCGCGGCCGGACCTGCCGGCATGGCGGCGTGAGCGTGCCCGCCGTGCTCGGCATGACACGCCGGCGACGCGCCCGCTTGCGCGTCCGGCCGCGCGGCCTCGACGACGCGCGGCACAATGTCTTTCCTCCATTTCGAAGCTGGTGCGAGGACGCCGTGGTAGCGCAGAAACGGATGCCGCGGCGGCGGGATCAAGGCAGCGATGCGCGCGAGCAATTCGATGGGCGTGAGAATGCGGTGCGTCGAGCCCTTGCGCGGGTTCTTGATCGCGTAGGCGATGCGGCCGTCGGACAGGACCGAGAGGCGATCGAGCGCGAAGGCGGGACGCGCGCAGTAGCGGGCCAATTTTTCGCGCGCGACGTCGTCGTCGGCGCCGATGCGCACGGCGGCGTGGAGGTTGAAGCCGTCGAGCACGGCGGACTTGCGGTTCTTTCCGGTCGAGGGCTCATCGTCGTCTTTGGCGCCGCCCTTGCCGAGATCGGTGAAGAGGCCGCGCTGGGTCGCGAGCTTGGCGCAGCCCGCGAGCGCGTCGTCGCCAAGGTCGACGTCCCTCGCATGCTTGGCGAGCCACTTTCCGATCTGCGCACGCGCGTCGGTGAGCACCCTCGCGAGATCGTTCGCCGTCGGCGCAGGGGCTCCGACGAAGACGGGGGGGCCGCCTCGCGAGCGGACGAAGAGGCCGTCGAGGACGAGCACGTGGTAGTGGACGTGGAGATTGATCGACGACCCGAAACGCTGCACGAAGCTGACCGCGCCCCCCTTCGCCCGCGCGAGGCCGAGCTGATCGCGCATCCAGCGGAAGACCGCGTCGATGAGCGCGCGGTCGCAGGCGGCGAGCAGCTTCGGATCGCGCGCGGCGGCGAGGTGGAGCTCGAAGGGGAGCGCCAATACGGGTCGGGATCACAGCCTGAGCAGAGGTTTCTTTTGCGGCGGCAACACGATCGCGTGATCCGGGCATGACGATCGGAAGCGAGTAGGGTCGGCCCTCCGAAGAGGAGGTGCGGCGGTGGCGAAGCAGCTTGTCGTGGAAG
>CAIXWQ010000367.1 GCA_903923175.1 uncultured delta proteobacterium | reverse complement strand
TCTTGCAGCAGAGGCCGCCTTGGAACGCGTCCGCGCCAGGCTCGCCGAACTGAACCGGCAGGACCCGTCTGTCGAAATGCAGTTCTCACTGGTCGATCAGTGGTCGCGTCTTTTATTTGTGGCGCTCTGCCGCCGGTACGGGCTCGAGCCGTTCCGCTATCGCGGCCAGCGCCGCACGACGCTGATGGTCAGGGTCGCGAAGCGATTCGTCGACGAGACGCTCTGGCCTGAGTACCAGCAGCTCGCCGGCGTGCTCCGGCACTACCTCGACGACGTGACCGAGCGGATCATCGCGACGGCCGTTCACGGCGACACCTCCGAGGCGAAGGAGCGGGCGGGGGCGCCGCTGCTCGGGACCGGGGAACGGGAGGACTGATCATCGACAGTCGGGAAACGCCCCGCCGCCGGCGAGGCTATCGACCCGCAGATCGCGCTGAGGAGCGATAATTCCTCTCCCACCTGGCCGCAGAGCGTGCAGGAGAGGGAGACGCGCGCACGGGCGGCCATCGCGCGCCAAGGCATCGTCGGATGGCGCTCGCGACAATCGGCGGCGCGGCGCGCCGTCGCGCGCTCGGCGATCGCGTGCATGCGCTGCTGAGTCAGAGCTTCGGTTGGCGACGCATCGAGATGCTGAGATTTGCAAATCGCAAATATCGGGCTAACTTCAGGCTCTCCACCATGTCGATCCGCCTGAAGCCGCAGGACATCGTCCTTGCGCTGAAGCTCGTCGCCATCGGCGCGGCGGACTGGACCCAGCCGGGCGTCGCGCGCGCGCTTCATGTGAGCGCGGGAGAGGTCAACCATGGCCTCAAGCGCCTCGCGGTGTGCCACCTGTACGCGCCGGTCGACCGCCGCATCGTGCGCGCCAGCCTGCTCGAGCTCCTCGTGTCGGGGCTTCGCTACGTGTTCCCTGCCCAGCTAGGCCTGCTCGGGGACGGCATGCCGACCGCGTTCAGCGCGGCACCGCTCGCCGGGAAGCTCCGCCTCGGCGACGAAGACGGTGTTGTCTGGCTCGTGCCGGACGGTGGCGCGCGCGCCCGCGTACGGGGCAGGGTCATCGAGCCGCTCTATCCATCGGCGCCGCTCGCTGCCGCCGAGGACCCGAAGCTGCACGAGCTCCTCGCGCTCGCGGATGCGCTCCGCGTGGGGCGAGCGCGGGAGCGTGCTCTGTCGCGAACGGAGCTCGAGAAGCGGCTCGCATCATGAGCTCCCGCCGTGAACGTTCGCGCGCCGCCGTCGAGGCTGTTGCTCGGGCACTCGGTGAGGAGCGCGGGCGCGTCGTGTTCGTAGGCGGAACGGTCGCCGCTCTCTATGCCCTCGAGGGCGGCGTGGACGTTCGGCCGACTGACGACGTGGATTGCGTGGTCGATGTGACGACGCTCGCCGAGTACTACGCGTTCGTCGATCGCTTGCGCGCCCACGGGTTTCGGCCATGCGTCGAGGAGGGCGCACCGCTCTGCAGGCAGGTCGTTTCGGGCGTTCGCGTCGACCTCATGGGCACGGCGGACACGGCGCTCGGTCCCACGAATCGTTGGTACGCGGCCGCCGTGGCGGCGCCCGATCGAGTCGTCGTCGGAGCGGAGTGCGAGGTCTTGGTGATCGCGCCCCTGTACTTCGTCGCGACGAAGCTCGAAGCCTTCCGGTCCCGTGGGCGCGGAGACTTCGTCGAGAGCCACGATCTCGAGGATGTCCTGACCGTGGTGGCGGGCCTCGCGGTCCTGCGCGCGGAGATCGAGTCAGCCGCCTCCGTCGTCGCTCGTGCCGTTCGCGACGAGCTCGCCCAGCTTGCGCTGCGAGAGGCGTTCATCGAGGCCGTCTGGGGGCACTTCGAGGGCGACGCTGCCGGCCAGGCGCGCGC
>CAIXWQ010000366.1 GCA_903923175.1 uncultured delta proteobacterium | reverse complement strand
GGCCGCGCGCGCGGCGCTGACGCCGATCGCGCAGGGCCCCCTGCCGTGGGACCGCCCGCGCACCGCGCACGGCCCCGTCCCCGCGGCGATCGTGCGCGCGCGCCCGAAGGAGGGCGAGGTCGTCTGCACGACGCCGTGGACGACGATGGAGGTCGTCGATCCCGACGGCAAGGTGCGCCAGTGCTGCTCGACGTGGACGCTCGGCGATCGCGGCGTGCTCCACGGCAGCTCGCTCCTCGGCGTGTGGAACGGCGAGGGCTACCAGGGCGCGCGACGCGCGATGGCGCGAAGGACGCTCGACGGGCTCTGCCTGCCGATCTGCTCGCGCCTGCACGACGAGAAGTTCAGCGAGCGCGCGCTGACGATCCAGGCGGGGTCTCCGGCGTTCGTCGACAACCAGCTCCTGATGGCCGAGGAGATCGCGCGCCGCGCGGAGATCGTGCGCAGCAAGCCGCTGCGCCTCGCGCTCTGCCCCAGCACGTACTGCAACTACGACTGCATCATGTGCGATCTCGGCCGCTCGCCGCGCCGCGAGCTCCCGGAGTCGATCTGGGAGGAGGTCGAGGCCCTGCTCCCCACGCTGCAGACGCTGACGCTGCTCGGCGGCGAGCCGCTCGCCAACCCCGCCACCATGCGCTTCTTGCAGTCGTTCGACGTCGCGCGCACGCCCGACGTGGCGATCGACTTCGTGACCAACGGCAGCCTCCTCGGCGAGAAGACGCTCCGCCGCATCTCCCGCTGCACCATCGGCGACGTCACGGTGAGCCTCAACGCCGGCACCCCCGAGGCCTACGAGCGGGTGCAGCGCGGGATCGCCCTCGAAGAGGTGCACCGCAACATCGACGCGCTGATCGAGTTCCGACGCCACCACCACCGCTGGTTCGGCATCACGCTCAGCTTCGTGGTGCAGCCGGCGGCGAGCCACACGCTCGTCGAGTTCGGCGCGTTCGCGCACGCGCGCAACCTCCGGGTGCGGCTGATGGCGCTCAACCCCGAGCAGCACGAGGGGCTCGACTTCTACGGTGACGAGGCGGTCGTGCAGCGCGTGCTCGCCGACGTCGACCGCTTCGCCGCCTACGCCGAGCGCGTGCGCCCCGAGTGGCTGCGCGAGATCGGCGCGGCGCGCGCGGGCGTGCTCGGCGAGGCCGCCGAGCGCCGGCGCGGGATGCCGCCGGCGGTCAACGAGCGGCTCAAGCGCCTGGTCGTCGTGCCGTGAGCGCGCGAGCGAGACGCGTCGCGCTCGTCGACGTGCGCCCGAGCGCCGACTCGTTCATCGGCAACGCCTCGGTCGAGCGCGTGCGCGCACGCCTCGTCGAGGCCGGGCACGCGGTGACGCTCGTGCAGGCGGGCCGGCCGGCCGCCGTCGACGAGGCGCGCTGGGAGGCCGAGGTCGGCGCGTCGCTCGGCGCGGCGACGGGCCCGGGGGGCGTCGACTTCGTGGTCCTGTGGCGCGCGTGGTCGCCGACGCTGATCGAGCACCTGCGCGGCGCAGCCGGCGACGCGCGGCTGCTGCGGATCGCGTCGATCGCCGCCGCGCTCGACGATCGCTTCGACGCGGTGGTCGACGAAGGCGCGCTGGTGGCGATGGTCTCCGGCGAGGCGCCGCCGCCGACGCGAAGCGGACCGCTGCGCCCGCGCGAGCTGCGCGCGCTGCAAGCGCTGGACGTCCTCGACACGGCCCAGGCGCTCGACGCCGGCGCGCGCCCGAGCATCCGCGGCCCCGCCGTCGGCTGCCCGTTCCTGCTCGACGCGCGCAAGAACCCGCGCTTCGCCGGCCTCGCGCTCGACGAGCGCGTGCAGACGCGCGGCTGCACCTTCTGCCTCGACAACCTCGGCACCTACGCGCAGCCGAGCGAGCCGGAGGTGCTCGCCGCGTGGCTCGGCCAGCTGCGCGCGATCCGCGCGGGCCGGCCCGAGATGGGCGAGGTGCTGCTGGTCGACGAGCGGCCGCACCCGTTCCTGCCGGCGCTCTTTCGCGCGATCGCCAAAGAGCCCGCGCTGCACGGGCTCACGCTCCTGGTGAAGAGCCGCGTCGACTGGCTGCTCGAGTTCGACGCCGAGGTCACGCGCGCGATCGAGCTCGCGGCGGAAAGCGGCAGCGTCCTGGATCTCTACCTCGTCGGCTTCGAGAGCTTCGACGCCGCGCAGCTCGAGCTCTTCAACAAAGGGGTCACGGTCGAGGACAACCTCCGCGCGATCGCGCTCATGCGCGCGCTCGGCGCCCGCTACCCCGCGGCGTTCGCGTTCGACCGCCACCGCGCGCACGGCATCGTGCTCTTCACGCCGTGGACCACGCCGGCGTCGCTGCTCGAGAACGCCCGCGTGATGCGCGAGGTGCGCTTCCACGAGCTGCGCAGCGAGGCCATCCGCACGCGCCTGCGCCTCTATGCGCGCACGCCGCTCCACGCGCTCGCGGCCGCCGAGGGGCTGCTCGTCGAGGCCTTCGGCGAGGGGCGCCCCGACCGCGCGGCCGAGCAGGGCTACGACGCGAGCGTGCCGTGGCGGTTCGGCGACGCGCGCGTCGAGGCCATCTTCCAGGCGGCCACCGGCCTCGCGACGCGTCAGCGCGATCTCTGCGACGCCGACGCGCTCGAGCTCGCGACCCGCCTCGTGCTGGCCTGCCAGGCCCTCGCGGACGCGCCGGGCGTCGCGTTCGCGCCGCTGGTCGCGGCCGTCTCCGCGCACGGGCCGAGCGGCGCGATCGACGTCACGCGCGTGCTGGACGACGCGACCTTCGGCGGGCTGCGCAGCTCGCGAGACGCGCGTGACGCGGGCGGCCGCGCCTCCGAGGGGCGCGTTATCGAGTCCGCGGATGCCCCGGCGCTGATCGAGGCGGCGCGCGTGCTCGGCTTCGCGGCCGAGGCTCGCCCCTGCTCGCCAGGGCTCACGCGGGTGGTCGTCGCCCGAGACGCGCGCGCGCTCGAGGCCGCGCTCGCGGCGCCGCTCACCCCGCTGCCGGCCGCGGTCCGCGCCGGCGCGAGCGTGCGCACGCGACGCCTCG
>CAIXWQ010000365.1 GCA_903923175.1 uncultured delta proteobacterium | reverse complement strand
CGGCGTCGTCGCCCGCGCCGGCGTCGTCGGTGCCGCCGAGCGCGCCGTCGATCGAGCCCACCGCCCCCGTGTCGTACGGGGCGACCGACGAGTCGATCGGCTCCCGCGGGCCGGTGTCGTTGGTCGAGCCGGAGCCCGTGTCGACGACGGTGCCGGTGTCGAGCGTGCCGGCGTCGACGGTGCCGGTGTCGACGACGGTCCCCGAGTCGACCGCGACCGTACCGGTGTCGACGGCGACCGTCCCCGAGTCGACCGCGACCGTGCCGGTGTCGATGACGAGCGTGCCCGTGTCGAGGACGGTGGTGCCGGTGTCGACCGGCGGCAGCAGGCCGGAGTCGAGGCTCGCGTCACCGAAGCTCGAGTCGACGATGCCCGTGTCGGCCGGCGCCCCCGCGTCCGTCGGCGGTGGGGGCGTCCCCGCGTCGCCGCTCCACGGCGTGCCGGGCCCGTCGAGCATCTTGTTCAAGACGTTCACGGTCATCGCCGAGATCACCTGCGAGAGCGTCGTCTTGCCCGCCACCGGCGTGTCGAGGCTCAGCCCGCCCCACTGGCCGACGCCAGGCCGCGCGAGCCCCCACGGCCAGTTGATCGTGCCGGCCGCGAACACGCGCGCGCCCGATTTCGCCTCGTAGTACTGCGCATTGAACGAGCCCGTGAAGTCGATCGCGGAGCTCTTGTCCGGCGTGAAGACGCTGTCGGTGTGCGCGAGGAGGATCTGCGTCGCGGGGCGGCTCGCGTACACGGTGCCCGTCCGCGCATTGTCCATCTCGTAGCCGACGATCATCGGCACGTGATCGCCGTTGGCGAGCCCGGTCGCCATCCCGCCGCTGACGCCGGCGCCCGTGTAGATCCAGTGATCCGCCGAGTCGACGACCCACGAGATCCCGTAGCAGGCGTTGTCGGCCGTCGCGGTCTTCGGACACGTGGGGAGCTTCGGCCCGTTCATCAGCCCCTCGAGCCCGATGCCGAGGCGCGCGAGCGCCGCGGGGGCCGGCACCTGCGCGCCTCGCATGCCCGGGAAGGTCGGGCTCGGCGAGTTGGGGTCCCAGTTCTTCAGCCCGCCCCACGCGTAGGTCACGTTCTTGAGGTGCGTGATCTGCCCCGTGACGTCGCCGGCGGCCTGCGCCTTCAGCGCGAGCTGGAACTCGGGATCGCCACCCCAGTCCCAGCAGCTGCCGCAGCGCCCCTCGTCCGGATACGCCGCGATCTTGTAGCCGACCATCGTCGACAGCGGCCCGCCGGAGCCTGGCTCGAGCCGCACCTGCCACGAGAGATCGTTCCCCGAGAACCACGCCAGGTTCAGGCCGCCGTCGCGCGCCGCGAGGAGGCTGTCCCACATGCCGCGCGTCCAGTACTCGTCGTGCCCCGAGTCCATCCAGACCTTGCGTCCGGCGAGCACGCTCCCCGTGTGCAGGTCGAGCGAGGTCGCGTAGGCGACGTCGTACCCCTTCTGCTCGAGCCACTGCACGAACGGGACGGTCCAGTCGCGCCAGATGCCGAGACCCCAGTTCTCGCCGTGCGGTCGGTCCAGCGAGACCGCCACCGCCTCGTGATCGCCCGACGCGGTCACCACGACGCCGGCCGAGTTGTAGCTGTAGAGGCTCTTGCCCTGGATCTGCACGCCGGCGGCGTTCAGGATCTTCGGCCACGGGTTGTACGCGTGCGCGGTGGTCAGCGTGTCCACGAAGAGGATCGGCGCGTGCGCGCCGCTGCCGTCGTCGCGGAGCGCGAAGTACGTGTAGCCCTCCATGCCCGTGTCGGTCGTGAAGCGCACGGCGTACTCGCCGGGGACCCAGTCGCCGCCGATGGCGACCGAGAGCGAGTCGTGCCACTTCGCCTCCACCAGCCCGGTGTCGGCGTTCTCGGGGGGGAACGGCTGACGTTCGCCCTTCGTCGACGCGGCCTCCCACACGAGGCGCGAGCCGAGGCCGCCGTACCAGCCGATGCGGTAGACGCGCGTGCGGAAGCGCGCGGCCGTGGTCGAGACGCGCAGACCGAGCGTGTCGCCCTGGGCGTACGACCACTTCGAGGGGTAGCCGTCGATGGTGCCGTCGATGCCGATGTTGAGCGCCGCGTAGCTCGCGTCGTAGGCCGGCTCCCACGAGTCCTTGGCGGGATCGACGGCCCTCGCGTTCTCGTCCTGGATGCGATTGCCACCGAACGCGACGGCGGGGACCAGCGTCGCGAGCAGCGACGCGACGCCGAAGGAGAGCGAGCGCGAGAACGAGCGCGACAGCGCGAGGGAGCGACGACGCAAGGCAGCCTCCGTGGGCGCGCGGGGTGAGCGTGCGCGCGACGATCGGTTCGACGTGCGCTCGCGCGCGGTGTTGCGCGTGGCTCGCGCGATCTAGAAGGCGTCGCCGAGGCTCAGGTGGACGGCGAAGGGGCCGCGGATCCCGAGCCGCATCTCGCGCGGCGCCTCGCGCGGATCGAGATCGCCGCCGACGCGCTGCGCGCCCGGCACGCGGATGCCGAAGTCGAAGCGCAGCGGGCCCACGGGCGTGTCGTACCGGAGCCCGGGTCCGACCGAGAGGTGCGGGTAGGCCAGCCTCAGGTCGAACACCTCGCGCGAGACGTCGCTCGCATCGACGAAGAGGAGCGTCGTGAGCGCGCCGCCGAGGTCGAAGCGCAGCTCCACGCTCCCCTCCCAGACCGAGGCGCCGCCGACGACGATGGAGCAGCCGGCGCCGACCTCGCGGCCGCCGGAGGCGAGCGTGGCGCAGTCGCGCAGCCCGATCTCGCGCGTCGCGTAGCCGCGGTTGCCGTTCGCGCCGCCCGAGAAGAACGCGCGCGCGTACGGCACGTCGGCGGCCGCGGAGAGATCGTACGACGACGGATCGCTCGCATCGGGCACGCGTCGCGCGGGGAAGCGCGCGTCGTAGTTGCGAGGGAGGACGAAGCCGACCATGAACCGGAGCGCGACGACCACCCGGCGCCCGAGCGGCCCGAACAGCCGCACCTCGGGCTGCACGCGCAGATCGCCGTAGTCGCCCGCGAGGAACACGCGCGAGGCGGCGGCGTATTGGAGCGAAAGGGTGCCGAAGAACCCACGATGGGGCCTGCGCCGATCGTCGCGCGTGTCGATCGAGCCCGAGAGCTCCAGCGCGCCGAGCTGGTTCGTCGTGCGGCCGTCCGGCAGCGCGTTCGGCGGCAGCGCGCCGTCGCCGTACGCGACCGGCCTCGAGACGCTGCGGCGGTACGCGAGGGCCGTCGACGCGTAGGGGCCGAGGCGGCGCTCGAGCCCGACGGCGCCGCCGAGCGCGCTCGTCCGGAACGCGGCGAGCGGATCGGGGAGGATCGCGCCGCTCACGCTGGCGAACCCGTACGTGCGCGACTCGAGCAGCCGCGGCTGCCAGAGCGACGCCTCCGCGGAGAGCCCCGCGCGGACGTCGGTGCTCGAGAAGAGCCCTGGGACGAGCACGAGGCTCGGCGCCGCCTCGAGGCGAAGCCGGCGCAGCCCGCCGAGGAAGTCGCGATCCTCCCACCGTGCGCGCGCCGAGAGCTGATTGCGCGCCGGCTCGAAGCCGAGCTCGGGCTCCACGGCCAGCCCGCGCAGCTTGGCCTCGCGGAGCGTGAGCTGCAGCGCGATCACCGTGGCGGTCGGATCGTCGAGCCGCGGCTCGAGGGCGATCGAGTCGAACGTGCCGAGCGCGGAGAGCGCCGCGCGCGCGCTCTCGATGCGCCGGGTCGAATACGCCTCGCCCGGCCGGATGCCGACCAGCGCGCGGACCGCGTCGACCGAGAGCTCGCGCAGCCCGTCGATCGACAGCTCGCCGAACGTGCACGGAGGCCCCGCGACGATCTCGAGCCGGAGCGACGCTGCGTGGTGCGCGAGATCGACCTCCGAGCGCAGCCACACCTTCGCGTGCGCGTAGCCCTCCTCCGCGAGCACGCGTTCGGCCGCGGGCGCGAACGCTTGGTGCACGTCCTCGTCGAACGGCTCGCCCACCGCGAGGTGGCGCACGTCGAGCACGCGCGCGCGCACCTTCGCCGGCAGGTCGTCGAGCCCGATCAGCTGGCTCGCGTGGACCGACACGCGCGGCCCCTCGTCGACCACGAGCTGCACGCGCACCCTGCGGGCGCCGGTCCGGACCACGCGCGCTGCACGCACCCGCGCCTCGTGGAAGCCGCGCGCGCGGTAGTACGCCTCGACCCGCGCGACGTCCTGCTCGACGCGCGCCGGGTCGTACTCCTCGGCGTCGAGCCAGTACGGGCGCAGCCCCTGCGCGCTCGGCGTCGCGCCGCTCGCGAGGGCCGTCTCGACGTCCGGCGCGTCGAGCTCGCGCGTGCCGAGCAGGTCGACGCCGTCGAGCGCGGTCTTCCCCTCCGGAAGGCTCGCGCCGCACCCCGCGCTCGCGAGCGCGAGTGCGGCAGCGCATACGAGCCGCGACGAGGACGAGGTCACGACGACGCGCGCCCGTGCACGCTGCGGGCGCGGAGCCGACGGCGCGTGGGCGATGGCGTCGACGAGGGCTCGGTCCAGCACGATCGGGTCCTGCCGAGCGTACCCCCGCCGGGCAGACGGGGTGAACGGCGTCGCGCGCGCCGTCGATTCTCCCACCGTTCCGGCCACGGGCTCGCTAGGAGGTCGCATGCCCGCTCGCTCGACGCGCGATCGCCCGCTCCGAGGAGGCGCGGACCGCGCGCGTTGAAGGTGTGCCATCGGTCCGGCGGAGTCCAAGCGTCGGGGGGGACCACGGGCGCACGAATGGGGCGGCCAGAGGAGCGCGATGAGCGACGACGCAGAGAAGCCGAACAGGCAGGAGAGCGAGTTCCCCGAGCCCCCCGAGGTGCCTCATCGCCGAGTCTTCCTGGCGCTCACGGCCGCCGGGACGTGCGCGATCGGCGCGGTGGTCGCGGTCCCCGCGGCGATGCTGATCGCCGACCCGCTGAAGGGCTCGGCCGCCAGCGACAAGAAGTTCCACGTCGCGAACCTCGAGGACCTCGAGCCCGGCGTCGCCAAGCGCGTGGCCGTCGTCGGCGACGAGGTCGACGCGTGGAACCGCGCGAAGGACCGCCGCCTCGGCGCGGTGTGGCTCGTGCGCACCGGCGCGCGTGAGGTCCGCGCGTTGAGCACGAGCTGCCCGCACCTCGGCTGCGGCATCGACGTGTCGGCCGACGGCAAGGGGTTCGGCTGCCCGTGCCACACGAGCAACTTCGATCTCACCGGCAAGCTCACCGCCGGCCCGTCGCCGCGCGGCATGGACGCGCTGCCGGTCGAGATCGGCCCGAAGGGCGAGGTCCTCGTCACCTGGAAGCGCTTCCGCATCGGCGAGAAGCAGCAAGTGGAGCTCGCCTGATGTCCGCCCCCAGGAACGAGCGGCAGCCGCGACCCGAGCGACCCGAGCGCCACGAGCACCACGAGACCGCGCGCGAGCGCGAGAGTCGCGTGGCCGCGACCCGCTTCGATCGCATGGTCACCGCGCTCGACGATCGCATGGCGATCCGCGCGCTCGTGCGGTGGATGCTCGACGAGCCCGTCGTCGGCGGCGCGCGCTGGGCGTACGTCTTCGGCAGCGCGCTCGTCACGCTGCTCACCGTGCAGGCGGTCACCGGCTGGTTGCTGATGAGCGCCTACGCGCCCTCGGCCACCACCGCGTGGGCCTCCGTGCACCACATCAGCTTCAAGATGTCGGGCGGCTGGCTCGTGCGCGGCATCCACCACTTCGGCTCTGGCGCGACGGTGGTGCTGCTCGGCGCGCACCTCGTCCAGACGGCGCTCTTCGGCGCGTACAAGCGGCCGCGCGAGCTGAACTGGTGGTTCGGGCTCGTGCTGATGTTCCTCGTGCTCGGCTTCTCGCTCACGGGCTACCTGCTGCCGTGGGACCAGAAGGGGTACTGGGCGACGCGCGTCGCGACGAACATCATGGGCACGCTGCCGCTCGTCGGCGGCGCGGTGCAGCGCATCGTCCAGGGCGGCGCGCAGTACGGCAGCCTCACGCTGACGCGGTTCTACGCGCTCCACGTCGGCGTGCTGCCGGCGCTCCTCGCGATCTTCACGCTCGGCCACGTCGCGCTGATGCGCAAGCACGGCATCACGCCCCCCGCGAGCGCCGATCACACCAAGCTCGATCGCTTCTACCCGAAGCAGGTCGCGCTCGACGTGGTCGCCTCCTGCCTCGTCGTCGGCACCGTGCTGTTCCTCGCCTTGCGCGAGCACGGCGCGCCGCTCGACGCGCCCGCCGATCCGTCGAGCGACTATCCGGCGCGGCCGGAGTGGTACTTCCTCGCGCTGTTCCAGCTGCTGAAGTACTTCGAAGGGCCCACCGCGATCGTCGGCACCGTGGTGATCCCCGGCCTCGCGGTCGGCTACCTGTTCGCGCTCCCGCTGCTCGATCGCGCGAAGACGAACGCGGTGCGCGAGCGGCTCCCGTGGCTGCTCGGCATCGCGGCCGGCTTCGCGGGGCTCGCCGCGCTGACGGTCGTCGCGAAGCGCTCGGACGCGCGCGACACGGAGTTCCAGAAGTCGCGCGCCGTCGCCGACGAGCGCGCGCTCTACGCGCAGCAGATCGCGATGGGCGGCATCACCCCCGAGGGGCCGCTCGTCATGCTCGACCGCGATCCGAAGCTTCGGGGCGAGGCCATCTGGAAGAGCAAGTGCAAGGGGTGCCACACGCTCGACGGCAAGGGCGGCAACTCGGCGCCCGACCTGAAGGGGTGGGGGACGGCCGCGTGGGTCGAGGAGACGCTGCGGGATCCCGACGGCGTGACCCGCTTCGCGAAGAGCCCATTCAAGGGGATGATGGCCTCTCAGACGCAGCCCGCGAAGCCGGGCGAGAAGCCCGCGTTGAGCGCGGCCGACGCCAAGCTCGTCTCGGCCTACGTCGCCAACGAGGGGACGCCCGCGGAGCGCGAGGCCGGCAAGAAGTCGTTCGATCTCGCGTGCGACTCCTGCCACGCGCGCGGCGGGCAAGGGGGCGACGTCGACGACGTCGCGCCGGACCTCGCCGGGTGGGGGAGCTACCGCTGGCTCCGCTCGCAGATCGCGAACCCGATCGCGGGCGACACGTACAAGCCCGCGGCCTCCGACGCGAAGCTCAAGGGGCACATGGGTGCGTTCGCCGACGACCCCGAGATCGGCGCGGAGATCGACGTCGTCACGCGCTGGGTCTTCGAGCAGTCGAAGGGGCGCGCGCCGACCGACGACGAGGTGAAGAGCGCGGCGTCGAAGCCCGCTCCCGCGCCCGCCGCCGTGGCCTCCAGCGCGGCACCTTCCGCGTCGTCCTCCGCGCCGGTCGTCGCGCCCTCGGGCTCCGCGCCCGCCGGTTCGAGCTCGGCGCCGGCGCCCGCCGCGTCCGGCTCGGCCTCCAAGTAGCGCCGCCACCGCACCTCTTCGCCCCACGTCGCCCGTTCGACGTGGGGCGAACGTGTATCTTCGCGCCTCCATGTTCCTCCGGAGGCCGCTCATGCGCATGCGCCCGTCGCTCCCGTTGCTCCTCGTCGCCCTGGTCGCGGCGCCCGCCGCCTGCTCGAAAGACGAGAAGAAGGCCGAGTCGAAGACCGAGGCCAAGGAAGACAAGTCCGCCAAGAAGGGCGCCAAGGACGAGGACGAGGACGGCGCCAAGAAGCCCAAGAAGAAGTCCAAGAAGGCCGCCGACGACGATGGCGACCAGGCCGACGACAAGGGCGCGAAGCCGGACGAAGCGAAGCCCGCCAAGAAGGACGACGCCGAGGACGACCCGAGCGCCGTCCCTGGCGCGCGCAGCAAGGCTCCGACGAAGGCCGAGCTCGACGCCGCGCCCGATCTCGCGGTCGACGGCGCCAAGGAGCTCGGCTGCGAGACGCGCATGGTGCGCGAGTGGTTCCAGATCGCGTGTCGCGGCTCGGGCGCGAAGGCGCCGACCTTCGTCGAGGTCACCAAGGGCAAGACCAAGGACACCCTGGTCGCCACCATCCCGGGCTCCAGCATGAGCGTGAAGACGCCCTACGAGCCCGGCGTCGAGCTCGAGGCGACCTTCTACTGGGGCGACCAGTCGAAGAAGCTCGTGATGGCGAAGTGGCCGCTCAAGAAGAAGCGCCCGGATCCGATCGGCGCGCTGAGCGACTCTCCCGAGAAGGGGCTCTCGCCCGAGAAGGCCGCCGGCAAGGCGTTCTGCGCGTGCAAGGTCGCGACGGGCGGGCTCAAGTGCGACGCCGACTTCGACGGCGGGAGCGTCGACTGCTTCCGCACGTACTGGGCCGACTGCTCGAAGCTGGTCCAGTGCACCAACGGCGAGCCGGGCATCTGGCCCACGTGCCTGCCGGGGTTCGTCAACGCGACGGTCGGCGGCGCGTGCGCGAAGGACTGCGCGAAGGATCCGAAGTGCCCGAAGGGGACGAGCTGCCAGGACGCGCCGACCGGCAAGAAGGCCTGCCTGTAACGCGGTGTCAGCCTGCGCCGCGCTCGTCGCGCCGATCACCCGGCGCGCGCGCGGCGGGCGCGAGCCCCGACAAGACCGAGACCGCCGCGCCGAGGTAGAGCACGAGCGTGGCGAGCGTGCGCGGAGAGACGTGCTCGTGGCGCTTCGCCGCGGCGATCTCGCCGGGGGTCAGCGCGACGGCGCCGCACCACGCCGAAACGCCGAGCGCGAGCACCAGCGCCTGCCGGGCCGGGGCGCGGCGCATCACACGTACATGCGCGCGCCGTGGTGCGCGGCGTGCGTCCCGATTTCGAGCGCGGCGGCCTCGCTCGTGAGCGTCAGCGGCGGACGTCCGCGTGGCGCGAAGCGGAGCGTCGCGTGCGCGAGCTTCGAGTTGAGGCAGTAGGTCATCTCGCCATCGGGGTTCGGGTAGTAGAGCCCCACGACGTCGTCGTCGCGCATGGTGAGCGAGCCCGCGATGGCCGCGTCGGCGTGGCGGGCCTCGAACGTCCAGCGCCGGTGGCCGTCGATCGCGCCGCGCGCCCGCAGGATCTCGCGGATCGAGCCCGCCTCGTAGCGCACGCCGCGCCAGCGCACCGCCACGACCGTGAGCAGCGGCGTCGTCACCGGGCCGACGCGCACGCGGCCGGAGAGCCCCTCGAGCACCAGCTCGCGCCCTTCGGGCTCGCGCCAGCAATTGCAGTGCGCCCACGCGTAGAGATCCGCGTGGCGCGTGCCCCAGTTGTGCCCCTGCATCGCGGGCCACGCGTGCACCTCCCAGCGCGCGTGCTCGCCGGTGCCGCGGTCGACGTCGACGGTCCCCTCGGCGAGCGCGTCGAGGATCGGCGTGACGAGCTTCGACTTCGGCAGCGCGCCCGTGTACATCGCCGCGTGCGGAAACGGCACCAGCGGCGCGCGATCGCGCGGCGTGAGCACGAGGTCGAAGCGCACGCGCCCCTCGCCGTGCTCGACCTCGCCGCGCAGGCGGAGCGCGCCATCGGCCTCGCTCGCGACCTCCACGCCCGCGACGCGCAGGCGGAACGGCCGCTCGCGCGCGAGCGTCGCCGCCTCGATGGGCACGGTCTGCTTCACCGCGACGTGGCGGGCGCGCGGGGCGGGGCGCTCGGCGCCCGGCGCGTCGCGGTAGCTCGTGGGCGACGGCTCGTCCCCGGCGTGATCGAACGCGATCGCCCAGGCCTCGGCCACGGTCTTGCCGCGCTCGAACGGTGGCCCCCCGCTGGTGCGATCGGTCGGCGCGAAGATCGTGAGTTTGACCCAGAGCGCGCGCGGCGAGGTCGGGTCGTTGAGCTTGATGAAGGTGCTCTCGAGGTGCCCCTTGCGTGGATCGACGGTCGCCGGATCCCAGCGCGTGAGGTTCCAGCCATCGGCGTCGCCACCGGCGTGAAGGGCGTGCAGCGCGTGCTCGTCGACCGGCATCGTTCGCGTCTCCTCGGGCGCACTCTGCCGGAGCGCCTCTGGCGCGGATAGGCGACGCCGCGGAGCGAGCTAGAAATCGCGGTAGAAACGCGGCACGCGGCGCGAGATCGAGGTCATGACGTCCCACGGGATCAACCCCGCGAGCCGCGCGATCTCCTGCACCGTGATCTCGTCACGACCCAGCGCCCCGCGCTGCTCGCCCACCGCCACGACCTCGTCGCGCAGCGACGCGCCGGGCACGTCGGTGACGTCGAGCGTCGCGAGATCCATCGAGAGCGAGCCGACGATCGGCGCGCGTCGCCCGCGTACGAGCATCGAGCCCGCATTGGACAGCGCGCGCGGCAGGCCGTCCGCGTAGCCCATGGGGACGGTCGCGATCACGGTGTCGCGCGAGGCGCGGAAGGTCTGGCCGTAGCCGATCGGCGTGCCGGCCGGCACCGTGCGGAGCGAGACGATCTCGCTACGCACCCGGAGCGTCGGCCGGAGCTCGGGGCAGGGGAGGTGATCGCTCGGGCTCACCCCGAAGAGCGCGATGCCGGGGCGAACGGCGTCGAAGCGCGCATCGTCGACGCCCCGCGCGGCCGCGAGGCTCGCGGCGCCCAGCAGGGCCGCGCTGTTCGACGCGTGGACGAAGCGCGGCGCGTGCCCGGCCTTGCGCACCGTCGCGAGCCCCCGCGCGAAGGTCGCGAGCTGCTCGAGCATCGCGGCCTCGCCCTCCTCGCCCGGCACGTCGGCCGAGGAGAAGTGCGTCATCACGCCGTCGACGACGATCTGCGGGAAGGCCGCGGCGACCTCCAGCAGCCCGCGCAGGTGCTCGGGCCGCACGCCGAGGCGCGACATGCCGGTGTCGATCTTGAGGTGCACGAGCACGCGATCCTGGTGACCCACCAGGCGGATCGCCCGCGCGAGCTGCTCGAAGTGGCTCGCGTCGTAGACGACGGGCACGAGATCGTGGGCGAGCAGCTCCTCGTACGCGCGGCCGTAGTAGCCGCCCATCACCAGCACCGGCGCGCGGATGCCCGCGTCGCGCAGCTCGATCGCCTCCTCGAGCAGCGCGACCGCGACGCCGTCGACGCCGGAGCGCTCCAGCGTGCGCGCGACCGCGGGGGCGCCGTGGCCGTAGCCGTCGGCCTTGAGCACGGCCCAGATGCGCGCGCGCCCGGCGACCTTGCGCAGCGCGCGGAGGTTGCCGCGCACGGCCGCGAGGTCGATCTCGGCGCGCGTGGGGCGCACGGTCATCTCGGGCGAGGCCCGGCGGGGCCTCAGCACGCGGATGGGAGAGTCGGACACGCCGTCGTGCGCCGACGGCCCGGAGACGAGCGCGGCCTTCTGCGACATGTTTCGTCGGCTAACGGGTTTGCGCATGACGGGCCAAATTCCGCGATCGGCCCTTGCGAGGCCCGGGCCGCGGCGTTCCCCTCGACAAAACCCTGGTTAGCGCGGTTCGCGGCGGAATTGAACGCGGCGCTCCGCGCACGGCGCGCGTCCCTCCGAACACGCCCGTTTCCTTCGCGGTCACTTCGCGCCGCGCGCGAGGAGCTCTTCGATCGTGCGCAGGAGCGCCGTCACGTCGGCCGGCTTGGTCACGTAGGCGTCGACCCCCGCGTCGTAGCCGCGCAGCACGTCGACGCGCTTGTCGCGCGACGTGACCATCACGATCGGGGTCTTGGCGAACGCCGGCAGCTTGCGCAGCGCCCGCGTCAGCTCGTAGCCGTCGAGCCGCGGCATCATCACGTCGGTCGACACGAGGTCGAATTCGCGCCCCTTCGCGAGCTCGAGCGCCTCGACGCCGTCGCGCGCCGCCGCGACCTCGAAGCCGGCCTTCTCGAGCGCGATTCGAAGCCCCTCGCGCACGACGTCGGCGTCCTCGGCGATCAGGATCCGGCCGCGCCTCGTGCTCTCCGCCGCGGCCCGCGCGCGCGGCTCGGGGCGCGGGCTCGCGACCTCCTCGAGCCCGCGGCGCACCACCTCGGCGACGTCGAGCAGCAGCACGACGCGGTCGCCCAGCAGCGAGGCGCCGGCGACGCACGGCGCCGTCGAGAGCAGCACGCCGAGCGGCTTCACCACGACCTCGTGCCGCCCGAGCAGCGCGTCGCAGCTGAGCGCCACGCGCGCCACGTCGGTGCGCGGCTGATCGAGGATCACGAGGTGCCCGCCGTGCCGACCGCTGCCGCCGACCGCGCGCGCGTCGCCTGCGACCACCTCGCGCGCGTCGTCGAGGCCGAGCGTGGCAGCGAGGTCGACCACCGGCACGTGGAGCGGCGGCTCGCCCGGGTTCGTCCGCTCGACGAAGACCGCGCGTCCTCCGAGCTCGTCGAGCGCGCCCGCGCCGTCGAGCCCCATCCCCTCGCTGCCGAGCGCGAGGGTGTGCGCGACCGCGTCGATCGGGATGGCGACCTCTTCGCCGCCGACGCGCGCGAGCAGCACCGTGGCGACGGCGAGCGTGAGCGGCAGCCTCAGCTCGAAGGTGCTCCCCACGCCGAGCTCGCTGCGGATCTCGATCGTCCCCTTCAGCCGCGCGATCGAGTCGCGCACGACGTCCATGCCGACGCCGCGTCCGGAGACGTCGGTGACCTTCTCGGCCGTCGAGAAGCCGGCGCGAAAGATCAGCTCGAGCGACTCGCGCTCGCTGAGCGCCGCGGCCTCCTCGGGCGTGATGACCCCCTTCTCGACCGCCTTGTCGCGGATCCGCTTCGCGTCGATTCCCGCGCCGTCGTCGGCGATCTCGATGACGATCGCGCCGCCCTGCTGGCGCGCGCGCAGCGTGAGCGTGCCGACCTCGGGCTTGCCCGCCGCCACGCGCCTCTCGGGCTTCTCGACGCCGTGGTCGACCGCGTTGCGCACGAGGTGGATCAGCGGATCCTCGAGCGCCTCCACGAGCATCTTGTCGAGCTCGGTGCCCTCGCCCACCAGCTCCAGCTTGAGCTTCTTGCCCAGCTGGGCCGCGAGCTCGCGCACGGTGCGCTGGTGCTTCGAGAAGAGGCGCGCGATCGGGATCATGCGCAGCTTCATCACGCGATCGCGCAGCTGGCCGAGCGCCATCGAGAGCGCGCCGATCGACGAGTCGAGCTCCTCCGCCCCCTCGTCGACCACGCGCTCGGTGCGCCCGAGCTCCTCGGCGATCGCCCCGAACTGCGCCCAGGCGTCGTCGTGCTTGCCGGCCTTGGCGCGGGCGGCGGAGCTCATCTGCCAGATCTGGCGGCGAACGCGCGCGAGCTCGCGTCCGACGTTGAGCTGCCCCTCGGTGGCGAGCGAGAGGCGGCTGCGTGCGAGCACCAGCTCGTTCACGAAATTCTGCAGCTGATCGACGCGCTCGAACTCGACGCGAAGCGTGTTCGCGCCGGCGGCGGGCGCGGCGGCGGCGGCGGGCTTGGCGGCCTCCGCGGGCGCGTGCGCCGGCGCGATCGATCTCGGCGCCTCCGCGCGAGGCAGCTCCGCGCCGCCGCTCCTCAGACGCGCGACCAGGTCGTCGACCTCGACGTCGATCGGCGCGCGGGCGCTCGCGCGTTCGACGATGGCGCGGAACCGATCGAGCGACGCGAGCAGGACGTCGACCACCGGCCGGGTGCACGGGGTCTGCCCGTCGCGCACCTTCGAGACGAGATCTTCCGCCGCGTGCGCGAGGCGGTTCAGCCGCGAAAGCCCCGCGAAGCCGGAGGAGCCCTTGAGCGTGTGCAGATCGCGGAACAGCGCGCGGATCTCCTCACCGCCGCCAGCCTGCGGGCCGTGCTCCTCGACGCTCAGGATGCGCTGCGAGAGCCCGTCGATCCGCTCCTGGCACTCGTCGAGGAACGGGCCGATCAGCTCCTCTGGCAGCGAAGGGATCCAGTTGACCTCGTCGGCGAGCGTGCCGTGCCCGCCCTGCGAGCCGGCGCCTGCGTCGTGCGCGTCGCGCGAGGCGGGCCCCGCGGGGGCGCCTTGGCCTGGCGGGG
>CAIXWQ010000364.1 GCA_903923175.1 uncultured delta proteobacterium | reverse complement strand
GTCCTCGGGATTCGAGACGGACTTCATCAGCTCGGAGACGAGCTCGGGCTTCACGGTCGGTGCGGTCGGATCCATCGGTTGGCTCCTCGGGGCCGAACACGCCGCATCGCGGAGCGGTTACACAAATTTTCTGACATCCCCCGCAGCCCGCCCCTCGCTCCGGCACGCGCTGCCCCCGCGCGAGCGCTCCGTTCGAGTACCGCGCGTCCGCGGACACCTCGCGCGCGAACCACGCCCGCACACCGGTCCAAAGTCCTCGTCGATCGAGTGCTCCCCCGGCGCCTCGCGAGCGCTCCTCCGTTCGACTCGACCACTCCCCCGGCGCCTCGCGAGTGCTCCTCCAGCGCCCCGCGACCCCTTTCTGCACCCGACTCGTTCCCTATCCACCCATCAACGATTCACGAGCATGACCAGCTCGACGACCTCGACGACCTCGACCGCCACGACCGCCCGCCCGCTTCACTCGAACGCGACCTCCACCAAGCTCGCGTGCGGGTCGTACCGGCCGTCGCCGACCTCCTCGCCGGCGCAGCGCACGCGGTCGTCGAAGCCGAGCACGCAGGTCGTTGTGCCGTTGGTGACGAGCTCGCGGGTGCCCGCGAGCGCCGGCAACACGCGCGGCAGGTGGTCGATCGAAGTGAGCGTGGTGAGCGCGTCGAGCGAGGTGGCGCCATCGGCGCAGCTCCCCGAGCGGCACTCGCCCCAGTGCATCACGCTGCCGTCGCGGCGCACGGCGAAGAACGAGCGGACGTAGGTGGAAGTCCGGATCGCGACCGCGTGGTGCAGGCCGGGGATCGGCGAAACGCTCGGTTGGAAGCCGGGGTCGTAGGCGGCGCCCGGGAACGCGTCGTACGAGGCGTACCCCTTGCACCACACGCTGCCGTCGCGCCGCCGCGCGCACGTCGCGCTGCCGCCGGTGGTGATCTCGACGGCGTCGTCGAAGCCGCTCACGCGCACCGGCGCCGAGTGGTACCCCCAGCACGAGACGGCGCCGTCGAGCGTGAGCACGCACGCGCCGCCGATCGAGGTGCTCACCTGCACGGCGGGGAGCGCGAGCGCCAGAGGCTGCGGCGTGAGCGAGGTCGTCGGCGCGCCGTCCTCACTCCCCAGCAGGTTCCCCTCGCCCCAGCAGGCGACGCTGCCGTCGTGGCGGATGGCGCACGAAGGCCGGCCGCCCGCCGCGACCTGCGCCGCGCCACCGACGGCGATCGGCGTCGGCGGGATCGCGCAGGTGAAGCCGAGGGCGATGCAGTCGCTCATGCCGTCGACGGCCTGGCCCCAGCACGTGATCCCGCCGTCGCCATGGACCGCGCAGGCCTGGCTGCCGATCGCGGAGATGCCGACCACGTTCGTCACCCCCGGCACGCGTCGCGGAGGCTGCGAGCCAGGGAAGCACGGGGCGCCGTCCTGGCAGTCGCCCCGCCCCCCTTGGCGGTCGCTCCCCCAGCACCAGACCTCGCCGGCGCGCACCGCGCAGCCGAAGGAGTCGCCCAGGGCGAGCTGCGCGCGCGCGACCGACGACGTCTCGACCGAGGGGGCCGCGAGCTTGCCGCCGCAGCCCGCGAGCGTCGCGGCGAGCAGGAACAGGCGGCGCAGGGCGCGCAGGGCGAGGGGCACGCGAGCAGGGTACGCCAAGCGACGACGGCGCGAGCTCAGGGCTTGTCGGCCACCGCGGCGCAGTGCCCGGCCCTGCACTCGGCGTGCGTGGCCGGCGCGGCGCAGCTCCCCGCGCACATGCCGTAGCGACCGGCGCACGCGGTGCGATGGCGCTCGAGCGAGCTCTTGCTCGCGCCCTTGTACCCGGTGCACGCGGGGCAGCACGGGTCGTCGCCGCGCGGCTCCATGTAGAGCGTGCAGTCGCCGTCCGACTTGCACGCGTCGTCCATCGGCGGCAGCGCGCTCGTCGACGGCGCGGCGGTCGCGCTCGTCGTGGCGGAGACGGTGGGGGCCGCCGTCGTCGTCGCCTTGGTCGAGGTCACGCTCTCCGGCGAGGGCCCCGCCGACGCGGGCGCCGGCTCGCGCGCGCACGCGGCGAGCGCGGCGAGCGCCGCGAGTGACATAGAGAGCAGCGCGCCCGCGGCCCGCCGGGAGGGGATCATCCGTGGATGACTAGCGGGCTCGCGCGGATGGCGTCAATGCCGCGGGCGCACGCGTCGCCTCGTCGCCTCGCCGCCGCGCTCACCGACAGAAGTCCGCGATGAGCTCGTGCAGCACGCGCAGCCCCCAGAGGAACCCCGCGCGTGGGATGCGCTCGTCGTGCCCGTGGTACATCTTCGTGAAGTCCATCCCGGGCTCGAGCCGCACCGGCGAGAAGCCGTAGCAAATCGCGCCGAGCCGCGCGTACGCGAACGAGTCGGTGAAGCCCGGGATCATGTACGGCACCGGGATGGCCTGCGGATCGTGCCGCGCGAGCGCGCCGCAGATGGCGCGGTAGAGCGGCGTGTCGCTCGAGAACACGGTGCCGTCGTGCGCGTCGAAGACGTTGATCGAGAGCCCCTCGCCGATCACGGCGCGCACCTCGTCGAGGAAGCGCTCGATCGGCTGGCCGGGGATGACGCGCCCGTCGACCTTCACGCTGGCGCGCGAGGGGATCACGTTCACCTTGCTGCCGCCTTCGAGCACCGTCGGCGAGGTGGTGTTCGAGAGCATCGCGCCGATCCCCTTGGCCTGATCGGGGTTGGCGCGGCGCATGAGATCGAGCAGGTGCCCGGCGAGCTTCGGCTGCACGAGCAGCGGCATCACGTGCCGCTGCGGGAACGGCGCCCCCTTGGCGAGCGTGCGCAGGAAGTGCTCGACCACCGGCGTCACGTGCAGCGGCAGGCGCGTGTCGCCGAGCGCGGTGATCGCGCGGGCGAGCTTCACCACCGCGTTGTCGGGGTGGGGCATCGAGCCGTGCCCGGGCTCCCCCTCGGCGGCGATCTCGAACCAGCAGAGCCCCTTCTCGGCGACCTGGATCGGGTAGTAGCGGCTGTCGCCCATGTAGAGCGTGTGGCCGCCGACCTCGTTGAGCACGTACTCGGCGCGCACGAGCTCGGGGTGCTTCTCGACGAGGAAGAGCGAGCCGTGGCGCGAGCCGGCCTCTTCGTCGGCGACCCCCGCGAAGATCACGTCGCGCGCGAGCGAGGCGCCGCTCCGCTTGAGCTGCACGAGCGCCATGGCGCCCATGGCGACCATGTTCTTCATGTCGATGGCGCCGCGCCCCCAGATGCAGCCGTCGGCCTCCACGGCGTCGAACGGAGGGTGCGTCCACTTCGCGGGCTCGACCGGCACGACGTCGAGGTGGCCGTTCAAGAGCAGCGGCGGCCGCGCGCCGGTCCCCGTGAGGCGCGCGACGATGCTGGTGCGCCCCTCGGCCGACTCGACGAGCTGGTAGGCGATGTGCTCGCGCTCGAAGAGGCGCGCGAGGTACTCGGCGGCGGGCCGCTCGTCGCCGGGCGGGTTCACCGTCGGGATGCGCAGCAGCGCCTTGAAGACGTCGATCGCTTCCTCGCCGAACCGGCTCCAGTCGATGGCGGTCATCGGGGCTCCTTGGCCGCGCCGAGCCAGGACGACGCGAGCGAGGCTCGCGGGCGCGCGTTGCGACGTCGCAGGAACGACGAATAGCGGATCGGGCCCGGCTTCCGCGAGGGGATCCACCGGCGCTCGCCCGCGCCCGCGATCCGACGCAAGATGCCGGCGTGCCGACCCCGCGCACCTCGGCGCTGGCCCTCCTCGTGCTCGCGTGCACGGGCGCGGGGGGCGCCTGCTCGCCGCCG
>CAIXWQ010000363.1 GCA_903923175.1 uncultured delta proteobacterium | reverse complement strand
GCCTGCGCTCGGCCGCCGGCGAGCCGTCTGCGGCGTCTGCGGCGTCTGCGGAGGTCACGCTCTCGCTCGCCGATCGGTTCGCGAGCATCGTCGATCTCGGCCGACGCATCGTCGCGGCGAGCGCGCCGGACGAGGTCTACCGTGCGGTGCTCGCCGCGGCGGCGGTGCTGCTGCGTGGGGAATCCTGCGCGGTGCTCACGCTCGACGACGGCGAGCTGCGTTCGGCGCTCGCGGACGGCGCGGCCGAGCCGCTCGGCTTCAGCCGGTCGATGGTGCGGCGCGCGTTCGCCGGGCGGACCGTCGTCGTGCGCGCGGCCGCGCCGCCCGCCGACGCCGACGATGACGGCGAGAGCGAGAGCGAGACGCTCGCCCGCCTCCGCTCGGCGCTCGCGGCGCCGATGCTGGTGCGCGGCGAGCCCGTCGCGTGCCTCTGCGTGACCCACGCGTCGCTCTATGGGCTCTTCGGTGACGACGAGCTCCACCTCGCCGAGTACGTCGCGTCGCTCGCGAGCGCGTCGCTCGAGCGCGCCGCGGCGTTCGCCGAGGTGCAGGCGTTCTCTCGATCGCTCGAGCAGCGGGTCGGCGAGCGGACGGCGCAGCTGCGCGCCGCGAACGAGGAGCTCGATCGCAACCTCGTCGCGCTGCGCGACACGCAGGAGCAGCTGATGCACTCGGGCAAGCTCGCCGCGGTCGGCACGCTCGTCGCCGGGCTCTCGCACGAGATCAACAACCCGCTCGCGGTCATCCTCGCCAACGCCCAGCGGGAGCTCCGGCGGCTCGATCCCGCGAGCGCGACCCGGCCGTCGATCGAGGCGATCGAGGCGATCGAGCGACAGGCACGCCGCTGCGCCGCGCTCGTGCGCACGCTCCTCGACTTCGTCCGCAAGGGCGCCGGCGAACGGCGCGTGGTGCTCGCGAAGGACCTCCTCGAGGAGGTGCTCGCGCTCGCGCGCTCGACGGCGCGTCGCGACGACGTCGAGCTCGCGCTGGAATTTGCGTCCGAGGCGACGCCGCCGCTGCGCGTCTGCGCCACCGAGATCGAGTCCGCCGTGCTCAACCTGGTCAACAACGCCGTCGACGCCTCGCCGCGCGGCGGGACCGTCTCGCTGCGCCTGGCCTCGCAGCCGAGCGGCGGTCGGCCGGGCGCGCTCTTCGAGATCGGCGACCACGGCCCCGGCATCCCCGAGGAGGCGCTGGCGCGGATCTTCGACCCGTTCTTCACCACCAAGGCGCAGGGCGGGGGGACCGGCCTCGGCCTCTCGCTCGCGCGCAAGATAGTCGAGGCCAACGGCGGCACGCTCGAGGTCGAGACCCACGTCGGCCGCGGGACGAAGATGCGCGTCTGGATCCCTGGCGCCGACGGGGAGGCGAGGGCCGCGGGCGACGCGGGGGACGCGCGCGACGCGGGCGACCCGGGCGACCCGGGCGCGCGAGGTGAGCGCGGTGATCGCGGTGATCGCGGTGATCGCGGCGAAGGCGAGGCGGCGCCATGACCGAGCGCGCGCGCGTGTTGGTGGTCGACGACGAGGCGGACGTGCGTGAGGTGCTCGCGCAGGTCTTCCGCGAGGCGGGGCTCGAGGCGGTCACCGCCGCGGACGGCGCCACGGCGCTCGCGCTGGCGCAGGGCGCCGCGTTCGACGTGGTCACCATGGATCTGCGCATGCCGGGGCTCTCCGGCCTCGAGACGCTCGCGGCGCTGCGCGGCCTCGGCACCGACGCGCGCGTCGTCGTCGTCTCGGGGTGGCTGGCGAAGGCCGACGTGCGCGCCTGCCGGGCGCTCGGCGCGTTCGACGTGGTGGCGAAGCCGTTCGACCTCGACCAGCTCGTCGCGGTCGTACGCGAGGCCGCGGCCGCCGCCCCGGGCCTGGCGCACGCGTCGTCGTTGCCGTCGTCGTCCGCGTGAGCTGCGAGCCCTACAGAAGGAAGCAGTGCGCCACGTTGATCTGCTGGGTCTCCGGCGCGACCGTCGCGCTGATCGACAGCCGCCCGCCGCCCTGCGCGAGATCGACGAGCCGCCCGCCCGTCCCCTGCAGCACGCGCACCACCGGCGACGCGCGCTTGCTCGGATCGCGCGGCGCCTGCACCACCACCGCGGTCGTCCCGTCCGAGAGCTTCACCGTGGAGCCGACCGGGTACAGCCCGAGCGCCTCGCTCAGCAGCGCCACGACGTCCGCGTCGAGCAGCCCGGTGCGCGTCTGCGCCACGACGCGGCGCAGCGCCTCGTCGGGGAGGGCCTCCTGGTTGGCGAGGTCGTAGGCCGCCGCGACGGCGATCACGCGCGAGAACAGGTGCGGCTTCATGCCGAGCCGATACGCCTGCCCCTGCGCGTCGGAGCGCTCGTGGACGATGGCCGAGCGCACGAGGGCGGGGCGCGCGAGGGCGCCGTAGCGCTTCATCATGGCGACCGCCGCCGACATGCGCGCGACGGCGTCGTGCGCGCCGCCCACGGTGCCCTCCTTGGCGTCGACCGCGTGCGCCTGCGCCTCGCGCGCGGCGACGCCGAGCGGCGCGAGCATCGCGTTGAGCGCAAGCTCGCCGAAGCTGCGGCGCGGCAGCTCGAGCTTGCGCGCGATGAGCAGCGCGAACGAGGCGCAGTTGGTCATGTGCCCCGCGGCGGTGCCGCGCAGCCGCGGCAGCTGCGTGAGCCCGACGACCAGGTCCGGGAACTTGAGCACCGAGGTGACCAGCTCCTGCGCCGCGCGCTTCAGCCGCACGATGCTCGGGTTGCCGCCCGCGAGGAAGAGCGAGCGGAACTCCGCGCTGGTGGCCGCGCAGGTCGCGTAGGCCTGCACCGCGGCGACGCGCGGATCGACGCGGTCCTTCGCGAGATCGTCGCGCTCGCGCTCGACCTTGCGGCGGAAGCGCACCCCCGGGATGGCCGCCTCGAGGAGCGGCTCGCCGCTGCGCGCGCGGATGGCGTCGCGCACGACGTTCACGAGCGGCCGCAGATCGTCGGCGCCGACCGGGCCGAGGAAGGCGATCTCCTCGATGCTCATCTGATCGAAGGCGCGCGACACGAAGCGCATCGCGCCGTAGCTGCCGGCGTCGAGCCGCACGAGCGTGCCGTTGAGGAAGAGCGCCTTCTCGATCGACGCGAGCGCCAGCGGCTTGCCGACCCCCTCGCCGAAGTGCCACTTCACCACCTCCTCGAACATGCCGAGCGGGCGGTCCCAGAAGCGGTTGTTGACGTCGTAGAGCAGCGCGCTCTTCAGCATGACGTACACGGCGAGCGCGAGCTTGCGGCCGTTGGCGGCGAGCTCCTCGTTCTTGCCGCTGGCGTCGGAGACGAGCCCCGGCGCGGCGGCGCCGTCGAGCGGGTTGCTCACGGGGTCCTCCTCGGGGCGGCGGGCGGACGCGCGCTCTGCCCTGCGGCGACGGGCGCCCGGCCTCGCGCGTCCGCGCGCGCTCCGACGCTCGGCGCGGCCGGGGCGACGTCTTCCCAGATCGGCTTGGGCAGGTGGGAGGTGTCGAGCGCGCGGACGTCGTCGAGGACGTTGTGCGTCTTGAGGTCGGGCGCGGCCTCCTCGACCGGCCGCTTGAACTTGAGCATCGCGACGGCGGCCTCGCACGCTTCCTTCACGCGCTTGCCCGCGAACATGCGCTTCTGCTCGGCCTCGAGCGTCACGAGGTGCGCCTCGTCCGACAGCGACGCGAGCGCGAACGCCGCGCAGCAGCGCCGATCGTCGAGCGCCTCGCCGGAGAACATCGCGTGGGTGCCGAGCACCTCGACCAGCTCGCGCGCGGCGCGGCGCCCGGCGGCGGCGGCGTACGCGAGGAACGCGCGCCGCTTGTCGCCGTAGGCCCAGGCGTCGAACGCGTCGCGCGAGATCACGGTGCGCAGCCGGCGCGCGGCCTCCGTGTCGTAGTGGCGCGGGATGGCGTAGAGCGCGAGCCGACGCAGCTCCGGATCGGGATCGTCGAGCATGAGCAGCGAGGCGCCGAGGAGCGTCGGATCGGAGGGGGCAGCCCCCTCGCGGATGGCCTCGATCGCGGCGGTGCGCACCGCGGGCGAGCCGTGATCGATCGCGACCAGCAGCTCGACGCGCGCGCGCGGCGAGCGCGAGCACCGGAGCAGGTAGACGAGGTCGAGCGCGAGCGCCTCGTCGGCGGCCGCGATCTGCTCGCCGACGGCGGCGAGATCGTCGCCGAGGCGATCGGCGAGCAGCTGGCACACCGCGCGCCGCCGCGCGGCCTCGGTCACGGTCGGCAGCAGCGGCACGACCCGCCCCGACTCGCGCGAAGGCATCAGCGCGAGAAACGTCAGCAGCGGCTCGATACCGGCCTCGTCGGCGATCTGCAGCTGGTGCATCAGCTCGGCGAGCAGCTCGGGCGTCGCGATCTGCCCCAGGATCTCCTGCGCGACCTTGCGCCCCTCGTCGCCCGCGAGGCGCGCGAGCTCGCCGAGCGCCTTCAGCACGCCGATGGCCTCGGCGAGGCGGTCGCGGCGCGCGGCCTCGACGGCGAAATCGCGCACCAGCGCGACCAGGTCGTCGTGCGTCTTCGCGTCCTTGTGCGTGAGGATCTCGACGAAGACGATCTCGAGGAATTTCCGCAGCAGCACGTCGTCGGTGTCGACGTCGCTCGCCAGGGCCTGGCGGGCGCGCTCGTCGCTGACGATCGCCGAGCCCTTCTCCCACGCCGCCGCCACCTCGAGCTCGGCCTTCGTGCGCGCCTGATCGGCGGGGCGCACCGGTCGCACGAACCGGGCGGTCACGTCGCTCGGCGCTGCGGCCGCCTGCGCGTCGGCTTCGAGCAGCGCGATCAGCCGCTTACGCTGCGCCTCGCGCTCGGCGTCGGCGTCGTCGTTCTTGAACCCCTCGGTGACGACGTACCGCACGTGCTTGAGATCGGCGTCCCACAGCAGCGTGACGAGGTCGTCCTCCATCGCCACGTTGGTGCCCTGCAGCGACTGATCGCGCAGCAGCTGGCAGAGGGTGCCGATCTCCGTCGACTCGAGCCCCTCTTCGAACACGACGCGCTGGATCCCGTCGCGGAAGAGCAGGAACGGGTACGAGGTGCGCAGCTCGGGATCGCTGTAGATCGAGTCGCCGTCGTAGAGGATGTCGCTGCCGACGATCGACATCGGGAGCTCGCGCGGCGGCAGCTCGAGCGAGGCGACGAACGTCCCCACGCGCGCGGTGGTCTCCTCCACGAACTTCTGCGACGCGCGGTGGCGAAGGCCGAATTGTCGGAACGACTTGAGCGTGCGTTCGAGCCCGGTCGCGACCTCGCCTGCGAGCTTCGCCCGGGTGAGCGTCTCTTTGCGCCGCTGCTCGTCCTCTTCGACGAGCCACTCGCTGCCACCGCCGTGCGCGGCGGTCGTCGGTCGGCCTGCCTCGATGCTCATGCGCCGGCCCCTAGCGTACCGCTACTGGTCGACGGCTAGGAGCCCGTCGCGCAGGCCACCCGCGCGATTGGCGAAGCGGACCGTCGGGGCGACCGCCGGGCAGGGGGGATACCGCCCACGGGCGTGCCCCGGCCGAACCGCCCCGCCCGCGGCGCGCCACGGCGTAACGCCCCGGCAAGGACGGCGACGCCCTATTTCTGGCAGGCGCCGCGGCCGCGCTTCTCGTCGTGGCCGCTCGTCCCGCGCCGCGCAGAAAGGACGCGCGCCGCGTCCGCGAGCGAGAGCCCCCGCGCCGCGAGCGCGACCATCGCGTGGTAGAGGAGATCGGCCGCCTCGGCGGCCACGCGCTCGTCGCTCTCGCCGGCGACCGCGCGGGCCAGCTCGTCGGCCTCCTCGCGGAGCTTCTTGCCGATCAGCTCGGCGCCGCCGTCGAGCAGGCTGCGCGTGTAGCTCTTCTGCGCGTCGCTGGCCTTGCGCGCCTCGATCTCGGCGCCCAGCGCGGCGAGCGCGGCGAAGTCGGGGACCGCCGGCGGGCCGTCGTGCAGGTCGAGCGGCTCGCCCTCGGCGCGCTCGGTCAGCGCGGCGTGCGCGAAGAAACAGCTCTCGGCGCCGGTGTGGCAGCTCGGCCCCGGCGCGTCGACGAGCAGCAGGAGCGTGTCGCCGTCGCAGTCGAGCGCGACGTCGTGGACGGCCAGGAAATTCCCGCTCGTCTCCCCCTTGGTCCAGAGTCGTCCGCGCGAGCGCGACCAGAACGTGGCGCGGCGCGTGCGCAGCGTGGTCGCGAGCGCCTCGGCGTTCATCCACGCGACCATCCGGACCGCGCCGCCGCGCCGCTCCTGCGCCACCGCCGGGACGAGCCCCTGCGCGTCCCACTTGATCCGCGCGCCGAGCGCGCCGAGCGCGCCGAAATCGACCGACGCTCCCGTGACCTCCGGGTCGCTCAACTCGCCCTCCGCTCCAGCCCCTGCCGGCTCGCGACGTAGGCGTCGCACACGCGATCGATCTGCGCGTCGGTGAGCGCGCCGCCGCTCGGCAGGCAGAGGCCCGTCGCCGCGGCCCGCTCCGAGCGAGGGAGCGCGCCGAGACCGGCGCCAGGGCTGGCCGCGAAGTAGGGGAACGTGTGGCAGGGGGCGAAGAACGGGCGCGTCTCGATCCCGCGCTCGAGCATGCGGGCGAGCAGCGCGTCGCGCGCGGTCTCGCCGTCGAGGCGATCGTCGACCACGACGTGGAGCCACGGCACGACCTTCTGCCCCTCGGGGACGTGGGCGAAGCGCACGCCGTCGACCCCCGCGAGCCGCGCCCGATAGCGCGCCTGCGCGCGCACCTTGCGGCCGCAGAGGTCCTCGGCGGCCTCCAGCTGCGCCAGGCCGACCGCCGCCTGCAGGTTGGTCATGCGGTAGTTGAAGCCGAGCTCGGGGTGGTAGTAGCGCCGCGTGGCGTGCATGCCGTGGTTCTTGAGGAACTTCATGCGCGCGCCGAGCGCGACGTCGTCGGTGGTGACCGCGCCGCCCTCGCCGGTGGTGATCGTCTTGTTGCCGAAGAACGAGAAGATCGCGCCATCGGCGAGCGATCCGGCCGGGCGCCCGCGCGACGTCGAGCCGAACGCCTCCGCCGCGTCCTCCACGAGCTTCACGTCCGCGCGCCCCATCGCCGCGAGCCCGGCGCGCAGCGCGTCGTAGTCCGCGAGGGTGCCGAAGAGGTCGACGCCGATGATCGCCTTGGTCTTCGGCGTCACGCGGCGCAGGGCGTCGGCCGTGTCGAGGACCCAGGTGGCCTCGTCGATCTCGCAGAACGACGGCGTCGCGCCGCAGTACAGCACCGCGTTCGCGCTCGCGACGAACGTGAGGCTCGGGACGATCACCTCGTCGCCGGGGCCGATCCCGAGCGCGTGCAGCAGCAGGTGCAGGGCGACGGTGCCGTTCGCGCACGCCTCGACGTGGCGCACCCCGCAGAGCCCCGCGAGCGTCGACTCGAAGCGGCCGATGAAGGCCCCCATCGACGAGATCCAGCCGCTGTCGATCGCCTCGAGGAGGTACTCGCGCTCCTTGCCGACGAACACGGGAGCGCAGACGGGGATCTTCTCCGGCGGATGCGACATCGCGCCGTCGAATAGCACGAATCGAGCGGTCCGACCTATTTTGGAAGGCCGAAACGCTCCGCGTGCTCGGCGAGAAAATCGAGGTACACGTCGGCCGGCTGACGCTCTGGCACTTCGCCGGAGTCTACGGCCGACATTAACGCTCTCATGATGAGCCCGAGCGCGGGGCTCGGGGGGATCGCGAAGCGATCGGCGATCGCCGTGCCGAGCCCCTTCGGCAGCGGTGGGAGCTTGGCGTCTTCCTCCTGCACCTTGCGCACGCGCTCGGCGAGCTCGTCGATCTGGCGCAACCCGCGGCGCTTCTTCTCGGGGCGCTTGGTCGTGATGTCGGCGCGCGAGAGGCAGAGCAGGTCCTCGAGGAACGGCCCGATCTCCTTCGCGAACCTGCGCACGGCGCTCTCCGTCCAGGAGGCGTCGTACTGCGCGGCGCGCAGGTGGTGGAGGATCAGGAAGCGGATCGCCTCGCGCAGCGACTCCTCGCCCTCGAAGAGCGGGAGCCTGCGCTGGAGCTTGTCGAACATCCGCGCGCCGACCTCGGCGTGCGCGAAGAAGTGGACCTCGCCGTCGGGGCCGATGGTGCGCGTCTTCACCTTGCCGATGTCGTGCAGCAGCGCGCCCCAGCGCACCTCGATGCGCGGCACGGCCTGCGCGACGACCTGCTTGGTGTGCTTCCAGACGTCCTTGTGACGCCACTCGCCGTCGCCGAAGCCGACGAGCGCGTCGACCTCGGGGAGCACCACCGAGAGCACGCCCCCCTCGAGCAGGCAGTCGAGGCCGTCCTCCGGGCTCGCGGCGACGAGGATCTGATCGAGCGCGCCGCGCACCACGCCGGCGGGGAGCGCCTGCAGATCGCCGGCGTGGGCCACGACGATCGGCTCGTGCGCCTGGCCCGCGGCCGCGCGCACCGCGCGCTCGAGGGCACGCACGGCGCGCTCTGCAGACGGGGGCGTGGGGTCGTGGGGGAGGGACATCCGCATCGCTCGGCGTCGCCGAGCCCGCGCGAGAGATCGCGAGATCTCTCCTCTGGGGTGGGGCCCTGCCGAGGGGGACCTCGGCGGGGCGGTACAGACCGCCGCGGTAGCAGCGGAAATCGCGGAATTCGACCCGCGCGCTGCGGGGCGGCGCATGTAGCACGGTCGTCGGGCGCGGCCCAAGCCCCGCGCCGGAGGCCACGGTCGCGTCGGCGCGCGCGCCCGCTACCGACGACCTCGCGCGAGCAGACCGCCGAGGCGGCGGACGCGAAGCGGGTCGTGGTCGATGAGGAAGCGCAGGTTCCAGGCGTTGATCGCGACGTGCGCCACGATCGGGCCGAGCAGCGAGCCCGTGAGGACGAACACCGCCGCGAGCACGAGCCCGATGACCGCCGCGAACGCGATCCAGGTCACGCGGGCGCGCCCGCGGGTCTGGTGGAGCACGCCGAAGAGCGCGCTCGACGACAGGGCCCCCACCGCGACGTTGTGGAACGCCGCGCTCGCCGCCGGGACGAGCGCGCCGCGAAAGAGGAGCTCCTCGCCGAGGCCGGAGGCGAGGGCGGCCCACGGCACGGCCGAGCGACCGAGCGCGCGCGCCATCGGCCGCAGCTCGCGGTGCAGCGTCTCGGCCCACACGCGCGTGCGCACCGCGTGGCGCGTGCCGAGCACCACGGCGAGCGCGAGCCCGACGCCGAGCCCGAGGCTCAGCAGGTGACGCGCGGACGCCGGCGCCGCGAGGAGCGGCGTGCACACGAAGACGTTGGGCGCGCCGCGCAGCGCCCCGATGCCGACCCCCAGCGCCGCCGCGCCGGCGTACGCGACCACGACCATGGGGACGATGCCGCCGGCGCCCTGACCCAGCGGCGCTCGTTCGGGCGAAGGCGGCTCCGGCGGCTCCGGCGGCTCCGGCGGCCGGGGCGGCTGGGGCGGCTGTTGCGAGCGTCCGCGCGCGCCTTCGAGCTCCGGGTGGGCGGACGAGCTCACGGCCAGGCACCCTGCCTCGGCCGGGGCCTGCGCGCAAATGCGCGAGCGTCTCCGCGAGCAGGCGCAAATCGAAGGCCGCGCGCGTGATAGACCTCGCCCGTGCTCGCAGCTTCGATCTTGCTCGCCTCCGCCTCGCCTCGCCGCCGCGCCATCCTCGAGACGCTCGGCCACTCGGTGCGCGTGCGCGCCGTCGCCATCGACGAGGACGAGCTCCCCGGAGAGACGGCCGAGGCCTACCTCGCGCGGATCGTCGACGCGAAGCTCGCCGCTGCGATGGAGGCGGCGCTCTCCTCGGCGCTCACGCCCGGCGCGGGTGAAGACGCCCTCGGCTGGGACGCGCTCCTCGTCGCCGACACCACCGTCGCGCTCGACCACGCGCTGCTGCACAAGCCGATCGACGACGACGACGCGCGCCGGATCCTCCGCGCGCTCTCGGGGCGAGCGCACGTGGTCACCACGCGCTTCGCGCTCGCCCGCGCCGATGGGTGCACCCACGTCGAGAGCGTCGCCACGCGCGTGGTGATGCGAGCGATCGAGCCCGACGAGCTCGAAGCCTACGTCGCCACCGGCGAGGGGCGCGACAAGGCGGGCGCGTACGCCATCCAGGGGGGCGCGTCGGCCTTCGTGCAGCGCATCGAGGGGAGCTACGGCGCCGTCGTCGGGCTGCCGGCCTGCGAGGTCACCGTGGCGCTGCGCGGGCTGCTGGGCTGAGCGACTTCGAAGCCGTCGCTCGCGTCGGGCGACGTCCCCGCGCTCGGGGGCGCTACGACGCCGCGCGCCACTGCGACTCGAGCTGCTGCAGCGTCACGAGCAGCTCGCGGGCGCCCGAGCGGCCCGCGGTCGCGATCGCCTCTTTGAGCAGCGCGCGCGCCTCCGGATGGCGCTCGCGGGCGCGCGCGACCTTCGCGAGCCCCTCGAGCAGGCGCGCGCGATCGCTGTCGGCCGGGCCCGCGAGGTCCAGCGCCTCGCGCAGGATCCCTTCGGCGTCCGTGAGGTAGCCGGCGCGGGCCAGCGCGTCGCCGAGCTTACGGCTGAAGATGAGCACGGCGCGCTCGGGATCGTCGATGTCGCCGCGGAAGAGCGCGCGGCGCGCGAGCTCGAGGCCGCGGCGCAGGGCGATGATGGCCCCCTCGTCGTCGTCGCGCTGGGTGCAGCGATCGGCGACCTGCTCGAGCAGCATCAGCGCCTCCAGCGCGTCCTGCGCGAGGAACGCGTGCAGCGCCCGGACCTCGATCGGCGAGCCGTGCTCGGCGGCGAGCTCGACGGCCTTCGAGTGCAGCTCGCGGCGCGCGCCGGCCGGCAGCGTGGCGAGGGCGACCTCGCGGAAGAGCGGGTGGGCGAAGCGCATCGCGCCGGCCGGCGCGGTGGGCGAGCCGAGCGGGAGCTCCTCGATGAAGCCGGCCTCGACGCAGCGCTTGAGCGCCTTGGAGATCTCGGCCCGGTTCGGCACCAGCGAGGCGAGCCGCCCCTCGTCGACCTCCTCGCCGACCACCGCCGCGGCCTGGAGCACGCGCCGCGCGTCGGCGCCGAGCCGCTCGATGCGGAGCACGATGAGGTCGGCGACGCGCGACGGGGCAGGGCCGCCCCCTTCCTGCGCGAAGCGCACGAGCTGATCGAGGTAGAGCGGCGCGACGCCGCGAGAGCCGCCCTCCTGCAGCTTCTCCGACGCGCTCGCCGCGGTCTGCGGCGCGAGCCCGCGCAGCGCGCCGAGCGAGACCGACGCGGGGAGCCCCTGCAGCACGCGCGCGACCGAGCGGCCCGACGGCCACCCCGCCTCGAAGCCGGAGGGGTGCGTCGCGATCACCAGCAGCGGGCAGGTGGGGGGCTCGCCCAGCACGTCGCTCAGCGCGTGGCGCGTCGCGCCGTCGAGCCGCGTGAGGTCGTCGAGCGCGAGCACGATGGTGCGGCCGCTGTCGGTCTTCGACGCGTGCGCGAGCGCCCAGCGCAGCGCCGCCGCGGCCGCGAAGCGCCGGACGTCGGCCGGCATCTTGGTGCCGAGCGGCCGCACGACCACCTCTTGGAGCCCGCGCACGATGTCGTCGTGGTGCGGGTCGTCGATGTCGAGGCGCTTGAGATCGGTCGAGCGGGTGATGCCGGTGAGCTTCTCGATCGCGTCGGCGAGCCCGAAGTAACCGATGTCGGCCCCCTCCGGATCGTGCGCGACCTCGACGACGGTGACCCCCGCCGTGCGCGCGTGCGCGAGGAATTCCCGGAGCAGCCGCGTCTTGCCCACGCCGACGTCGCCGACCAGGCGTGCGCCACGCGGACCGCTCGACGCCTCCGAGAGCCGATCGTCGAGCCAGTGGAGGTCGTCCTCGCGGCCGAGGAGCGGGAGCGGCAGCTGCAGCCGCGCGGCCGCGCTCGGGCGTCCGAGGGGCGGCGAGGCGTTCGGCGGCACGACCCGCCGCGGGACCTGGACCTGCGACGGCGGCGGCTCGCTGATGCGCTCGCGCCCGTGTGGCGGCGCGGTGGCGGAGATGCGCGCGCCGCACTCGCCGCAGAACTTCTGGCCCGCGGGGACGTCCTTGCGGCAGGCGGGGCAGGTGATCATCGCCGCCGGCGCGCTCTTCACCGAGCCGCTCGGCGCCGAGAAGAGCGCGAGCCCCTGGTCGAGCGCGCGGATGAACGCCTGCGCGTCGATGTAGCGGCGGTTGCGATCCTTCTCGAGCGCCGTGAGGCAGATCTCCGCGAGGACGTCGGGGATCTTCCGCTCCGGCGCGAGCTTGCGCGGATCGGGCGGCGGCTGCTGCAGGTGCATCAGCACGACCTGCGTCGGCGACGCCGCCTCGAACGGCAGCTGCCCGGTGAGCAGCTGGAACATGATCACGCCGAGCGCGTAGATGTCGCTGCGCGCGTCCAGCGGATCGCCGCGCCCCTGCTCGGGGCTCATGTAATCGGGCGTCCCGCAGACGATGCCCGGGCTCGTGATCCCCGTGCCGCCGGTCGTGATCCCCGCGAGCATGTCGGGGCGGAGCTTGGCGAGGCCGAAGTCGACGACCTTCACGAAGTCGCCGCCGCCGCGCGTGGGCTCCAGCACGATGTTCTCGGGCTTCACGTCGCGGTGGATGATCCCGAGGTGGTGCGCCTCGTCGAGCGCGGCGAGCGTCTGCTTGAGGACCTCGACGATGCGCGGGAACGAGAGCGGCCCCTCTTCGTACGCGACGCGCGAGAGATCGCGACCGCGGAGGAACTCCATCACGAGGTAGAGCAGCCCGCCCTCGGGCCCGGTGGTGCGCCCGAAGTCGATGACGCCGACGACGTTCGGGTGGTTCAGCCGGCTCGACGCGCGCGCCTCGGTGATGAAGCGCTGGGCCGCCCCCTCCTCGCCCGCGAGGTGCGGGTGGATGACCTTCACGGCGACCGTGCGCCCGAGCGCCTTCTGCTCCGCGCGGTAGACGCGCCCCATCCCGCCGACGCCGATCAGCTCGAGCAGGACGTAGCCGCCCGGCAGGTTCTTGCCGATCAGCGGATCGTCCGGGCGCTCCGAAATCTCGCCGACCGGGAACCCGCAAGACGGGCAGAACCGATTCGACGACTCGTAACTAGCCTGGCACTGCGGGCACGCGGCCATGACGGGGCTTCACACCGTAGCGGGCCGCGGCCTCGAACCGCAACGCCCGATCACGAGTGGACCATGCCTGTGGGAGGAGCGCCGAGCGCGGCGGCGAGTACCGCGAGCGTGGTCGAGGCAGGCGCTCGCGACCTGCGCGTCGTCATGCTCGGGCTCGATGGCGCTCGAGCGGGGCCCGAGCGTGGTCACGCCCGGCCTCGCTTCCGGTCGTCCGCGAGCGCTTCCAGATCCTGCTCCTTCTTGAGCAGGACGCCGAGGAAAGGCAGCTCCCGCCTCAGCCGCTCGGGCGCGATCCCCTCGCGCGCGAGCACCGCGAGCCAGTCGATCAGCTCGCTGGTGGAGGGGCGCTTGCGCAGCCGGGGGGCCTCGCGGACGCCGTAGAACGCCGTGATCGCCTGATCGACGAGGGCGTCGTCGACCGCCGGGTGGTGCACGCGGACGATGTCGCGCATGCGCGCGCGGTCGGGGAACTCGATGAAGTGGAAGACGCACCGCCGGAGGAACGCGTCGGGGAGCTCCTTCTCATTGTTGGACGTGATGATCACGATCGGTCGGGCGCGGGCCACGACCTCGTCGCCGGTCTCCGCCACCACGAACCGCATGCGATCGATCTCGTGAAGGAGGTCGTTGGGGAACTCGAGGTCCGCCTTGTCGACCTCGTCGATCAGCAGGATGCGCCGGCGGTCCGCGGTCGACTCGGCGAACGCGCGCCCGAGCGGCCCGAGCTTGATGTACCGGCGGATGTCCTTCGGGTCGCCGTCGCCGAAGCGCGCGTCGTAGAGGCGCGCGACCGTGTCGTAGACGTAGAGGCCGTCCTGCGCCTTCGTCGTCGATTTCACCGGCCAGTGGATGAGGTTCTGCGTCGCGCCGCCGCTCCCGATGGCGTCGGCGATCGCCGTCGCGAGGAGCGTCTTGCCCGTCCCCGGCTCCCCCTTCACGAGCAGCGGCCGCTCCAGCGCGAGCGCGCAGCGCACGGCCGACTCGAGGCCAGGATCGGTGAGGTAGCTGGAGGTGCCGGAGAAGTGGGGCAGGGACATTCGCCGGGAGAACGCTAGCGCCTCTCGCCAGGGTTCGGGGGCTTTGGCGCAGCGTGGCACTGCGCTGCGCGAACGATCTCCGCAAGAACTTCGCGTTGTGGCAGAGGCACGGATCCTGCTTGGGTCGTCGAGCGGAGGCGCAAACCGGATGAAGCGTTCGATTCGTTCGTGGGGCTTGGCGGCGGTGGCGTGCGGCGCGGCGACGCTCTTCGTCGGCGAGCCCGACGCGAAGGCGTGCGGCGGCTGCTTCGTGCCGCCCGGTCCGTCGACGCAGGTCTCCGCGCACCGGATGGCCTTCGCGATCTCCTCGAAGCGGACCATCCTCTGGGACCAGATCCAGTACGTCGGCGACCCCACCGACTTCGGCTGGGTGCTGCCGATCCGCGGCGTCGTCGACGTCGGCGTCTCGTCGGACGATCTCTTCGAGCGCCTCGAGGGGACGACGCAGCCGCGCGTCCAGGCGCCGCCGCCGCCGGCTTGCCCGAAGCCGCAGCAGCAGTGCCTGACCGAGTGCAACGATTACCCCAGCGCGGCCGGCGGCGCGGACGACGCGGGCCTCGCGCTGTCGGACACGTCGAGCGTGGAGGTCTGGCGGCAGGACGTCGTCGGCCCGTACGAGGCGACGCAGCTCTCGGCCACCGACGCGACCGCGCTCACCAAGTGGCTCGGCGATCACGGCTACGCCATCCCCGCCTCGATCGGCCCGGTGATCGATCAGTACGTGAAAGAGGGGTTCGGCTTCCTCGCGCTCAAGCTCGTCCCCTCGGCCGGCGTGCGCAGCATGGTGCCGATCCGCATCGCGTTCGACGGCGCGAGCCCCACGCTGCCGCTGCGCATGGTCGCCGCCGGCACCGGGGCGCAGGTCGGGATCAAGCTCTGGGTCCTCGGCGACGGCCGCTGGGAGGCGCGCAACTTCGCGAACGCGGAGATCGCCACCAAGGATCTCGTCTGGGACTGGGCCGCGATGGGCTCGAACCTCGGGCAGCTCGAGCAGGCCGCCATCGACGCGAAGGCGGGGAAGGTCTGGATCACCGAGAGCTCCGACGCGTTCGACCGCGGGCTCTTCTTCTCCGGCCTCACCGCGGGGGTCGCGGTCGGCGACGCCGCGGCCGCGTTCGGCGCGACCACCGACGAGGGAGAGATCGAGAAGGCGTTCCCGAGCCGGCCGAGCCTGACGGTCTCGCGGCTCTTCGCCCAGCTCCCGCAGGCCGCGCTCGCGACCGACCTGGAGATCCAGGCCTCGGCCGGGGGGACGCTCCCGGTCGACCGCGTCGCCGCGAGCGGCGTGAACTACGTCTGCCCGACCGTCGACTACGTCTACTGTCCGGGGGTCAGCTCGACGAACTGCGCGCCCTCGGGCACCGCGGGGG
>CAIXWQ010000362.1 GCA_903923175.1 uncultured delta proteobacterium | reverse complement strand
CTGCGGCGGCGACCGCGACCCGAGCAAGCGCGCGGAGATGGGGCGCGTCGCGGCGGCGGCCGCGGATCTCGTGGTGCTCACCACCGACAACCCACGCTCGGAGGCCGCCGCAGCGATCGCGGCCGCGGTGCGCGCCGGGATCCCGGGCGACGCCGCGCTGCACGAGGAGCCCGACCGTGGCCGGGCCATCGAATGGGCGATCCGTGCGGCCCACGCCGGTGATATCGTGCTCGTCGCAGGGAAGGGGCACGAGCGCACGCAGACGATCGGCGCGTCCGTCTTCCCGTTCAGCGACGCCGACATCGCGCGCGGAGTCCTCGCCGCGCTGCACACCTGAGGGAGCCGTCATGAAGATCACGCGAGAAGACTTCTTCGCCGCCGCCGTGCTCGTCACCGCCACGGCCGCTGGCGGCTGCTTCGTCGAGGCGCCGCCGCCCGCGACCGCCAACAACCCGCCCCCAGCCGCGACCGCCCAGCCGACCACCGGGCCGGCCGTCGGTGCGCCGACCGTACAGGCGAAGGATCCGACGAACGTCCCCCCTCCTTCGAAGGAGTAGCTCCCGCGGCGCCGCGCCGCGCGCGGTCGAGCGAGCCCCTCGTGCCTGGCCGGCGCGGGGGGCTTCGTCGTTCGAAGCGCGGGCGGCCGCGCACGCGCCGCGTCAGCGTCGTGCGCGCTTGTGCGCGGCGCCGCCTTGGACGAGCCTGCCGCGCATGCGTAGGCGCAAGAGCTCTCTCGTCCTCCCCTCGGCCCTCGTCGTGCTCACCCTCTACGCCTGCGGCGGCGGACACGAAGCCGTCGCGCCGCAGACGCCGATCGCCGTGCTGCCTGCGCCGTCGTGGTCACCCGGCGTCGCGTCGTCGAGCACGACGACGACGAGCGAGCCGACCAAGCCGCCGCCCGTGCCCGGCGTCGACGAAGCCGCGCTCGATGCGAGCGTCGCCCCCTGCGACGACTTCTACGCGTACGCGTGCGGCGGCTGGCAGAAGAGCACGCCGATCCCGAGCGATCGCGCGTCGTGGACGCGCAGCTTCTCGGAGATCGACGAGCGCAACGAGAAGATGCTGCGCGAGATCCTCGAGAAGACCGCGGCCGGCTCGCCGCCGCCGGGCTCCGCGTACGAGGGGAAGCTCAAGGCGTACTGGAACGCCTGCATGGACGAGAAGGGGATCGAGGCGCGCGGGACCACGCCGCTCAAGGAGCCCTTCGCGCTCGTCGACAAGATCAAGGACGGCAAGGAGGTCGCGGAGGCGGTGCGCGAGCTCTACAAGCTCGGCTTCACGCCGCTCTTCGGCTTCTCGTCGGGCCAGGACTTCGCGGACGCCACGCAGGTCATCGGCCAGCTCGAGCAGGGCGGACTCGGCCTGCCGGACCGCGACTACTACCTCAAGGCCGACGCGAAGAGCGTCGAGATCCGCAAGGCGTACGTCGAGCACGTCACCAAGCTGATGGCGCTCGCGGGCGAGAGCGGCGCGGATGTGGCCGCGATCGTCGCGCTCGAGACCGAGCTCGCGAAGGCGTCGATGACGCGCGTGGAGCGCCGCGATCCGAAGAAGACCTACCACAAGATGTCGCTCGCGAACGTGAAGGGGCTCGCGCCCTCGCTCGGCTGGGACGCGCTCGTCGACGCGCTCGGCGTCGCGCGCAAGGCCCCCGTCAACGTCGCGCAGCCGCTCTTCTTCAAGGGCGTCGAGGCGCAGCTCGCGAAGACGAAGCCCGAGACGTGGCGCGCCTACCTGAAGCTCTCGGTGGTGCGCGAGCTGTCGCCGATGATGCCCAAGGCGTTCGTCGACGAGGACTTCCAGTTCAAGTCGAAGAACCTGACCGGCGCCAAGGAGATCCTGCCGCGCTGGAAGCGCTGCGTGGACGCCGTCGACGGCGCGCTCGGCGAGGCGCTGGCGCAGCCGTTCATCAAGGCGACCTTCGGCGCCGAGGGCAAGGAGCGCACCTCGCGCATGGTCGCCGAGATCGAGAAGGCGATGGCGAAGGACCTCGGCGCGCTCTCGTGGATGGACGAGCCGACGCGCAAGAAGGCCTTCGAGAAGCTGCACAAGATCAACAACAAGATCGGCTTCCCGGACGCGTGGCGGAACTACGACGCGCTCGAGGTCTCCGCCGAGTACGCGAGCAACGTGCTGCACGCCTCGCACTTCGAGATGGCGCGCCTGTTCTCCAAGATCGGAAAGCCCCTCGATCGCAAGGAGTGGTACATGACCCCTCCGACCGTCAACGCGTACTACGACGCGAACATGAACGAGATGGTCTTCCCCGCGGGGATCCTCCAGCCGCCGTTCTTCGACAACGCCGCGCCGATGGGGTCGAACTACGGCGCGATCGGCCTGGTGATGGGGCACGAGCTCACCCACGGCTTCGACGACGAGGGGCGCCAGTTCGACGGCGACGGCAACCTCAAGGACTGGTGGTCGAAGAAGGTCGGCGCGGAGTTCGACAAGCGGGCGAAGTGCCTCTCCGATCAGTTCGACGGCTACGTCACGGTCGACGAGGTCCACGTGAACGGCCCGCTGACGCTCGGCGAGAACATCGCCGATCTCGGCGGGCTCAAGCTCGCCTACGCCGCGTTCAAGGACGCGAGCGCCGGCAAGGCGCCCACCAGCGGCGGCAAGTTCGCCCCCGAGCAGGAGTTCTTCCTCGGCTTCGCCCAGGCGTGGTGCCAGAACGCGCGCGACGAGTACAAGCGCACGATGGCGACGGTCGATCCGCACTCACCGGCGAAATTCCGCGTGAACGGCCCGCTCTCGGACTTCGCGCCGTTCGCCGAGGCGTTCCAGTGCAAGGCGGTCCAGGCGATGGTCCGCAAGAACAAGTGCGAGATCTGGTAGCGCGCCGCGGGGGACGCGCGGCGGTGACGGGGCGCGGCGAGGGCCTTACGATTCGGCCATGAACTGCCCTCGTTGCAACACGCCGCTGGAGCTCCACCAGGCCGCGCGCCTCGCGCTGCACGGCTGCCACGGCTGCGGCGGTCTGTTCCTCGACGGCGAGGCGAGCAAGCGCGTCGTCTCGGCGGTGGACCCCGACGCGCTCGCGACGGCGGATCAGGCCGCGCGCGAGGCGCGGGCGCGCGTCGACGAGAGCGGTCCGGCCGCGTGCCCCGCGTGCGCGCGGCCGATGCAGCGGGTCGAGGTCGCCGAGGCGCGCGTGCTGCTCGATGCGTGCGCGGAGCACGGCGTGTGGTTCGATCGCGACGAACTGCAGCGGGTGATGCGCGCGCTGGCCCCCCAGCGCACGACGCCGGTGCCGATGGCGCCGACGGCTTCGGCTGCAGCTCCGGTCGCGGCTGCGGCCCCGGCTCCGGCCGCCCCGCAGACCGCGTGGGACACCCCGGCAGCGCGCTTCTTCTCGCCGACCAAACAGCCCGCGGCTCCGGCTCCGGCTCCGGCTCCGGCTCCGGCTGCTGCGCCGGCTCCGGCCACGTGGGACACGCCGGCGGCCCACTTCTTCTCGCCGACCGTCGAGCCCGCGGCCGCCCTCGTCACGCAGCCCGTCGCGGCCTCGAGCGGCGCGCCCGCCGGCGCAGCGTGGGACACGCCGGCCGCGCGCTTCTACACCGAGAACGCTGCCACCGGCGCGTCCGCGCCACCCGGCGCACCTGCCGCGCCCGGGCTCCTCGGCTCCCTCCAGGCGCCGGGCCAGTGGACGACGGGGCAGAAGGCGGTCGCCGTCGGCGCGGGCGTCGCCGCGGTCGGCGGGCTCGCCTACGCCGCGACGCACACGAACCTCGGGCGCGGGCTGCTGCACGCGGCCGAGGGGCAGGCGTTCGGCAGCGGAGGGCTCCCTTCCGTCGGCTCGATGCTCTCGAAGCTCTTCGAGTGACGCGAAATCGAGGCGTGAAGAGGCTGGGATCGAGGCGCGCCCTCGCCGCGCCGATCGCCATGTTGCTCGCCGCCGGCTGCGATCGCGGCGTGGCGGGGAGCCGCCTCGTCCACTTCACCAACCTGCCGGCGTGCCCGGCCGGCGCGGCCTACGAGCGCCCCCTCGTGGTGCGGCTCGATCGCGATCCGGCCCTCTTCGAGGACGCGTGGACCGCGCAGCTCGTGCTGGCCGCGCCGACCGACCCCGCGCAGCTCGAGCTCCCACGCCGACGGATGCGGCTGACCCTGCGCGCCGGGCTCTGCCCTCCGACCTCGATCGGCACGTGGGACTGCGCCGCGCCGAGCTGGCTCGCGAGCAGCGGCTTCGACGCCGACGCCCGCGCCGCCACGCTGGAGCAACCGTTACCGAAAACCACGGTGTCGTGCGTTCCGGTCGGAAGGCTTCGGTGACGGCCGCGCGTCGCTTGTGACGGGCGCGTGAACTCTCGGAAAACCGGGCCGTAACGCGCACTCGCCGCGCTTCGGACGTGCTTAAGGGGGGCGCATGAACCGCAAGGTCCGCGGCAGCGAGGGGCGTTCGTTCCTCCTTCCTCTCCTCGGCGTCCTGATCGCCTCCGTGCTCGTCGCCGTCCTCGTCCGCCGGGTCGACGTCGGCGCGAGCGGCTCGGGCGTCGCCGAGTCGGCGACCGTCCTCCCCTTCGGCGGCTGAGCGACTGTGAAACAGTCTCTCCGGTGGGGTGGGGCCCCGACGAATCGCATTCGGCGGGGCGGGGCGGTGCCGACCGCCCCGGTGGGCAGTGAAGAGCGCGGGATTTTTCCCGCGCTCTGAGTCACCGAAGGCCTGCGGCCGGCCGAGACGGCCGCGCGAGGGCGCGTGTTACGCTCGACGCAATGTCGTCACATGCGCGTCGCACGCCTGTCGCGGTCTCGTTGCTCGTCCTCCTCGCCGCCGCCTCCGGCTGCTCCAGCAAGAGCGCCGCGCCGGCAGGCCCCCCTGCCCCCGTCACGAGCTTCCAGCCGCAGGCCTGCGGCTACACGGTCGGCGCCGTCGACGGCTTCCCGAGCTTCGACCTGCACCAGGACGTCGGCACGGGCGCGCCGAAGCACGTGCGCCTCGGGCTCGGCGGGCAGGTCGCGGCCGGCGCCGCGGGGTACGCCGATCCTTCGACGAGCTTCGCGGTCGTCTGGCAGACCGATGACGCGACCACGGCCTCGAAGATCAAGTGGGGGACCAGCGACGCGGCGCTCTCGAGCCAGTCGACCGGCGTCAGCTACGTGATCGACCCCGAATTCGGCAACGCCTCGAAGGACGGCAACCGCTTCCACGAGGCGCACGTATGCGGGCTGCAGCCGGGGCGAACCTACTACTACCAGGTGGGCGGCGGCGCGGCGGGCGCGGAGCAGTGGAGCAAGGTGAACGCCGTCACGACGGCGCCCGCGAGCACGGCCGCCGACCCGGTGCTGATCGGCGTCGCCGGCGACACGCGCGACAACGGCAACGACACGCCGCTCCCCGTCTGGAAGGCGATCAGCGGCCGCTTCAAGAACAGCGGCGCGCACGTCGCCGTCTTCTCGGGCGACTTCGTCTACACCGGCGGCGACCAGAACCTCTGGGACGTGTGGTCGAACGCGAGCGACGACACCTCGGGCACGGTCTTCTTCGCGATGGCGCCGGGCAACCACGAGAACGAGCTGCTCTCGTACTACGCCCACGTCACGATGCCGGGCGCCGTCGGCAAGAACTACGAGCGCTACTACTCGTTCGACTACGGCCCGGTGCACGTCGTCACCTTCGACGACTACGACGGCATCATCACGCCGAGCATCGACTCGACCGACTACAAGACCGAGCTGCTCGCGTGGCTCGACGCCGACCTGAAGAAGGCCGATCAGAACCGCGCGAACGTGCCGTGGATCGTGACCGTCCACCACCACGGCGTCTTCTCGTCGACCAGCCACACCGACCGCGCCTCCGAGCGCGCCGCGATGGTCGCAGCCGTGCAGCCGCTCTACGACAAGTACAAGCTCGACGTCGACATCGCGGGGCACGACCACTTCTACGAGCGCAGCAAGCCGATGATCGGCGCGAACCCGGCGGCCACCGGCGGCACGACGTACGTGATCTGCGGCGGCGGTGGCGCCCCGCATTACACGACGCTCTCGGGGCAGACGTTCAGCGCGAAGGTGCAGGAGTACGACGAGAGCACCCAGGGGCTCTACGGCATCGTCACGGCCACCAAGACGAGCTTCGCGCTCAAGGCGTACGAGCTCTCGACGGCCACGGGGACGAGCCCGGCCGACGACACGGTGGTCGACCAGCTGCAGCTCACCCGCTGAACGTACGACCACCGTCTACGCGACGCGGCGCCCTCGCCCGCGACGTTTGGCTTGACCGGCGGCCCCCCTGCCAGGTCTGTTTCGGAGGTCGCGGCGCCGCATCTGGCGCCGCAGGCCCAAGGAGTTCGCATGTTCCGTCGCTCGATCCTCGCGTTCGCGTTCCTGTCGCTCTTCGTCGCCGGCTGCGGCGCGCCCACCCCCGAGAAGGTCTGCGGCAAGGTGAAGACCCTCGCCGAAAAGGGCGACGAGAAGTGGACCGACAAGAAGAACGACCGCTGCACGGAAGCCCTCAAGGACCTCCAGAAGGACAACAAGGAGGGCTACGAGTGCATCGCGAAGTGCGTCATGGCCGCCGATGACTTCAAGTCGGCGACGCGCGACTGCGACAAGACCTGCAAAGACAAGATGGACAAGAAGAAGGACAAGGGCGACGACGACACGGACAAGAAGAAGAAGTCGTCGGACGATGACGACACGAGCAAGAAGAAGAAGTCCTCGGACGACGACGACACGGCCAAGAAGAAGAAGTCGGACGACTGAGCGGCTGAACGGCCGAGCGCAGGACGGGAGCCGCCGCGAGGGTCGGAGTCGATCCACGCGGCGATCGTCACGGCGATTCTCGCGGCAATCCCGGCGACTCGATGCGCGCGTGCGCGGCGAGGCGCACACGGTGCGAGGCGTGGAAATTTGGCCGAGCGCGGCGGATCGATCGACGAAGGTGCCATGCACCGGGGCGAGCTGGTCGACGCGATCGCGGCCCACGCGAGCGAGCTGCTCGCGGAGCTCCGCGCCCTGCGCACCGAGAGCGAGGCGCTGCGGCGCGAGCTCGACGCCTGGGCGCCCTCGACGAGCGCCTGGCTCGAGCAAGCCGACTCGGATCGTCCGACCCTGCCGGTGGCGATCCGCGAGATGGAGACGATGCCCGCGGCGGCGGCGTGACCCGCCCCGCTCAGGGGCAGGAGCGCTTGGTCAGCGGCAGCGGGGCGCGCGGCGCCTGCGTGAAGTCGAACGCGCCCATCAAGCTGCCCGCGGCGCCGTCGCGCGCGTGCGGATCGCGCGTCGACATGTACGTCATGCCCCAGAGCTCCTCGACGAGCCGCGGCACCGAGGCCTGCTCGGTGGGCGTGTGGAGCACGAGCCCCTTCTTCGCGTAGGGCGAGATGACGATCGCGGGGAGCCGGAAGCCCTCCTGGAAGATCTGCCCGTTGCTGCACTTGTGCACCGTCGGCGCGACGTGATCGTAGAAGCCGCCCCAGTCGTCCCACGTGACGACGATCGCCATCTCGTTCCACTGCGGGAGCTTCATGGCGGCGTTGACGATGTCGACGGTGAGGTTCTCGCCGGTGCACGGCGACGCCGCGGGGTGCTCCGAGGCGTCGGTGCTCCACAGGTGCGCGATCGTCAGGTTCGCGAGCCGGCCGGCGCCGAGATCGGTCACGAGATCGGCCTGTTTGCGGAAGTGCGCCGCGTACCCGGGGTCGGCCGCCACCGACTTCACCATCAGCGCGAGCGGGCCGCCGTAGTCGCTCCAGGTGAAGTCCTTCGGCAGGTGATCGGTGAGCGCCGGGACGTCGAAGCACGGCGCCGTCGTCTTGGTCGCGCAGGTGTCGGGATCGTAGGCCGTGATCGTCGTGTTCTTGTCGGCCTTGCAGCCGAAGCCCGCGCAGGTGCCGCCGTCGGGGTTGTTGCAGCTCGCGTTGTCGAGCGAGAGCGAGCGCGCCGTCCAGAACACCGCGTGCCCCGGCGTGCTCGGTCCGAGCGTCGTCGAGAAGAAGTGGTCGGCGAGCACGAAGTTGCGCGCGTACTGCCAGTAGTTCGGGATCTCGGCCTCGGTGTAGCGCACGAACGGGAGCTGCCCGGCGCCGTTGAGATCGAAGCCGTTCATCTTCCCGCCCGCGTAGGCGCGCTGGCCGCAGGCGTTCGAGTGGCAGAGGTCCTTCGGGAGCGCGCCGGTCGGCGCCGCGGGGCGCGTGAGCGTCGCGCCGGTCGACAGCGTGCCGGTGGTCGCGCTCTCGGCGCCGGGGAAGCCCGTGAAGTAGTTGTCGAAGGTGTGGTTCTCCTTGATGAGCACCAGCACGTAGCGGAGCTTGGTCGGGATCGGCGTCCCGGCGTCGGCCGACGGCAAGGGGAGCGTGCCGCCGTCGAGGTCGAGGCCGTCGTTCTCGGGCTCCGAGAAGCCGTCGTCGCCGAGCGTCGTTCCGTCGTCGCCCGCGTCGGCCCCGTCCGAGAGCGCGCCGTCGTCCACGGCAGCGGTCGATGACGAGGTGCCGCACCCCGCCACGACCACGCAGGTGGCGACCAGCCGAGCGAGGTTCTGCGCGGAGAAAGCCGGCGATCGAGAGCGCATCGACGGAGCGTATCAGCGCGGCGGGACGACGCAGCGCGACGCCCGGAAGGGCTCGGCGCGGGCGCCAAGGGCCGGGTGTGCTAATCCTCCGCGCCCGCCATGGCCGCCGACCTGGATACCGAGATCGGACGTCGCAAGACGTTCGCCATCATCAGCCACCCCGACGCCGGCAAGACGACGCTCACCGAGAAGCTCCTCCTGTACGGCGGGGCCATCCAGCTCGCCGGCGCCGTGAAGGCCAAGCGCGGCCGCGCCGCCGCGGTGTCCGACTGGATGGAGCTCGAGCGCGAGCGCGGGATCTCGATCACGTCGTCGGTGCTGCAGTTTCCCTACAAGGGGCTGCAGATGAACCTGCTCGACACGCCCGGCCACGCCGACTTCAGCGAGGACACCTACCGCACGCTGCACGCAGCGGACGCGGCCGTGATGCTCCTCGACTGCGCGAAGGGCGTCGAAGCGCAGACCAAGAAGCTCTTCCGCGTCTGCCGGCAGCGCGAGATGCCGATCTTCACCTTCGTGAACAAGATGGATCGACCCGGCCGCGAGCCGTTCGATCTCATCGGCGAGGTGGAGCACGTGCTCGGGATCGGCGTGTACCCGATCACCTGGCCGATCTACCGCGGCGCGACGTTCCGCGGCGTGTATCACCGCCTGCTCAAGCGCGTCTTCCTCTTCGACGCCGCCGACGCGGGGTCGAGCCAGAAGAGCGGCGCCGATCAGGCGGGCGTGGTGGTCACCGGGCTCGAGGATCCGCGCCTGCGCGCCGCGCTCGACGAAGAGGGCTACGCGCGGCTGCGCGAAGAGGCCGAGCTGCTCGAGTCCGCGGGCGACGACTTCCACCCCGAGAAGTTCCTCGCGGGCGAGGTGTCGCCGATGTTCTTCGGCAGCGCGATGAACAACTTCGGCGTCGAGCCGTTCCTCGAGAGCTTCATCGACCTGATGCCGCGGCCGCCTGCGCGCGCGTCGAGCATCGGCCCGATCGAACCCAACCGCGCCGAGTTCAGCGGCTTCGTGTTCAAGATCCAGGCGAACATGGACCGCGCGCACCGCGATCGCATCGCGTTCCTGCGCGTGTGCTCGGGGCGCTTCGAACGCGGCATGAAGGTCCGCCAGGTGCGCACGGGCAAGGAGATCCGCCTCGCCAACCCCACGACGTTCCTCGCGCAGGAGCGCACGATCGTCGACGAGGGGTACGCGGGCGACATCCTCGGCCTCTACGATCCGGGCATCTACGAGATCGGCGACACGCTCACCAGCGGCAAGGACTTCTCCTTCGAGGAGATCCCGAGCTTCGCGCCCGAGCACTTCGCGCGCGTGGTGATGGCCGATCCGATGCGCCGCAAGCAGCTCCGCAAGGGGCTGGAGCAGCTCGCCCAAGAGGGCACCATCCAGCTCTATCGGCCGCCGGAGGGGCGCGAGGGCGACGCCGTGCTCGGCGCGGTCGGGCGCCTGCAGCTCGAGGTCGTGAAGTTCCGCCTCGAGAGCGAGTACGACGCGAAGGTGCGGCTCGAGCCGATGCAGATCGAGTTCGCGCGCTGGGTCACGCACACCGACGGCAGCCCGCTCACCAACGAGGACCTGCTCAACTTCGACCGCATGCGCGTGGGCACGCCGGTGGTCGACGTGCGCCTCCGCCCCGTCGTCCTGTTCCAGGGCGAGTGGCAGCTGAACAGCGCGAAGCGCGAATTCCCCAAGGTCTCGTACGCGGAGACCGCGCGCGGAGTCGTCGCGGGGAGCCTGAGCTGAGGGTATCCTCGCGCGCATGTCGGTCGGTCCGGAGAGCGCGAGGGACATCAACGAGCTGGCGAAGAAGGGGTCGGTCGCCCCGAAGGTGATCGGCTTCTTCGTGGTGCTCGCCGCGGGCGTCGGCACGCTCCTCTGGTTCACCGACAAGCGCGATCAGGAGAAGCGGCGCGACGCGGTCACCACGGCGTGGAGCCGCCTGTCGACCTGCGTGGTGGGCGAGCCGATCGCGCAGGGCGACAAGGCGAGCGTGCGCTTCCGGCGCGTGCAGATCGCCGTCGCCGAGGAGGAGCCGACCAAGCTCCCGGGCGGCGCGTCCGAGGCGTGGCCCGAGCGCTGCGTGAAGTACGTCGCCGAGCTGCAGACCAAGGCGGCCGACGGCGGGCGCGTGAAGGCCTCGGCCGAGGCGCTTGCGCAGAAGGCGGTCGAGCTCAAGAAGCTGCTGGTGGCGAACACGCGCGAGGCGCGCCTCGCCGACGTGAGCGCGCCGCTCGACGAGGTGTGGAAGGCCGCCGCCGACGGCGGCTGGACGGCGACCAAGGCGAGCGACGTGACCGCCGCGCCGGAGCCCGCGAAGCCGAGGCTGCAGCTCACGGACTTCACCGCGCACAAGCCGCTCTCGACGGGGCAGGTGCCGGTGAAGTCGATGAAGCGCGAGATGCACCGCCACCGCGATCTCGCGCTCGTCGTGGTCGACGCGGCGGTCGGCCCCGAGCCGCTGCTCTGCGTGGTGCCCGACGAGGTCGGCGACGTCGAGTGCCGCAAGCTCTCGAAAGAGGTCGTGGCGATGGGCTCCGAGCCGCGCCTGATCGAGCCGCGCGAAGACGGCGCGCCCCCGCTGCTCGCGTTCGGCGATCTCGCGAGCGGCGGCATCCTGCGCAGCGACACCAGCGCCGCGGTGCTGAAGGACGAGAAGTTCGGCTGGGGCTACGTCCGCAAGGACGGCGTCGCCTTCTCGGTCGCTTACCACAACGACGACAAGGACAAGAAGAAGCTCTTCGTGACGCGCGTCTCGGGCGGCGCGGGCGGCGCGGGCGGCGCGACGAAGGAGGCCCCGCTGACCAGCGTCGTCGAGCTCCCGGGCAAGGTCGCCAACGAGAACCTCTACTATGCGCTCGGCGTCGCGCCGGGCTTCCTGCTCTCGCGCGGGCTGAGCGCGCAGGGCGAGCCGAAGCTCTTCGCGCAGTCGCTGCTGCCGACGGGCGCCGAGGTGATCGGCCCCGCCGTCGAGATCGGCGCGGTCGAGGCGTGGACCAACGTCGGCGACAACGATCACTTCGCGAGCTGCACCTCGAAGGGGGCCGTCACCACGCTCGTGCGCGACGACTACTCCTGGAAGCTCGCGACGCTCCCCGCCCCCGGCGCGAAGTGGACGACGCCGGCGACGGTCTCGTACTTCGAGGGCTTCACCTGCAACGGCGCCGAGGTCGGCCTCACGTCGTCGGCCAAGGGGGGCGTGCGCGTCACGCGCTGCCTCGCCGGGGCGTGCCAGTCCGACGAGGCCAAGCTCCCCGACGGCGATCGCCGCTCCTCGGCGTGGCTCGACGGCGTGGTCGCGACCATCGATCGCACCACCGATCGGGGCGGCGTGCGGCTGCGCGTGGCCGAGCCGCGCGCGATCGCGAACACCGGCGCGCAGGTGCTCTTCGACGACTGGGTGAGCGACGGCGCCGTGCAGACCACGCGCTGGCTCTCGGATTTCCAGCTCTTCCCCGTCGGGGCGACGGCCGTGCTCGTCGTGGTCACGCCGAAGGGGACGTGGCTCGCGCGCGTCGATCGGGCCGGCAACGTGAAGCCGGTCGACGTCGTCATCAAGTAGCGGGCGCGGGCGCGGCTCCTTCGCGCCTCACCACGTGTGGCGCGAGTCGGCGAGCAGTCGCTTGCCGTCGCTCGCGCGAAAGAGCTGGAACGTCGACACCGACGACTCCTCGCCGCGCAGCACGACGTTCCCCTCGAACCAGGAGAGCGTCGTCTCGTTGAAGTACTCGCTGTGCGCGATCGGCAGCCGCTCGACGTCGCCCTTCCAGGCGAGCTTGCCGCTCGCGGCGTCGAAGGCGTACAGCGCCGAGCCGCTCGAGATGGGCGGGTAGATCGATGCGAACACGCGCCCGTCGCGCGCGAACGCCGAGGCCCCCTCGTCGTACGGCGCGAGCTTCCCCGCGCTCCAGCGCGTCTTGCCCGAGAGCTCCACCAGCTTCACCTCCGGCTGCGTCGCCAGCAGCCCCTCGAGGCTGCCGTCGTCGCGCTCGATCACCGCGGCGATCTCCTCCTCGACGCGCGCGATCTCGACGCCGTCGGAGAGGCGCACGACCGCCGCGCGCCGCACGCCGCTGCCGAAGAAGAGCGTACCGAAGAGCACGTAGCGCGGACCGACCGCGCGCAGCTGGTAGCTCGAGCCGGTCGGATCGCCCGGCTTGCCGAGGCCGAGCGTCTTGCGGTAGCGAACGGCGCCGGCCGCGTCGAAGCAGGCGATCTCGAGCGGCGTGGCGTCGTGCCCGACCGCGCAGAAGCCGCCGTGCGCGCGGTCCGCGACGAGCGTCGACTTCCAGCCGAGCAGCGAGAAAGGGAGCGTGGCGCGCGTCACCGTGGCGCCGCTCGCGACGTCGACGATCTCGACCTCGCGATCGCCGAGCCGCACCACGACGCGCGCCCCGAGCGAGACCGCCTGCGCGACGTTCGCGCCGAAGCGCCAGGTCCGGAGCGAGCCGTCGCGCTTGGTCAGCACCGCGAGCTCCTTGTCGTGCGGGAGGTAGATCGACGTCTCGTCGTCGCTCCCCGCGCGCGGCACGAACCCGAGCCTGGTGATCGAGCGCTCGAGCCCCATCGCGAGATCGTAGAAGCGCAGCACGCCGTCGCTCCCCGCGAGGTACGCCGCCGTCGCGTCGCTCGTCTCGTAGGCCGGCATCCCCTTCGAGAGCGTCGCGACCACGCGCCCCTCGCGCTGATCGACGAGCACGCCGTGGCGGGCGACGCGGGCCACCGGGCCCTCCGACGGAAGGCGCGCGGGGGGCGCGGCGTCGATCGGCGGCGAGCTCGCGTCGGCGATCGCCGGATCGCGCGAGATCTGCGCGTCGGGCGCGGCGCGACGACAGGCCGCGAGCGCGAGCAGCACGGCGAGGGTCGGTCGGCGAAGGCGCATCGCGGTTGGACGCACGAGCCTACCGGACGATCTTCGGCGTGAGCGCGCGCAGGCGCTCGGAGCCGGTGGGCGGCGCGCCGACGCAGCTCTATCCTCTGCAGGTGGCCCACTTCACCTTCGACCCCACGGCGAGCACGCTCCTCCTCCGCACCCGCGCGAAGGGGCTCTTCTCGAAGCTGGCGCACGACCTCGAGCTGCGCTGCGAGCGCGTCTCGGGCGAGGGCGAGCGCGACGGCGAGACGTGGAAGGGGCGCCTGTCGGTGCCGGTCGACGGCATCAAGGTCGTCGGCTCGATCAAGAAGGGGAAGCCCGACGCCGCGGCGCTCGCCGGCTGGGAGATGGAGCTGATCGAGAAGCGCCTGCGCGAGGAGGTCTTCGCCGGCGTGCGCGAGGTCGTGGTCGTCGCCACCGGCAAGCTGTCGCGCGGCGACCTCGAGCTCACCGTCGGCGCGCGCGGCCAGAACGCGCTCGCGCTCGTCGAGTTCCGGGACGCGCGCGGCGGAGTCGAGCTGCGCGCGAAGGGCGACGTCTCCATGAAGGCGTTCGGGCTCGCCGAGGTGAAGGCGCCGCTCGGCGCGTTCACCGTCGCGGACGCCATCGAGTGGGAGGCGACGCTCGCATTCGTGGGCGAGGGCGCGGCGAAGACGTAGGCGCCTCGCGCTCGCGCAGCTCCGCCTCGAACCGCGCGAGCTCCGGATCGACGTGCGCGCCACGACAGATGCCTCGACGCACCGTCGGTAGCAGCACCAGCGACAGCCACGTCTCGACGTAGGGGTTGCACACCAGCGCCTCGCGCACGCGCTGGTGACCGAGCCAGCGCGAGGCCGCGATCGTGCGCGCGATCGCCGGCGTCGAGGGGCGGCGCGCCGCGATTCGCACCACGTCCGCGAGCGAGAGCGCGTCGTGCGAGATCAGGTGCAGCACCACGTCGGCGCGCGGATCGCGCAGCAGCCGCTCGCGCAGATCGACCGCGCGCAGCTGCGCGCCGAGGCGCCCCAGCCGCGGATCGTGCATCGTCGCCTCGAAGCGATAGACGCTCGACACCGGCGCGATCGGCTCGGGGAGCCGGCCGTGCGCGCCCATCGTGCGAAGCGGACCGTCGTGGCGGAAGAGCCGCGCCGCGCGTCGATGGCCGCGCTCGGCGGCGAGCGCGAGCAGCGCGTCGAGGGGAAGCTCGTCGCGCGTCACGCGCAGGAACGCGTGCGCCACCAGCACGTCGCGCGCGCCGCCGTCGCCTAGAGCCGCGTGGCGCACCAGCACCTCGAGCTCCGCGAGCGCGGCCTCG
>CAIXWQ010000361.1 GCA_903923175.1 uncultured delta proteobacterium | reverse complement strand
GGCCGCGACCCCAGCGCGGTTTGCAGAGATGCGTCAGCCAAACACGCGCTACCTCGCCGTTCCGACAACGTCGTCGGAAGGTCGCCGGTACATACCGATCGCATATGTCGAATCGAAGGTAATAGCGTCCAATCAGATATATGTCGTAGCGAACGCCTCGCTCTGGCACTTCGGCGTTCTCACCTCCGCGATGCACATGGCGTGGGTCGGTGCGGTGTGCGGGCGACTTGAGTCGCGCTACCGCTATTCAGCTGGAATTGTCTACAACAACTTCCCTTGGCCTGCCGATGTTGAGGCCAAACAAAGGGGCCTCGTCGAGGCCCGCGCACAGGAGGTGCTCGACGCCCGGGAAGCCTTCCCGGACAGCACTCTCGCCGACCTCTACGACCCCCTCGCGATGCCGGCCCGGCTCGTGAAGGCGCATGCGGCGCTAGATGGAGCGGTTGATCGGTGTTACCGGGCGGAGAAGTTCCTGAAAGACCGCGATCGGGTCGAACACCTCTTCGATCTCTATGCGACGCTCGCGCCGCCGCAACTCCCAATGCCGATCGCCTCGCTGCCTGCAACGAAGAAGCGAGCTCGACGCTCGGCGGTGTAGGGCCTTTGCGCCCGTCGCGCCGAGGGCTCGATTCGTCTGCGCGTTGGGGCGCACCGCGCCTTGCCCGTCTGGGCCTTGCCCTGCATAGGCGAGGTGCGGGGTCTGGCAGAGTCGTCACCCGGAAGCGCAGGTTGCCGCTGCCATCATTTTCGGCCGAGTCTCCGCCAGACAGTCGCCGGAATAGGCGCTCGCGGCCCCCTCACCCGAGGCTTCGCGCCATCTGCCCGACGCAGGCGCCTAACGCTCGAACACGAGCACCACGCCGCGTGTTCAATTCGGAATATTGAACACCGTAGAGACGTTCCGAGAGATTTCCAGTGACGGATCGGAGCCGACGAAGAGGAGAGGATCGGGCGCCATCAAGAGTTCCGCGACTACCTAATAGACCTCCCACCCATTCTTCTCGAAGTAGTCCAGCAGCGCCTCCTCCACGACCTGATCCTCGGTGCGTCCGTGCTCCGCCGCGAACCCCGGCAGCGTGTCCACGAGCCCGTCGGCCAGCCGGAACGTCCGCCGATACCCCTCGCGTAGCACTCGCTTGCCCGCGGCCTCCGTGAGGTACCTGAACTTCGCCTTCGGGAGGTGCTCGGCGTTCGCGGGCGAGTCGTCTCCGGCGAGGCCGGTCACGACCGGCGTGAACGTCGTCCAGCCGGGAAATCGGATCTCATTCGCCTCGACGTCGACGTAGGGCTCGTACAGCGCGCCAATGTAGTTGTAGGCAGCGTCCTCCTGAAGCTCCGAGTTGGCGACGTAGACCATCACTCGCCCCTCGAGCTTCCCCTCGGGAACCACCTCACCGAGCGGGAACGCGCCATCGTCGACCCACTTCGGGAACCCGTTCGCCTCGAAGGCCGGGAGCGTCACGCCGAGATTGAGGATGATCCACTTCGCCATCTCGCCTCCTCCGGGGGAACCGTACGTCGCACGGCGCCGCGCCGAGCGCCGGCTGCGCGGCAGGCGAAAGCGCCGATCACGGGGCGCTGCCGCCGAAGCTCCGTACGACCCGCCAGTCCCCGTCCCCCTCGCGCTCGAACACCACCACCGCCCCGTGCGTCCCCTTCGGCAGCGCGAGCCCCGGCGACCGCTTCTGACATGCGTCCTGCGACGGCTCGTGCCCCACGAAGAGCAGCGTCTCGGGCGGCGTCGGCGCCAGCCCGCGCCACTCGGCCACCTTCGCGTCGAAGTTCTGGCCGCCGATCGTGAATCCGCCCATCTTCAGCCGCTGGCTCTCCTGCTCCCCGCGCCCCATCGCTGCGAGTAGCAACCGCGCCGTCTGCCGCGTCCGCACTGTGCGCGTCGTGACGACGAAGTCCGGCACGATCCCTGCGTCGCGGAGGTACTCCCCCGCCTCCCGCGCCTGCCGTTCACCGTGCTCGGTGAGCGGGCCTTGGTCGGGGTTGGTGCCGTGGTCGTAGTGGCCGTGTCGGACGAAGACGAAGCGCATGGTCATGGGCCTACTACGCGGCGAAATGGCCGTCGATCAACTGGGGGTATACCGCGTGTGCGCGCGCCGGCCCATCGTGATCACCAAAAACGCCGCATCGTGATCACCAAAAACGCGCCATCGTGATCACCGGTTTCGGCGCATCGTGATCACCCCGCCGGGCAGGCGGGTTCACGACGCGCCGCGACAAAGTCGACGGGTCTCCGACGGTCTCCGCCTACGTGGCGGCCATGGCCACCGAGAGACTCGAGATGCACGTCCTGAGAGAGATTCTGCGGCAGAAGCTGGTGCTTGGCCGCAGCCATCGCGAGGTCGCGGCGTCGGTACGCGTCAGCGCGGGCAAGGTCGGCAGCGTGTGCTTGGACGCGCGCGCACTCGGGCTCGACGCCGAGAGCATCGAGGCGCTGAGCGACGCGGAGCTCGACGCGCGGCTCTACCCGAAGGCGCCGCCTCTGGTCGTGCGTCCCGAGCCGGACTGCGCGGCGGTGCACCTGGAGATGCGGCGGCCGGGCGTGACGCTCGCTCTGCTCCACGTCGAGTTCCTCGGCGCACACCCCGACGGGCTGCGGTACACGGCGTTCTGCGATCGGTATCGCGAGTGGGTGAAGCGGCGCTCGCCGGTGATGCGCCAGACGCACCTCGCGGGCGACAAGCTCTTCGTCGACTACTCCGGCATGAAGGCGAAGCTCGTCGATCCGCAAACGCGCGAGGTCGTCGAGGTCGAGGTGTTCGTCGCCGTGCTCGGCGCGTCCAACTACACCTACGCCGAGGCGTCGCGCACGCAGCAGGTCGCCGAGTTCGTATCGAGCGTCTCGCGCGCGATCGACTTCATCGGCGGCGTGCCCCGCGCGATCGTGCCCGACCAGCTCAAGAGCGCGGTGGTCAAGGCGTGCCGGTACGACCCGTCGATCCAGCGGACGACTGGCGATCTGGCGCGCCACTACGGCACGACGATCCTGCCTGCGCGGCCGCGTTCGCCGCGCGACAAGGCGAAGGTCGAGGTCGGCGTGCAGATTGCGGAGCGGTGGCTGCTCGCACGCATCCGCAACGAGGTGTTCACGAGCCTCGGCGCGCTCAACGCGCGGCTCGCGGAGCTGACCGCGGACTGTTAACGCTCGCCCTCTCCGCCCCAAATCCCCCGCTCTCCGCGCCGCCTGCGTGATGCCCCGCGCCGCCTCGCAGCGCCCCCTCCCGCACCGAGTCGTCGCGGCGGTGTGACGCGCGGCGATGTGGATGCGGTAGGAGG
>CAIXWQ010000360.1 GCA_903923175.1 uncultured delta proteobacterium | reverse complement strand
GGGCGATCGCCTCGGCGTCGCCGCCGCGCGTGATCTCGTCCACTCGCTTCTGCCACCAGTCTGCTCGGTGTCTCGCCATGCGCCGAGAGGACCAGGCCGGAGCCGGTCACGCACGGCGTCCATCGCCGTACGGGTACGGCGCTTCGGCGAGATCGACCACTCCCCAGCTCTCCGCGCAGGCGCGCAGACGAGGATCGCTGACGGATGGAGGCTACTTGGACGAGGCGACGTGTAGAAGACCCAATTGCGCCCGGCGCCGAGGTCCGATCCCTTTCCAGCTCACGCCCGCTGACGGCTGACCGCGCACGCGAACCCCAGCACCCGATCGCCGCCGTTCATTCCGGTCGCAACGGGCGCCCAGCCAGCCGCCAGCCGCGCGTCGAGCACCTCGCGCGCGGTGGGTCGATGGTCCCACACGGCGACCGCCGTGATGCCGCCGAGTCAGGTGGCGTCGTAGACGAGGAAGAGCTCGCCGGCCGCGTTGTAGGGGACGACGACGTCGTGCGTGAACTCGTCCTGCACGAAGACGTCGAAGCCGGGCCCCTTTCCCTCGACGACACCGCCTTCCGCGGCGCTGCGCGCTTTTGTGAAGACGCGCGGCGGCACCTGAGAGAGCGCCCACCGCGTGACGTCCTCGAGCGTCGCGTGGGCGGACACGAGGGCCGCGATCTGCGCGAGATCGTCGGCGGTGGCGCGGCTAGCGTGGGTTGAGTCGAGGGTCACGGTGGGTGAGTCGGTCCGCGGGGGCTGGTGGTTACCGTTGCGCGATCTGGACGCAGTGATCAGCTTGTCTCGGTGGAGAATCCCGCCGCATGTGCCTGATGGTCTGGCTCGGTTCGGCGCAGCCAATCCCCACGCACAGCCTTGCGAACCCGCAGGAGCCCGATCCGGTCCACGGCTACCACCGCGTGGAGCCCGTGCCCGAGGGGGCGGCGGTTCGTGCGCGCTTCTCGTTTCCGCACGTCGCCTACGTCGGCTCGCACGAGGGCTGCGGCTGCGGCTTCAACTCCGGCGAATTCGAATGGCAGGGGTTCGAGCTCGTCGACGAGATCATGCCGCTGCTCGGGGCGCTCACCCAGGAGGAGCGCAGCGAGTTCGAGGCGGAGCAGCGCGGGCGTGAGCGGCTGCGAGCGATCGTGACCGCGGCGCTCGCGGATGGCCCGGTCGAAGTGTTCGGCTGCTGGGCCGGCGACGAGGTCGATCCTGCGATCGGCGAGGAGGAGGTCGAGGCGAGCTACTTCGCGACGCGCGTCGCTCCGATTGCCGAGCGGGTGCGGCGCGTGGTCCGGACTCGTTGATCCCGGCGCGAATTGTCGAATCGCGTCGACGCCGGACGGGCCGAGAACGCTCCATCTGCCGCGCGTGGTTCGAGCCCTCGGGCTCGTGGACTCATACCAGCTCGTTTGCCACCCACGACGCCACCAGCTTCCACTCGGTTGCAGCCCGTCGCTCGTAGACGAGCGCCACTCGCGACTCTTCGTCGATCCCCAGATCCGGCGAGAGCTCGCTCGCGCAATACCCCTGCGACGAGTGGTGCCCTACGAACAAGACCGTCTGGGCGTCCCCTTTGGCGTTCTTCGCTAGCCAATCTTCCAGGCTCGACTTCCCTTTCGCGAAGCCACCCTCCGTCGCCCGCGTCGGGGTCTCGGGGCGGCCCAGCTCGGCGAGCAACCCCGCGGCGGTCTCCTTCGTGCGCCTCTTCTTGGTCGTGAGCACCAGATCAGGAACAACCCCAGCGTCGCGCAGGAACGCCCCTGCCGCGCGAGCCTGCTGCTCACCGACGGCGGTGAGCGCGGGATCGTTCCCTTGCTTGTCGGTCCGACCGTGCCGCACGAACACGAAGTGCTTGATGGTCATTTCCGTCGGCCCTCCATCGAAGCGTAGCGCCGACGCCCGCCACAGCGGTCCGGATCGGGCCGTGTGCGACAGCTTCTGACGCGCCGCGTATCCCACGAGTCGAGACGCGTGTCGCGCGGTGACTTTTGCTAAGCCAGCTCTACCCCTTCCGAAGCGTGAACGGGCCCTCGCGGGTGGAGTTGGGAGCACGGCTGGCGCTTGGGACCCTGAGCTGGCGATTCGTCCTCCTGTCGGCCTGCCGCCGTAGAGCAAGTCGTCTCGGGGTGTTGCGGGCGATCGCGAATGAACATCGAAATCGACCATGTTGCGGCTGTTGCGGCTGAGAGAGCCGACTTTGGGCGCCGGACGCACGCGCCGCCCGCCGCCGTCGAGCAGCAGCGCCATCGTTCGCGCTCTAGGAACGCGCCGCTCGACCCAGGCGTTCGTGAACCGCATGCAGCTCCACGTCGCCACCGCTGGCGCCAGCCCCCGCGGGCATGGCGAAACGCAGGACCGAGTCCTCGTTCACAGGCTGCCCGGTGGCCTCGTCGTCCTTGTCGCGGACGGCGCCGGTGGTATCCCCGGCGGTGACGTCGCCGCGGACGCGGTCCTGCGGGGAGTTGAGGAGGATCTCGTCGACGACGCACGGGCGGTCCTGACGGTCGAGGGGGTCGTCGCACTGCTCCGGCGCATCGACGACAACGTCGAGCGTCTGCCCCTGGCTGGGCAGACCACCGCCGTTCTGGTGGTCCTCACGGAGGATGGGGTCTACGGCGCGAGTTGCGGCGACAGCGGCGCTTGGATCATCGACGAGCTGGGGTTCGATGAACTCACCGGGGACCAACGGCGGAAGTTGAGGATCGGGAGCGGAAGGGCGGTGCCGATACCGTTCGCGCGAGGCCCGCTCGGGGGGACGCTCGTCGTCGGCTCCGACGGGCTGTTCAACTTCGCGCGGTCTGACGTCATCTGCGCCGCGGGCCGGGGGTTGTCGCTGACGGCGGCGGCGTGCGCGTTGGTCGCGTGCGTGCGTACCGTCTCGGGGGACCTGATGGACGATGTGGCGGTGGCGGTGGTTCGGGAGGAGCCGTAAAAGCTCGTCTCGAATCCCTCAGGGCCCGGCCCCCGGCGCGTTCAGGCAAACGCCCAATAGGGCACACTCACTCCCTCTCGACCCGCGCCCTCGCGACCCACGCCGCCGTGGCCGCGGCGCACTCCGCCGTCACCTCGCCGTTCCGTGGCCCTCTCAGCTGCGCGACGAACGCCCGGCCATCGCGCACGCGGACCTCCAGCGTCGCCGGCGGATCGACGACGTGCACGAGCGCGCAGACGCCCTGCTCACACCGCTCGAGGTACGAGGCCGCGCAATGCTGCATCGTGAGCCCCTCGGCCCGAACCGCGCCGACTGTGCGGAGCACCCGGAAGCGCGGATCCTCCGCGAATGCGATGCCAGGCTCCGGCAGCGGCACGGGCCCGCGCTCGTCCTGGAGCGTGACGACCGCGAGTACCTCGTGTCGGTGCCGCGCATCCCATCGGTCGTGGAGTGCCTGCAGCGCGGCGACGCTCGCGGCTCGTGCAATGGCCTGGCGCCCGTCTGGGATTCGCAGCGCAGCGGCGAGCGCCTCGCAGTCCTCCGCGAGCTTGCGCGCGACGCCAAACTGGTCGAGTCCCTCATCCGACGTCGTGCTCAGCTCGGGTAGCCAGCGAGCTTCATTCCAGCCGCGGAAGCGAAGCAGTCGCCGCACCGTCGTCACACGCGTGGACGGCCGACGCCGAAGCAGGCGCAGGATCGTCTCGGACGACAGCGCCTCGATGACGACGCGCCGCTCCTCGACGCCGAACCGCTCGAAGCGAAGGCTCTCGAGTGCCCGTAGCGTCCCGCCACCACCGGAGAGCCCCGCGCATCGGTGCAGGATCGTGGCTCTGGGGGCCGTGATGAGATCCACGCCGGCCGCGAGCTCGAGCTCGCCGGCGCCCACCGCGAGGCACAACAGCGCGAATAGGTTCGGAGCCGACGTCGCGAGCTCGGTCGCAGCCGCGCCAATGCGGAGAAGGCGGAGCGCGGTCAGCTCGTATGGGCCTGCGGCGGCTGCGAGCTCCAGCACACCAGAGGGGATCTCCCTGACAAACGCTGCAATCGGGCCTTCCGGTGAACGGGCTGAAGACGCACGAAGAAATGCGCCGGGATCGAGCGGCTCCGGCAGCCAGCCGTCGCCGTCGTCAGCCTCGAGCACGAGCCCCCGCGCCCAACTGCGAAGCCGGAGCCTTCGGTCGGGAAGGCCAGCGAACGCGAGCGCAAGGTCGCCCGTGCGCGCGTCATGCGCGGCTTCTGAGTCGACCAGTTGTGGCATCTGTCGGAGCTTGCCCGATCGCCCGCCGGCGGTCTGGCGCACCGGACGTTCCCTGTCCGACGATCACCTCGCTGCTTCCGCGGCGACCTCGACCTCGAGGATACTTGCCGCGCGTTGCTCAACTTCCTCGAGTGTCGCCACCGGCCGCCCCGGGTCCCAGAATCATCTCGATCACCGGGGACCAGGGGACCACCCGCTGATCAGCGGACGGATCGGCCCCACCCTCGTCGCGACCGTCGAGCCGTGCTCAGGCCCGACGCCGCGGCGCTACCGCACGCCATCTTCCGCGAGTCGGCGCGGATCCGTTCCGGAGTCGTTCAGCCGATCTTCGGGTCGCGATAGCCCTTTCCATTCATGACGAAGACCTCGGCGCGCTCGGTCAGCCTCTCGGCGATCACCTGCGCGTTGAGCGGATCGGGGAACACCTTCGTCCAGTCCTTGAAGAGGCGATTGGTGGTGATCATGGTCGAGCGTCGGTGGTCGTAGCGCTCGGAGATGACCTGGAAGGCGAGCTTGGCCTGGGCGGCGTCCATGGCGAGCGTCGCGAAGTCGTCGATGGCGAGCAGATCGGCGCGGACATAGCGGTGGATCCGCTTCTCGAGGGCGCCGTGTAGCTCGGCGCCGTGCAGTTCGTTGAGGAGCTTCGGCGCGGGGACGACGATGACGCGACGATTGGCCTGGCAGGCGCGGAAGGCGAGCGCACGCGCGAGGAAGGTCTTGCCAGTACCGGGATTGCCGATGAAGAGAGGATTGATGCCTTTGGC